>NZ_BAABBA010000027.1:0-50521 GCF_039537705.1 Georgenia daeguensis
ACGATGCCGGCGATCTTGGCGATGCTGCTGCTCATGGTGGTTTCCCCGTATCTGCGGGCAGCCACCTGTTGGCTTCCCGCGCGGTGTTCCGGGCCGGTATCGGACCGGCCCTTCTTCCTTACGGGACTAACGTAGGCCGGGCAGAACGGGACGAACCGGGACAGAGGTCCCGCCACGGCAAGGAGGTGGCCCGAGCGCGTCCGGCAGCACGAAGGCCGCCTCTGGCGGAGGCGGCCTTCCGGGGTGATCCGCGGCCCTGCGCAGCTGCTGACACAGCTGCGCCTGACCACCGATGGTGGAGATGGCGGGAATCGAACCCGCGTCCGACGGCGTGGAACCAGGGCTTCTCCGGGTGCAGTCTGCTGCTGATTTTCTCGGCCCCAGCGATCACGCAGACAAGTCGCTGACAGGCCCAGTCATCTGAGTGTTCCCGCAGCCCCGATGACGAGGACTACGAGCAGTGGCTCTCTAGCTGACGCCAGGAACCGGGACGAGAGCTGGCCCGGGCTGACGGAGTCGCTACTCGCTCAGGCGGCGAGGGCGAACTCGGTGCGCTTGGAATCGGCACCTATTGGTTTGCAGAGGGCGTTAACGAGATAACTCTGCATTCTCGACCCGCTTCTCCTGGAACGACGACCATCGTCGAAACCGATCATCCCCATGTGCAGTTGTCAACCGACGAGAACTTCCGTCGGACTCCATGCTACGTGGTCAACGACCACCCTGGCACGTTCATTCCCGACGGCGTAAGTGCGACGTGGATCACTCCCCCAGCTCGGCGTTGACGAGCTCCTTGACCCGCCCCAGCAGCTCGATGGCGTGCAGGGACTCCCGCTGCGGCACCCCGGAGACGTCCATCTGGAAGTTCTGCCGGTCGTGGCCGAGGTAGCCGTGCAGCGCGACGATCTTCTGCGCCACCGTCTCCGGCGAACCGATGACGAAGGCGCCGTGCCGGCCGGCCTGGGCCTCGTACGAGATCCGGTTGGGCAGCGCGAACCCGCGCTCCCGGGCGATCTTGGTCCCGGCGTCGAGCTGGTAGGGGTAGAAGAACTCCATCGCCTCCTCGTCGGTGTCGGCGAGGAACCCGTGCACGGAGACGGAGACCGACCGGCGCTCCTCCGGGTGGCCGGCCTCCGCGTGCGCGGTGCGGTAGAGCTCCGCCAGCGGCGCGAACCGGCGGGGCTCTCCGCCGATCACGGCGTAGTTGACCGGCAGCCCCAGCCGGCCGGCCCGGACGGAGGACGCGGGTGAACCCCCTGTCGCGACGGCGATGCGCAGGTGCTTGCCGACGCCCGGCTTGTCGGTCGGCCGGGGCAGGATCGTCGCGTCGGTGAGCCCGGCGCGGAAGTTCCCCGACCACGTCACGGGGTTGCCGGCGTCGATCGCGAGCAGCAGCTCCAGCTTCTCCTCGTAGAGCTCGTCGTAGTCCTCGAGGTTCGCCCCGAAGAGGGGGAAGGACTCGATGAACGAGCCGCGGCCGGCGAGCATCTCCACGCGCCCGCCCGAGAACTGGTCCATGGTGGCGAACTCCTGGTACACGCGCACCGGGTCCTCCGTGGACAGGACGGTCACCGCCGAACCCACGTGGATGCGCTCCGTGCGCGCGAGCGCCGCGGAGATCACGACCGACGGCGCCGAGACGGCGTAGTCGGGCCGGTGGTGCTCGCCGATGCCGACGTAGTCGAGGCCCACCTCCTCGGCGAGCGCGGCCCGCTCGAGGATCTGGCGGATGCGCTCCCCGGGCGTCACACCCTCTGCGCCGGGACGGGTGTCGAGATCGCCGAAGGTGTAGATGCCCAGTTCCATGCCGGAGCAACGTCCCGGGGCCGTCCGCTGTTCCCCGTTCACGGGGGGGGCGCTCCCGCGGCTCGCCGTCCACCGGCACCCCGCGACTCTTCCTCCCTCGATAGGGTGGTGGTCCCAGGGGGTGGTCGGCGTGCGCAGCCAGCTCGAGGTGGAGCAGAAGTTCGCCGTGCCCGAGAGCTTCCGGCTCGCCGACGTGCCCTTCCCCCACCGCCTGCACGCCGACGGCACCCTGCACCTCGAGAGCACCTACGTCGACACCGCGGACCTGCGGCTGGCGGCCCACGGCATCACGCTGCGCCGCCGCACCGGCGGCACAGACGACGGGTGGCACCTGAAGCTGCCCGGGCCCGACGGGCGCCTCGAGGTCCACGAGCCGCCCGGCCCGGAGGGCACCATGCCGCCGGAGTCGCTCCGTCGGCTCGTCGCCGTGCACGTGCGCGACGAGCCGCTGGTCCCGGTGGCCCGGCTCCGCACCACCCGGGCGGTGCACCGTCTCCGCGACGGGCGCCGCGTCCTGGCGGAGGTGGTCGAGGACGACGTCACCGCCGAGGCGCTCGGCGACGACGTCATGCTCAGCACGTGGCGCGAGGTGGAGGTCGAGCTCGTCGACGGCGGCCCCGACGTCCTCGAGGAGCTGGCAGCGGCGCTGGTCGCCGCCGGCGCCACGGACCCGCCCGCCCCCTCCAAGCTGGTGCGGGCCCTCGGCGACCGCCTGCAGTCCCCGGCCGACCCGCCACGCGCGCCGAGTCCTCGCGACCCGGCGGGCGACGTCGTCCTGGCGTACCTGACCGAGCAGGTGGCGGCGCTGAAGGACGCCGACCCCGGGATGCGGCGCGACGCCGACGACGCCGTGCACCAGATGCGGGTGGCCTCGAGGCGGCTGCGCTCGGCGCTGAAGACCTTCCGCCCGGTGCTGGACCGCGCGCGCACCGACGTCGTGCGGGGCGAGCTGAGGTGGCTCGCGCACGCGCTCGGCGACGCCCGGGACACCGAGGTCCTGCACGCCCGGCTGCGCGAGCTGCTCGGCGCGGAGGGGCACCCCGACCGGGACGCCGCGGCCGCCCGGGTGGATGCCGAGCTGGGCTCCCGCTACGACCGCGCGCACCGCGAGGTGCTCAGCGACCTCGACAGCCCCCGCTACTTCCGGCTCCTGGACGAGCTCGACGCGCTGGTCGCGAGCCCGCCGCTGACCGACGCCGCCGGCCGCCCGGCGCAGGAGGTGCTGCCCCGGACCGCCCGCAAGGCCTACCGGGAGCTGCGCCGCCTCCACGACGGGGCGCACGCCGCGGACTCGGCCGAGGAACGGGAGACCCTGCTGCACGAGGTCCGCAAGGCCGCGAAGCGCGCCCGCTACGCCGGCGAGGCGCTGCGGCCAGCCTTCGGCAAGGACGCCAAGAAGTTCGCCGCCGCCATGGAGGAGGTCCAGGACGTGCTCGGCGAGCACCGGGACGGCGTCATCGCCGGCCAGACGGTGGCCGGCCTGGCCACGCGGGCGCGCGAGGAGGGCGAGGACACCTTCGAGCTCGGCCGCCTGGCGGGCCTGGAGGAGGCCCGCTCGGCCGCGGCGGAGGCGGCCTACGACGAGGCGTGGCGGTCGGCGTCGAGAAAGAGGCTGCGCCGCTGGACCCGCCGGTAGCCGGCCGGGACCGACACCGCCGTCGTCCCCGACGCGCGCCTCCGGTTCCACCGTTACGATGCGGCTACCTGGCAACGACGCTGGAGCCGCGATGAACCTCGAGAAGGTGATCTTCGGGTTCTTCGTCGTCCTCGCCGCGACCCTCAACTTCGGGTTCTTCATCGGCCCCATCGACAACCCGCACGTGCACAACGTCTACGAGCTGTTCGCAGCCGTGGTCGTCAATCTCATCGCCACCGTGCTCAAGTTCGGTGACCGCACCCAGATCGGCGCGTTCCACCTGGCGACCAGCCTCGTCGCCGACCTCCAGCTCCTCGCCGCGGCCGCCGTCTGGGCGATCGCCTCCGCCACCACCGACGGGCCGCTGGGCGCCGGCGCGACGTCCTCGGTCGTCTCCCTGTCCGGGGGCGCGCTGCTGGCCAACCTCATCTCCATCACGATCCTGCTCGTGGAGACGGTCTCCTACCACCGGCGCTGAAGGAACACCCGTGGGCAACCCGCTCCTGACCTTCTGGTACCACCTCTTCGGCGACGGGGCACGGTCACCGGACGCCCCGCCCCCGCCGCCGCCCGGTGCGACCGACCAGGCGACCGCGACGATCTTCGTCGTGCTGCGTCGCATGCGCGCCCCCCTCATCGTGCTCATCGTCATCTTCGCGGTCAGCGTGCTGGGCCTGATGGTCATCCCGGGCGAGGACCCCTCGGGGCGCCCGGCGCAGCTCGGGCTGCTCGACGCCTTCTACTTCATGAGCTACACCGCCACGACGATCGGGTTCGGCGAGATCCCGCACCCCTTCACCGAGATCCAGCGGGCGTGGGTGACGGTCGCGATCTTCCTCAGCGTCGTCGGGTGGGCCTACGCCATCGGCAAGCTGCTCGCCCTGCTGCAGGACCACGACTTCCGGCAGGCGGTCGCCACCCAGCGCTTCACCCGCAAGGTCGCCCACCTGCGCGAGCCGTTCCTGCTCGTGGTCGGGTACGGGCAGACGGGCAGGCTGGTCGGGGACTCCCTGGACGCCCTCGGCCGCCGCTTCGTGGTCGTGGACCGCTCGGCGAGCAGGATCTCGAGCCTGGACCGGGACGCGTACCACTTCGACGTGCCGGGCCTGGCGGCGGAGCCCTCGAACCCCGAGATCCTCGTGGCGGCCGGGCTGCGGCACCCGGGGTGCGAGGGCGTGCTGGCGCTGACGGACGACGACGACGTGAACCTCACCGTCGTCACGGCCGCCGGTCTTCTCCGCCCGCGCGGGACGCTCATCGCCCGCGCGTTCTCCGCGCGTGCCGCCGAGCGCATGCGCGCGCACGGGGCCACGGTCATCAACCCGTTCGACGCCTTCGGGGACCACCTCCGGCTCGCGGTGCGGGCTCCGGCCTCGTACCAGCTCGAGCAGTGGATCAGCTCCCTGCCCGGTGAGGCCATGCCGCCGCGCCGCGCCCCACTCGCCCCGGGCCGGTGGGTCGTGGCGGGCTACGGGCGCTTCGGGCAGGAGGTCACCCGTGACCTCCGTTCGAGCGGGGTCGAGGTCACGGTCGTCGACGCCGGCACGACGACCAGCGACGACCCGACGGTGCTGCGCTGCGAGGGTTCCGAGGCCGAGATGGTGGCCGTGGCGGACGTCGCCCGGGCCGCGGGTTTCATCGCCGCGGACGACGACGACGTGACCAACCTGGCGCTCCTCTCGGCCGCTCAGCGGGTCAACCGCGACCTCTTCGTGGTCGCGCGCCAGAACCGCAGGTCCGACCGCGAGCTCTTCGCGGCCGCCGGCGCGGACCTCGTGCTGGTGCCGCACGAGGTGACGGCGCACGAGGTGCTGGCCCTCCTCGGGAGCCCGGTGCTCCTGCGCTTCCTCAGGGAGATCCCCCGCCGCGGCGACGCGTGGGCCGAGGAGCTGCTGGGCAGGCTGGTTCTCCGGTGCGGACCTTCCAGCCTGATGACCTGGCAGGTGGACCTCGAGAGCCCCCCAGCCGCGGGCCTGCGCCCGTGGCTGGAGGCCGGCCGGGCCAGGATCGCGGACCTGCTGCGCAGTCCGGCGGACCGTGAGGCGGCGGTGGCCGCGGTCGCCCTCATGGTGGTGCGGGAGGGCCGGGACCTGTGCACGCCGGACGAAGATCTCCTCCTCGAGCCCGGTGACTCGCTGCTGCTCGCCGGCCTGCCGCGCGCGCGCCGGGAGCTGGAGAGCACGTTCGTCGACGAGGCGACCCGCGAGTACGTCCTGCACGACCGGGAGGTGCCGGGGAGCTGGGTCTGGCGTCGGCTCGCACGACAGCCCGACGGCGTGCGCTGATCGCCCGGCGCGGGCGGCGTCGCCCGCGCCTCACCGCCGCACGACGACGACCGCTGCGCCGTCGGGGTCCGGTCGTCAGCTCTTGCGCGAGGTGAGCTCGTCCACCAGCAACGACCCCGCCATGCCGAGCATGAACACGTCCTTGGCGATGCCGGTGCCCTCCTGCGTCGGCTTGACGCTCGACCCCTCCTCCGTGAGCCCGGGCGTGCGCGTGTACATGTACAGCAGCGACCCGGAGAACCCGGCGAGCCCGAGGGCGGCGAGCCACGTGGGCACCAGCGGGATCAGCAGCGCGGACCCCAGGGCGATCTCCGCCGTGGAGACGAGCTTGCCGAAGTCCTTGGGGGACATCTGCTTGAGCTGGGGGAACGCGTTGGCCGCCATGCCCTGCAGGCCGGCGGCGGCATCGTCGGGCAGGCCCCGCTTGCCGAGGCCGGAGTTGAGGATGAACGCCCCCGCCGCTGCCCGGGAGGGGACGTGACGGAGCTTGATCGGCAGACTCATGACGGACCTCCTGGCTCGGACGGACGCCGCCACCGTAACCCCGCCCCCTTCGGTGCCGCGAGGCGTGCCGCTACCGGTTACGCCGCAGGCTCATGGCCCGCTGCGCCTCTCGCTCGTCCTGCTTCTCACGCAGCGTCTGGCGCTTGTCCCACTCCTGCTTGCCGCGGGCGAGGGCGATCTCCACCTTGGCCCGGCCCTTGGTGAAGTACAGCTCGAGCGGCACGATCGTGTGCCCCTTCTCGCGGGTCTTCACGGCCAGCTTCTCGATCTCCTCCTTGTGAAGGAGGAGCTTGCGCTTGCGCCGCGGACCGTGGTTGGTCCACGACCCCTGCGCGTACTCCGGGATGTGGACGTTGTGCAGCCAGGCCTCGCCGTGGCGGTCGATCTCGATCCAGCCGTCCACGAGCGACGCGCGCCCCATGCGCAGCGCCTTGACCTCCGTGCCGGTCAGCGACAGGCCAGCCTCGAACGTGTCGTCGATGTGGTAGTCGTGACGCGCCTTCTTGTTGCGCGCGATCACCTTCCGGGCGTCCGCCTCGGCCTTGGCCCGCTGCGCCGCGGTGGGCTTCTGCGCCCCGGGTGCCTTCGTGCCGGCCACCGTGGATCCCTCATTCCTGTCCGTCACCGCGCGCCGGTCGGGCGCGTGGCGGCCCCGATGCGGGGCCGACCATCAAGCGTATGCCAGCAGCCCGGCCGGGCTCGACCGGATTTGCCGACGGCGGACGGTGCCTCGGCCGGTTCCCTCAGCCGGCCTGGGCCAGGGTGTGCCCGGCGAGGTCCTCCTCGAGGTCGCCCGTCTCCCCCGCCGCGACGGCCCGACGGCCCAGCACGAGCGTGTAGCTCCAGTACCCGGCGAGCACGAGCGCGCCGATGACGAGCTTGAGCCAGCCGGGCAGCACCGAGGGCGTCACGAACCCCTCGACCAGGCCGGAGACGGCGAGGACGAGCACGAGGCCGACGGCGACCGTCACCAGGGAGCGCCCCTCCTGCGCCAGGGCACGGGCCCTCGTGCGCCCGCCCGGGGAGACCGCGGTCCAGAACAGCTTCAGCCCGGTACCGCCGGCGATGAAGATCGCGGTGAGCTCCATGAGGCCGTGCGGCAGGATCAGGCCGAAGAACACCCCGAGGTCGCCGTACGCGGCCATGATGGCGCCCGCCTGGCCGACGCCGACGGCGTTGACGAAGAGCACGTAGACCGGGAAGACGCCCGTGATGCCGAGCCCGATGCACTGCGCGGCGATCCAGGCGTTGTTCGTCCACACCAACGCGGCGAAGTCCGGCGCCGGGTAGTTGGAGTAGTAGGCCTCGAACGCCTCCTGCGCGTAGTCCTCGAGCTGGGAGGGCGTCCCGAGCTGCGCCAGCGCCGCCGGGGTGCCTGCCGTGTAGACACCGACGACGACGGCGAGCGCCACCCACGCGACCATGACCGCGACGGTCCACCAACGCACGCGGTAGAAGGCGGCCGGGAGGGTGAGGACGAAGAAGCGGGAGACGTCCGCCAGGCGCAGCTCGTGCGAGCCGGCCACCCGCCCGCGGGCCTGGCCGAGCAGGGTGGAGAGCCGGCCGACCAGGTGAGGGTCGGGGGCCGAGCTGCGCACCGCGGAGAGGTGGCCCGCGGTGGACTGGTAGAGGCGTACCAGCTCGTCCGCCTCCGGACCGGTCAGGCGACGCTGCCCGCTCAGCTCCTCGAGCCGACGCCACTCCGGCTCGTGCACCGCGGCGAAGGCGTCGACGTCCACACCGGTACCCTGCCACAGGTGAGCACCCGCCGGTCCGGCCCCGAGGCCGCGCTCGCGCACGCGCGGCTGCAGGAGGACCTCATCGTCACCGGTGAGGCCGTGGCCCTGGAGATCCGTCCGGCGTCCGTGGGCGTCCGCGTGCTCGGTGCGCTCCTGGACGCTCTTGTCCACGGCGTCGGCGCCGTCCTTCTGATTGTGGGCGCCACCCGGGTGCTCGAGACCCTCAACGCCGCCCAGCTGGGCGTGGTGCAGGTGGCCACGTTCGCCGTCGTCATGGTGCTTGCCCCCACCGCGGTCGAGACCCTCACGCGTGGGCGGTCCCTCGGCAAGCTCGTCACAGGCATCCGTGTGGTCCGCGACGACGGCGGACCCGTGCGCTTCCGGCACGCGCTGGTGCGGGCGCTGGTCGGCGTCGGGGAGCTGTGGCTGACGGCCGGGGCCGTCGCGATCACCTCCGCGGCCGTGAACCGGCGCGGCAAGCGGCTCGGCGACCTGCTCGCCGGCACCTACGCCGTGCGGGTGCGCGGGGGTGAGCGCCGCGAGCCCCCGCTCGTGATGCCGCCGGAGCTCCAGGCGTGGGCGGACTCGGCCGACATCCGCGCCCTGCCCGACGGCCTGGGCCTCGTCGCCCGCCGCTTCCTCGGCCGCACCGGCTCCATGACACCCGAGGCACGAACCCGGATGGGCACGTCGCTGGCGGCGCAGGTCGAGCCGTACGTGGCGCCGCCGCCGCCGTGGGGGACGCACCCGGAGCGGTTCCTCGCCGCCGTGCTGGTCTCGCGGCGGGACCGCGAGTACGCCGTCGGCCTGCGGGCGCGGCAGCGGGACGAGGAGGAGGCGGCGCGGATCGCCCGCCTGCCCTTCGGGGTGCCGGACTCCCGCTGAGCCCGGCGGCGAGAACCTACCGACCGCTCAGACGTTGGCCAGGTCGCCCACCGGCACGACGTTGACGCCATGCTCACCGACCTCGGCCTCGACCTCCCGCGCGAGGCGCTCGGCGTCCTCCCCCGCGCCGTAGGTGGCGTGGGCGCCGCCCGCGAGGATGACGTCGAAGCCGGCACGCAGGGCGGAATCGCAGGTGCCACGCAGCCCCTCATCGCTCTGCAGGCCCGCCACCACCGTCTGCGTCACGCCGCGCTCGCGCAGGTACGCGGCGAGGTCGGGGCGGACCGTGAACGGGTCGGGCACCGGGGTGCGCACGAGCAGCTCGCCGTCGCGTGGTGCCAGCACCCGCTCCCACCCGTCGGCGCGGGGACCGGCGGGCACGGCCGGCACCTCCTCCTTCTGCACGATCACCACCACCCAGCCGTCTGCCCGGGCACGGTCCACCAGCGCGGTGAGATTGCGGCGGACGACGGGCGTCGTGGGTGCCGTGCCGGTCGCCACGGGGCGGCGGGCGTCGACGAGGAACAGCGCTGTTCTCATGTGCTCATGGTGCTCCCGTCGGTCGCCTCACGGGCCGGCTTGGCGGCCGTGGGACCCATCACGGTTTCCGTCGTCCTGTTCACGCCGGGGGGCCGGCGGCGTTACCGTCGAGCATCCCTGCGGAACGGATCCCCCTATGACCCGGAAGCTCGTGGTGACTGCCGACGACCTCGGCATCGGCCCCGCGACCAACGAGGCGATCGTGGACCTCATGGAGCGTGGCGCCGTCACCTCCTCCACCCTGATGGCGGTCGCTCCCGGAGCGCCCGACGCCGTCGAGCGCGTCCGCCGGGCCGGCCTGGCCGATCCTCGGCTGCACGTGACCCTCACCAGCGCCCGCGAGCTCGCGCCGTGGCGGCCGCTCGCGGAGGACGTGCCGACCCTGACCGACCCCGAGGGCCTCTTCCACGTCGACCTGGCCAGATTCGAGAGCGCGGCCAGCCCCGACGAGGTCGGCCGCGAGATGACCGCGCAGCTGGGATGGATGGCGGACGCCGGCCTGCGTCCGGCCGCCCTGGACTCCCACTCGGGCAGCCTCTACAGCCACCGTGGCGGCCAGCTCATGGACACCGCCCTGCGGTTCTGCGCCGAGAACTCGCTCGGCTTCCGCCTCCCCCGCACGCTGCCCCGCCTGCTGGACATCGCCGTCCGCGGGCCCGTGCGCCGTCGCTACGACGAGGCGGTGGCGACCGCCGGCGCGTACGGCGTCCGCCTGCCCGAGAGCATCATCGGCGCGGTGCTGCCCGGCCGGCTGCTCACCGGCTACGCCCATCTGCGCTGGACCGTCCTTCGCCAGCTGCGTTCGCTGCCCGACGGCGTCTCCGAGCTGATCATGCACCCCGCCCCCGCGGCTGCCGCCCGCCGGCTGGACCGCGCCGAGGGCCGCAAGCGGATGTGGGAGCTGCGGCTGCTGCAGGATCCGCTGTTCCTGCGGACCCTGCGCAGCGAGCGGATCCAGCTCGTCCCGGGCTGGTAGAGCGCTCCGGCTACCTGCCAGCCTCCACCCGGCTCCCTGCCAGTCTCGATCTGACTCCTTGCCTGCACTCGCGGCGCATCTCCGGGGGGCCGACGCCTACGCCCGCTCCCCGGCGGACATGTCGACCGCCGGGAATCTGGGACGCCGCAGCTCGTCGTACCGGACGGCCACGACGCCACCGACGATGAGCACCCCGCCCAGCAGCTGGACCGGCATGGGCAGCTCGCCGATGAGCAGCCACGCGAACAGGACCGCGAAGAGCACCTCCGACAGGCCTACGAACGCCGCGACGGTCGACCCGAGCCGGCGCGTGCCCGCGATGCCCAGGGCGTACGCGAGGGCCGCCGCGACGACGGCGAGCAGGCCCAGCGGGACGAACCAGGGCACCGTGGCACCCGCGAGCTGGACGTCCGCCGTCGACCAGCTCATCGGCGTGAGCCCCACGATGCCCGCGAGCGCGAGGGCCGCCGTCGCGACCACCATCCCTCCCGCGGCCATGACGATGGGCGGGAGGCCGGAGGTCTCGTGGGCGGAGAGGATGAAGTACACCGCGAGGCCGACGGCGGCCCCCAGCCCCCACAGCACGCCGACCGGGTCCACCCGCAGTCCGCCGGTGACGTCGAGGACGAGGACCAGGCCGGCGAGCGAGAGCACGATCCCCGCGAGCGTGAAGCGCCGCGGACGCAGGCCGTGACGCAGCCACATCCAGCCGACCACGAGGACGGGCCCGAGGTACTCGAGCAGCAGCGCGACCCCGACCGACAGGGTGGTCACAGCGGTGAAGTAGAAGAGCTGGCAGGCCGCCATCGCCACCAGCCCGTACGCCGTCATCACGCCTGCATGCCGGCGCAGCAGGTGCCAGCGCCCGCGAAGCCCGAGCAGCGCGGGCACCGCGAGGACGAGTGCTGCGCCACCGATGCGCGCCACCACCGCGGCGCCGGGCGTCCACCCGCTCTCGAGCAGCGACTTCGCCAGCGCCCCCGAGGTGCCGAAGGCGGCCGCGGACACGAGCGCGAACCACAGCCCGCTGGCACGCCGCACCGCGCTCCCGGACCTCGCCTCCCCCGCGCGCCGGGCCGTCAGCTCGCCCATGTACACCCGCTCCCTCGGCTGCCGCCGCTCCTGACGGACAGCGGCATCCCGCCTGCCGTCACGGTAGTTCGCCGTCGACAGGGGTCAAGCGCAATAGCGCTCCCAGCCGCGCGCGGGCATCGCCCACCTGGCCGCCGATAGCACCCCACGTGCGGGCATCGCCCACCTGGCCGTCGCCCGGCACGCCGAGTGCGACGTAATCCGCGTAATACGAGACGGATAAGGCGGAAAACGTCGCACTCGACGCTGGGGGCGGGGCACGCAGTGCTCCCCCTACGCCTCCAGCTTGAGCGCCTGCCGCCAGGTGAGCGCCGTGCCGCCCTGCAGCACGGCACGCTGGTACACCCGCTCCCCCAGCCGCACGAGCAGGTACGCGGCGACGGCGGTGATCACCAGGGCGAGCACCGGCTCCCACAGCGGCAGGTCGTGGCTGAGCATGCGCACCGGCATGGCCACCGAGGACACCACGGGGATGTAGGAGGCAACCGCCAGGGGCGTGCCCTTGGCGAAGATGCCGGCGAAGACGGCCACCATGATGACGCCGAGCACCGGGCCGGTGTTGGACTGCAGGTCCTCGCTGCGGCTGGCCAGCGACCCGAGGACGGCGAACACCGACGCCAGGGCCGTGAACCCGACGATGAAGAAGACGATGAACCAGCCCGAGGCGCCCAAGATCCAGCCGATGTCCCCGGCCGTGCCGGTGAGGTTGAGCCCGATGAGCCCCACGACGGCGTAGAGCGCGACCTGGGCCAGCGCGAGCGCGGAGTTGCCGACCACCTTGCCGTAGAGCAGCTGCCGGATCGGGATCGCCGTGGCGAGGATCTCCACCACGCGGTTCTGCTTCTCCTCCAGGACCGACGTGGCGATGGCCATGCCGAAGACGATCGCGGCCATGTAGAAGAGGAACGCGAAGACGAAGCCGACGACGCGCTGCATCTCGGCCTGCTCCGCGTCCCCCTCGAGCAGCTCGGTGGTGACGGCGGAGCCGGCGGTCAGCTCCGCCGTCGTCGTGCCGGCGGCCTGGGCGTTGGCCTCCAGGACGGCGGCGGCCACCGCCTCGGTGAGCACCCGCTGGAGGCCCTCGTCGACCTCCGTGCGTCCGACGACCGTCCACCCGTCGCCCGTGGCCAGGAGCGCGACGTCGGCCTCCTCGGCGTCGACGGCCGCGCGGGCCGCCGCGTCGTCCGGGAACTCGGTCACCTCCACGCTGTCGCCCGAGTCACCGGCGGCGACCACCTCGTGGGCCGCCGCGGCGATCTGCGCGCCCACGTCGTCCGCCACCGCGACGGTGTGCTCGGAGGTTCGCGCGCCGAGGAAAGCGGACAGGCCGATGCCGGCGGCGATCATGGCCAGGGTGATGGCCGTCGAGATCAGGAAGTTGCGGTCGTGGAGCTTGACCATGACCTCGCGCACGGCGACGACGAGCCAGGGGCGCTGAACCCCGGCCGGGCCGTCGTCGACGGTGGTCGGGCGCTCGGTCCTGGGTGCGGTGGTGGTGGTCATCGCACGGCCTCCCGGTAGATGTCGGACAGCGTGGGGACGAGGGGCGTGAACTCGACCAGGCCCCGCTCGGCGGCGCGGCGCACCACGCGCTCGCGGGCGGCGTCGTCGTCGATCTGCAGGATCGCGGTGCTCCCCTCCACGTCGACGACGTCGACCCCAGGCTCCCCGCGCACCCACCCGGCGTCGGGCTCGGTGGCGATGCGGAAGCGGCGCGGGCCGGTCGCCCGCAGGTCGTCACCGGTGCCGGCGGCGCGCACGCGGCCCCCGGAGAGGATGACGAGGGAGTCGCACAGCCGGTCGACGAGATCGAGCTGGTGGCTGGAGAACAGGACCGGCACGCCCTGCCGGGTGCGCTCCCGCAGGAGGTCGACCATCGAGTCGACCGCCACGGGGTCGAGGCCGGAGAACGGCTCGTCGAGGACGAGGGCCGCCGGGCCGTGGAGCAGCGAGGCGGCCACCTGGACGCGCTGCTGGTTGCCCAGCGAGAGCGACTCGAGCTTGTCCCTGGTGCGCCCGCCGAGCCCGAAGCGCTCGAGCAGGCGGGTGGCCTCGGCCGCGGCGTCCCGGCGCGTCATGCCGCGCAGCTGGCCCAGATACACGAGCTGGTCGAGCACCTGCTGCTTCGGGTAGAGGCCCCGCTCCTCGGGCATGTACCCGAACCGGGCGCGGTCGTGGCTGGTGATGGGGCGCCCGGCCCAGCGGACCTCCCCGCCGTGGATGGCGAGGACGCCCATGATCATGCGCATCGTCGTCGTCTTGCCGGCGCCGTTGGCGCCGACGAAGCCGGTCATCCGGCCCGGCTCGACGACGAAGGAGACCTGGTCGACGGCGGTCTTCTCCCCGAAGCGCCGGGTCAGGTCGATGACCTCGAGCGCGGCAGGTGACTGGCTCATACGGATTCCTTTCGTCCGGCTCGAGCCTAGGGAGAAGCGCCGGGGCGCCACATCAGCCGCCGGGGTGAACCGTCCTGACGCCGCCGGGCCGTGCACGTGCGGGCCCTCCCCCGCAAGGACGTGGGCTCCCCCGGGAGGATGAGAAGGCAGACCTCGTCGTGCTCGGGAGAGCCGAGCGCCGTGTCGCGCCAGGGGGTGGCGTCGCGCAGGGGACGGCATCGTGCCAGGGGGCTGCGTCGCACCAGGGGGCTGCGTCGCGCCAGGGGGTGGCGTCGCGCCAGGGAGTGGCGTCGCGCCAGGGAGCGGCGGCGCACCAGGGGGTCGCGCCAGGGGTCGGCGTCGCCGGCGTCAGCTCGCGCCGACCAGCCCGATCCGGTGCGCGAGGACGACGGCCCGGACGCGGTCGCGCGAGTCGGTCTTGGTGAGGATGTGGGAGACGTGGGTCTTCACCGTGGACTCGCCGAGGAAGAGCCGCTCGGCGATCTCGGCGTTGGACAGGCCCTCCGCCATGAGGCCGAGCACCTCCCGCTCGCGCGCCGTCAGGCTCGCGACGGCCCGGGCCGTGGCGGGATCTGCGGGGCGGGCGGGCTGCCCGGCCGGCACGGCGGCCGGCCCTCGCCCCTCGCTCACCAGGCGCGCGATGACCTTCACCGTGACCTCGGGCGCCAGCAGCGCGTGCCCCTCGGCGACGGCGCGGATGGCGTCAACGAGGTCGTCGGGGTCGGCGTTCTTCAGGAGGAAGCCGCTCGCGCCGGCGGCGAGCGCGTCGAACAGGTAGTCCTCGCGGTCGAAGGTGGTCAGGATGATGACCTTGGCGAGGTCCTCGCCGACCACGCGCTGGGTGGCGGCGATGCCGTCCATGACGGGCATCTGGACGTCCATGAGAACCACGTCCACGTCCGTGGCCGCGAGCGCGGCGAGCGCCTCGGCTCCGTTGGCCACCTGCCCCACCACCTCGATGTCGTCCTCGACGGAGAGCACCATGGCGAAGCCGGAGCGCACGAGCGCCTGGTCGTCGGCGATCAGAACGCGCACGGGGGTGGTCATGTCTCTCCTCCTGGTGGTGGTGCGGGGCGATGCGGCGGCGGTCACGGGACGAGGGCGCCGTCGCGCACCCGGAGACCGAAGCGGGCGCGCACCCGCCACCCGTTCCCGGTGCGGCGCGGGCCGATCTCGGCGTCGCCGCCGTGCAGGGCGACCCGTTCGCGGATGCCGCGGAGGCCGAAGCCCGAGCCCTCGGTGGCGCCTCGGGGGCGGCCGTCGTCGGTCACCTCGACCTCGACCCAGCGGGGCGCGGGCCCCGCGTCATCGGCGCCGTCACGGTCGGTCCCCGTGCGCAGCGTGACGAGCGCCTTCGTGGCGGTGGAGTGCCGGGCGACGTTGGCGAGGGACTCCTGGACGGTGCGGTAGATCGACAGGCCGAGCGGCGGCGGCACGTCCGCCAGGTCACCGGGATGCTCCTCGACGAGGCGCAGCTCCACGGTCAGGCCCGCCTCCGCGCGACCGTCGACCAGCTCACGGAGGTCGGCGAGGTCGGGCTCGGGGGCGCGCTCGGCGCCGGAGGGCGCCAGGTCGGTCTCCGAGCGGAGCACCCCGAGCAGGGAGCGCATCTCGGCCACCGCGTCCCGGCTCGAGCCCTCGATGGTGCGCAGCGCGTCGGTGGCGGCGTCGGGGTTCTTCCCCAGGACGCGGCGGGCGGCGCCGGCCTGGATGCCGATGACCGCCACGTGGTGGGCGACGACGTCGTGCAGCTCGCGTGCGATGCGCAGCCGCTCGTCGACCACCGCGCGGCGGGCCAGCTCGCCGGACTGCTCGCGGATCTGCGCCGCCTGCTCGGCCAGGCGCTGGCGCTGCAGCGCGGCCCGCCAGGAGCTGCGGCCGACTGCGAGCGCACCGCCGAAGTAGGCGAGATTGACGACCGAGGCGTACAGCACCGCAGCGGTAAGTCGCCCGAGCGGCCCCTGCGGCTCCTCGTAGTTGGCGAACATGCCGTCGACCATCGAGGTCATCGTGAAGCTGATGACGAGCCAGAGCACCATGGCGAGCAGCACCAGGGCGACGACGATCCAGAGCAGCCGCCGGTCCCGCGCCCACGCCACCGCGGCGTAGAGGGCCGCGAAGTAGGCCGCCTGGAAGCTCAGTTGCATGCTGGCCTCGGTGCTGAAGTAGGACAGCGCGACGAACAGGCCGCTCGAGCCGAGCGCCACGGCCAGCGGGAACCGGCGGCGCAGCGCCAGCGGCAGGATCATCAGCGACACCGCGGCGTACGCGCGCCAGGTCTCCTCCTCGGCCACGCGCATGCCCATGTTCTTGCTGAGCAGGACCATGGCGAGGGCGACGAGCAGGAAGACCGCGGTGCCCGCGACGTCGCGGCGCACCTGGTCGGCCCGCGGCCCGGGCCGCTCCCACAACGGGTCCGCCGGGTCGTTCAGCCAGGCGTTGAGCCGCCCCGCGGTGTCGGTGCGCTCGGGGGCCATGGTCCTCGAGTCTACGGAGATTTCACGCCGACGACGTCCGTCCGGGGACGGAGTACCGCGGGATGACGACGGCGCCCGCCACCCCTCCGGCCGCCCGGGCCTTCCGCCGGGCTCCTGTCCCGACCCGGTGGCCTGTCACTCCCCGCCGGCCGGCGCCGTGCTCCACCGGCTCACGGGTACGGGGTGGCACGGTTGCCCGAGAGCCCGACGCCGAGAATGCCCTAACTGCCCGTTCGGCGTGCTGAACGAGCAGTTAGGGCATTGTCGGCCCGGGGGTCGACGGCGGGTGCGGCGACGGCGGGTGCGGCGACGGCGGGTGCGGCGACGGCGGGTGCGGCGACGGGTGCGGCGACGGCGGGTGCGGAGGCGCGGGCGAGGGGCGAGGGGCGAACCTCGGCGGCGGTCTACTCCACGCGGTTGGCGTAGGCAGGGACCGTGAGGAACGTGGGGAACTCCTCCCCCAGCGCGACCTCGGTGAACAGGTCGGTCGCCTCGGCGATCCTGGCGCGCCGCGCGGTGTCGTCGCCGGCCTCCCCGAGCAGGGCCGCCGTCTCCTCCTCCAGGACCTGCCGGACGAGCGCGTGGGTGACGGTGCGCCCGTCGTCGAGCGGGGTGGCGTTGTGGATCCACTGCCACACCTGGGAGCGGGAGATCTCCGCCGTCGCCGCGTCCTCCATCAGCCCGAAGATGGCGACGGCGCCGCGCCCGCCCAGCCACGCCTCGAGGTAGCGCAGGGCCACCGCGACGTTGGTCCGCACGCCCCGCTCGGTGACGGCGCCCGGGGTGGCGGCGACGTCGAGCAGCTGGCGGGCGGTGACGTGGACGTCCTCGCGGGTGCGCCAGATCTGGTGCGGGCAGGCGCCGAGGACGCCGTCGAAGACCTCGCGGACGTAGCCCACCATGCCCGGGTGGGCCACCCAGGAGCCGTCGAAGCCGGCGTCGGCCTCGCGCTGCTTGTCGGCGCGGACCTTGGCCTCGACCTCGGCGTTGCGCTCGGGGTCCTTGGACGGGATGAACGCGGACATGCCGCCGATCGCGTGCGCGCCGCGCTTGTGGCACGTGCGCACCAGCAGCTCGGTGTAGGCCCGCATGAACGGCGCGGCCATGGTCACGTCCGCCCGGTCGGGCAGGACGTAGGCCGGGCCGGAGTCGCGGAACTTCTTGATGACGGAGAACAGGTAGTCCCAGCGGCCGGCGTTCAGCCCCGCCGAGTACTCGCGCAGCTCGTAGAGGATCTCCTCCATCTCGAACGCCGCCATGATCGTCTCGATCAGCACGGTGGCACGGACGGTCCCGTGCTCGACGCCCAGGGCCTCCTCGGCATAGGCGAACACGTCGTGCCACAGCCGGGCCTCGAGGTGGTTCTCGAGCTTGGGGAGGTAGAAGTAGGGCCCGGCGCCGCGCGCGATCAGCTCGGCGGCGTTGTGGAAGAAGTACAGGCCGAAGTCGACGAGCGCGCCGACCATGGGTTCGCCGTCGACGTGCAGGTGCTTCTCGAGCAGGTGCCAGCCACGGGGCCGGACGACGATGGTGGCGAGGTCCTCGCCGAGCTCGTAGCGCTTCCCCTCGGGAGTGGTGTGGTCGATCGTGCGGCGGATCGCGTCGCGCAGGTTGACCTGGCCCTCGATCACGTTGGCGAGGTGCGGGGTGTTGGCGTCCTCGAGGTCGGCCAGCCACACCTTCGCCCCGGAGTTGAGGGCGTTGACCGTCATCTTCCGGTCGGTGGGGCCGGTGATCTCCACCCGCCGGTCGAGCAGTCCGGGCGCGGGCGGGGCGACCTGCCAGGAGCGGTCGTCGCGGATGTGCTTGGTCTCGGGCAGGAAGTCGGGCAGGTGGCCGTTGGCCAGCCGTCGGCGGCGCGCGTGCCGCTCGCTGAGGAGCTCGGCGCGGCGGCCGGCGAAGCGGTGGTGCAGCTCGGTGAGGAACGCGAGGGCCTCGGGGGTGAGGATCTCCCGGGCGCCGGCGACGTCCGGCCCGGTGATCCGGACCGAGGAGCCCGACGGCGACGTCGCCGGCACGGACCCGGCCACCACCGCCGCCGCGGCCGGCGTGGCGGCGCTGGGCGCGCTGGCTGCGCTGGGCGAGACCACCCGCAGGGGCGTGGCGCCGGCACGCCGGGGGGCGGCGACGACGAGCGGGCGGGGGTGCGGGGCGGTGGTGGTCATGATGGTGGTCCTTTCCGGGCGCTCTTGCCTAGTGGAACTGCTGTTCCTCGGTGGACCCGCGCAGCGCGAGGGTCTCCGAGTCCGGGTTGATGGCGGTGGCGATCAGGTCGAAGTACCCGGCGCCGACCTCGCGCTGGTGCTTCGTGGCCGTGTAGCCGTGCGCCTCGGCGGCGAACTCCTTCTCCTGGAGCTCGACGTAGGACGTCATCCCGTTCTGCGCGTAGCCGCGGGCCAGCTCGTACATGCCGTAGTTGAGCTGGTGGAATCCGGCCAGGGTGATGAACTGGAACTTGTAGCCCAGCTCGCCGAGGTCCCGCTGGAAGGTGGCGATCTGCTCGTCGGTGAGGTTGGCCTTCCAGTTGAAGGACGGCGAGCAGTTGTAGGCGAGCATCTTGCCCGGGAACTTCGCGTGGACCGCCTCGGCCACCTGGCGCGCCAGCTCGATGTCCGGGGTGCCGGTCTCGACCCAGATCAGGTCCGCGTACGGGGCGTAGGCCAGGGCGCGGGCGATGACGGGCTCCGGGCCCGGGGTGGTGCGGAAGAAGCCCTCCGGGGTGCGCTCGCCGGTGAGGAACGGCGCGTCCACCGGGTCGACGTCGGAGGTGATGAGGTTCGCTGCGAGGGAGTCGGTGCGGGCGACGATGATCGTCGGCACGTCCATGACGTCGGCCGCGAGACGGGCGGCGTTGAGGGTGCGCACGTGCTGACCGGTGGGGACGAGCACCTTCCCGCCCAGGTGCCCGCACTTCTTCTCCGCAGCCAGCTGGTCCTCGTAGTGGATGCCGGCGGCGCCGGCGGCGATCATCGCCCGGGCGAGCTCGTAGGCGTTGAGCTGGCCCCCGAAGCCTGCCTCGGCGTCGGCGACGATCGGCGCGAACCAGTCGAAGCCGGGGTCCTTGCCCTCGGAGTAGGTGATCTGGTCCGCGCGGCGCAGGGCGTTGTTGATGCGCCGCACGACCGTCGGCACCGAGTTGACCGGGTAGAGCGACTGGTCGGGGTACGTCTCGCCCGAGGTGTTGCCGTCGCCGGCCACCTGCCAGCCGGAGAGGTAGATCGCCTTGAGCCCGGCCCGCACCATCTGCACGGCCTGGTTGCCCGTGATGGCACCGAGCGCGTGGACGTAGTCGGTGGAGGTCAGCAGGTGCCAGAGGCGCTCGGCGCCGCGTCGGGCGATCGTCTGCTCCTCGCGGATCGAGCCCCGCAGCCGGGCGACGTCCTCGGCGCTGTAGGTCCGGCTGACGCCGGCCCAGCGGGGGTTCGTGGCCCACTCGCGCTCCAGCTCGGCGGCCTCGGCCCGGATCCGCTCCTCGGGGCTGGTGCTGGTGGTCGGCTCAAGCGTCGTGGTCATGGTGTCTCCTCAGAGGTGAAGAACTGGCGTGACACCACTCTGATGGGGTGACCCAGTTCACAACCACTGCTAATCTGGGTGAAGTTCTTCCGATCTTCACCCCTGGAGAAGAAATGACGATGACCGAGCCCGCGGTCGAACTGGCCACCCTCGGCCGCCGCATCCGGCACGCCCGGCAGCGGGCCGGACTCACGCTCGCCGAGCTGGCCGCCCGGGTGGACCGCGCGCCGTCGTTGCTCTCCTCCATCGAGAACGGGCGCCGCGAACCGCGCCTGGCCCTGCTCAGCGCCGTCGCCCGCGAGCTCGGCGTGACGGTGGCCGACCTGATGAAGGCCGAGGCGCCGTCGCACCGGGCGGCGCTGGAGATCGCGCTCGAGCAGGCGCAGGCCCGCCCGCAGTACGCGGCGCTCGGTCTGCCCACGGTTCGCCCGGGCGCGAAGCTGCCCACCGAGGTCCTGGAGTCCCTGGTCGGGCTGCACGAGGAGCTCACCCGCCGGGCGACCATCCAGGCGGCGACGCCGGAGGAGGCCCGCCGGGCCAACGCCGCGCTGCGCGAGGACATGCGCGCACGGAACAACTACTTCCCCGAGATCGAGCAGGCCGCCTCACGCATCTCGGCGGCCGTCGGCCACACCGCGGGGCCGCTGACCGAGCGCGGAGTCGGCGCGGTCACCGCCCACCTCGGCTTCACCCTGCACCGGGTGCCGGACCTGCCGCGCTCCACCCGGTCGATCTCGGACCTGCGCAACCGCCGCATCTACCTGCCGGTGACCGACCGCGGCGGGCATGACCCGCGCACCATCGTCCTGCAGACGCTCGGCCACTTCGCGCTCGGCCACTCCGACCCCACCAGCTACGCCGACTTCCTGCGACAGCGGGTCGAGGCGAACTACTTCGCCGCCGCGCTGCTCATGCCGGAGAGGCCGGCCGTCGACTTCCTCACCGAGGCCAAGGCGGCCAGGTCTCTGGCCATCGACGACCTGCGCGACACCTTCGCCGTCTCATACGAGACGGCGGCCCACCGCTTCACCAACCTCGCCACCGAGCACCTCGACCTGCCGGTGCACTTCATGCGCGTGGGCGAGGACGGCGTCATCTACAAGGCCTACGAGAACGACGACGTCACCTTCCCCACCGACGTCACCGGCGCCATCGAGGGCCAGCTCGTGTGCCGCAACTGGGCCTCGCGCCGGGTGTTCACCAACCCCGACCGGTACGCCACCCACTACCAGTACACGGACATGGGGCGCGGGACGTACTGGTGCACCACCCACGTCGAGCGCACCGCCGACGGCGACTTCGCCATCGACGTCGGCGTCCCCTTCGCGCACGTGAAGTGGTTCCAGGGACGCGAGACGGCGGTGCGGGCGCGCTCGTCGTGCCCCGACCCCTCGTGCTGCCGCCGCCCGCCGGCGGACCTGGCGGCGCGGTGGTCATCCCACGCGTGGCCGAGCGCCCGGGCGCACTCGCACCTGCTGGCGGCGATCCCGCCCGGCACGTTCCCCGGCGTCGACGACACCGAGGTCTACCAGTTCCTCGACCGCCACGGCGTCGAGTCCTAGCTCGGACGCCACAGACCCGGCCCGCCGTGCGTCGCGGCGGGCCGGGTCTGCCTCGCCCCCGGGGTCAGCAGGTGCCGACGATCCCCCGGTTCACGCCGTCGGCGCCGGACTGAGCGATGTCGAAGAGGCAGGCGGCCGAGGTGCCGGCCAGCTTCGGACCGGCCATGCCCGGGCTGGAGGTGTAGCCCCACGAGTTGACTGACATGATCGGCCCGGTGCCGCCGCTCATCGGCTGGACCCACGGGCCGCCGGACGCGCCGCCGGAGAGGCCGCAGCTCGGCAGCCACCAGTTGTCGGTGCCCTCGGTGGTCATGTCCTCGGCGCAGTACATGAAGTTCGGGTCGTCGCTGTAGGAGTAGCCCAGGGCGTGGGTGACGTCCGAGGCGTCGGCGAGGTCGAAGGCCGGCTGGCTGAAGTCGACCGGCAGGGTGCCGACGGCGGCCTCGAGGGAGTCGCTGGACGCCGCAGCGCCGGTGTGGGCGCCGGCGCCCGGGACGACGTAGTAGGCGTAGTCCCACGGGATGTTGTCGGGGAACGTCCGGGTGGTCCAGTCGTCGTCGACCACGCCGTGGACGGGAGCCCAGCAGCCGTACGGGTCGTTGGTGCAGTCCACGTCCGTCGGGGAGCCGCCCCCGGCCTGGTCCGGGATGAAGAGGACGTTGCGGGCGAATGTCTTGTTGACGTCGTCGTAGACGCAGTGCGCCGCGGTGATGATGACGGACTCCCCCGTGGCGGAGTCGGTGGCCACGGTGCCGGAGCAGACGTAGCCGTCCCAGCTCGTGCCCGATCGGTTCGCGGGCATCTCGAAGTAGATGCGCCCGGCGGCCGACTGCACGTCGCCGCCCTGGGTCCACTCCTCGTTGACCACGGCTCCGGTGCCCGGCTGCGGCGCGGCCGAGGCGTCCACCGTGAAGGGCAGGGTCGGGGAGGTCGTGACGTTGCCCCCCTTCGAGCCGTCCGTGGCGACCACGCGCCAGGCCCACGCGCCGTCGGTGAAGCCGGAGAGCCCGACGCTCCAGGTGTCACCGGTGCCGCGGGTGGCGGAGAACGTGCCGGTGGTGCCGTTCGGGTAGACGATCACGAACTTCACGGAGCGCAGCCCGGAGGGATCAGTGACGACGGCGGTGAAGGTCTTCTCGGCGCCGATCGTGGTGCCGGCGGCGGGATCCATGGCGGAGACGGACGGACCGGCGCTGTCGGCGACCGGCTTGGCCCGCGGCGCCGGGGCGCTGGTGGCCCCCGCGCTCTCCGTCGCGCGCACCTCCGTGCGGCCGCCCACGGTGGCGGCGACGGTGTGGCCGTGCGGCTCGAGTTTCCCGGCGGAGTCGCGCCGGTAGGCCAGGCCCCGGTCGTCGAGGACGAGGTCGCGCGGCTCGGCAGCGGCGACCCGGTCCGGCGTCCAGTGGCGGGCGACGGCGGCGGCGCGCGGGTCGGGGGCGTCCTCGGAGGCGCCCTGGGCGGCGGCCGCCGCGGCGGACAGGCCCCCGACGGCGATCGCGAGGGACAGGGAGAATCGGACGAATCGTCTGCTCATTGCCGGGACGCTAGTGGCCGCGACACCCCGCGCGGGGTGCCAGTGCCCGGTCAGTTGCGGCCATGGCAGCACGCTGCCGCAGGCTGCCGATCTGGTCGCTCCTGACGACCAGATCGGCAACCTCGTCGCAGAGGTGGACGGCGGCGCCTGCGTTGCGCCGGCAACCGACCGACTCTCAGTCCGTGACGGCGAAGAACCCGTGGGCGCCGCGCTCGGCGTCGACCATCGCGTGGGAGACGAACGGGTAGTTCCCCGCCTCCGGGAACGTCAGCTCGACGAACCCGCCCTGCGCCGCGGTCAGCGGGAGCACCTGGGCCCCGCCGACCGGGTCGCCGCCCGCGCCGTCCGGGCCGCCGAGCCGGTACGCGCCCTCGCTGTACACGGTGCCGAACTGCCCGCCGACCACGTGGAAGGAGCTCCCGCGGGAGGGACCGGCGTCGAGGACCCACACGCGCACCTTCTCCCCGACGCGGGCCGGCAGTCGGTCGTGGTCGTACTGGTTGGCGTAGCCGTTGAACACCACGAGGTCGGGGTCCTCGGCTGCGATCTTGTCGGCGTCGGCCGGGCCGTCCACGGCGCCGAGGTACACCTCGGACTGGACGAGCACGTACTCGCGGTCCACGGGCGGGAGGTTCGGCGGGTCGATGATCACCGCCCCGAACATGCCGTTGGCGATGTGCATGGACATGGGCATCGTCGAGCAGTGGTACATCCAGATGCCGCTGTGCGTCGCGGTGAACCGGTAGGTCACCGACTCCCCCGGCGCGATGGTGCGCATGGGGCGATCCGGGGCCAGTGCACCGGCGTGGAAGTCGATGGAGTGGCCGATGGTGCCGTCGTTGACGAGGGTGATCTCGAAGACGTCACCGACCTTGCCACGCAGCGTGGGTCCGGGCGCCGAGCCGTCGAAGGTCCAGCGCTCCTGGGGCACGCCGGGCGCCACCTCGGCGGTCACCTCCGAGACGGTGAGGGTCACCTCGTGAACGGTGGCGTCCGGGGCGGGCGGCAGCGCCGCGTCGTGCGCCTCGAAGTCCTCGCCAGGGTCCGCCATGAGGTCGAGCAGGCCGGCGGCGCCCGCGCCCGTGTCGGCACCGGTGGACCCGTGAGCGTCGTGAGCGGCGGCGCCCCCGTCCGGGCCGCTGCCCGACCCGCCGTCGCCCGACCCGCCGTCGCCCGACCCGCCGTCGCCCGACCCACCGCCCGAGTCGTCGCCGGCCACCGCGCCGACCGCCACGATGTCGAGCGTCATACCCATCTGCCGATGGCCGGCCACGGAGCACCAGCCCTCGACGTCGCGCCCGATGACGCCGGCCTCGAGGGTGCGGGTCTCTCCCACGCTGAGCCGCCCGGTGGTCGCACCGGTCTCGAGCACGAGGTCGTGGACGTCGTCGCCGGTGTTGGTCAGCTCGATGACCAGCTCGTCGCCGGCCGGGACCTCGATGACCGACGGCGTGAACCGCATGCCCTCGACCGAGACCTGCACGGTGGTGGTCCCGCCGGTGGCGGCGACCTCTCCCGCCGCCGAGCCGGCACCCAGCCCCGCGGCGGCCGGGTCGCCGGCGACGCCGAGGACCACGGCGATCGCGACCGCGCCCACGCCCCACGTCCCGCCCAGACGACGGCGCACGGGGGGCGGCCCGGTCGGGATCCCCGTGGCGAGCAGGTCGCCGCGGCGCGCCAGACGCCGCCGGGCCAGCAGGGCGCGGGCGAGCAGCACGAGGAAGGCGGCCATCGCCGCGAGCCCGAGCATCGACGTCGTCACCCGTACCAGCGACGGCACCGGGACGATGAAGAGGACCAGGCACAGGTTGACCGTGACCACCCGGGCCACCGCGCCGCGGTCCATCTCCTCGTTGACGGCGCGCACCACGGACGGCCCGCCGCCGAGCATGACCGGCGCGAGATAGCTCAGCGCCCCGAGAAGCACCTGCCCGGCGAACCCGGCGGCGAACGGGGCGGCGAGAAGGCCGAGCCGCTCGACGGCGCCCGGCCAGGTCGGCGCGGCCAGCACCACGATCCCCAGCGCGGCGACGCCGAGGGCGGCCCAGGCCACCGCGCACGCGGCGGACAGCGTGGCGAAGGACCGGGGCGGCTTGGCGCGGGCGATGGTCACCATGGGGCGGGCGAGCAGGACCATGCCGACGAGGTACGTGAGGGTCCCGGCGGCCACGAGGGGCGCGAGACCGGAGAGCGCGCCTGCGGCGACCGCGAGCACCCCCGCGACGAGCACCCACAGGGCCCGGCCGGCGGCGAGCGGCGCGCCGGGGACCATCTTGGTCCGCAGCATCGTCGGCCACAGGACCACGAGAGTGCCGAGGACGGTCAGGCCGACGAACCCGAGCAACATCGTGCCCACGTGCCCGACGTAGAGCCGGGCCTGGGCGTCCGCGTCGGCGGAGGCGCGGGCCAGGAGCACGCCGAGGCCGGCGCCGAGGGCGAGGAAGACCACCGCGGCGACGTAGAAGAGCGACAGCTTGCCGAAGCGCGCCATGAGCGCCCCGCGCCGCTGGCGCAGGATGACCCCGCCGTGCACCAGCCCCACCAGGGCGACGAGGCTGCCGCCGGCGGCGGTGAGCGTGTCGTGGGCAGTGAGGATCCCCGCGACGACGAGGACGGCGCCGAGGTTGTGCGCGGCCAGGCGGGCCACCATGAACGGCTGCCCGCCGGGCGCGGGCCGGCCGAGGAGGGTGTCGGCGAAGTGGCTGGACCAGATGAGGATCGCCGAGGTCACCGCGCCCAGGAGCACGAGGTGCACCAGCAGCCAGCCGTGCTCGGGCACCCAGCGGTGGAGGACCGCGAGCGCGAACGCCGCCAGGAACCACGCGACGACGACGGCGTTGGCGCGCACGTGCCAGGTACGCCGGTCCAGCCCGGACCTGCCCGGCGCCCCCGGTCGGCCCGGCGCAGCGGGACCGGCGGGACGCGTGGACGGAGGGCCGACGGGGATGGTCACGGGCGCGCTCCTGACGGTGAGGTGCGGGCCGCACGGGGCGCAGTCAGCACCGACCAGGCGGCGACGGCCACGAAGGCCAGCACCGCGACGATGTTGCCCACCCCGCCGACCTGCACGACGCCCTCGACGTCGCGGGCGTCACCGACGGCGAGGCGCAGCACGAGCGAGGCGTGCAGCAGCGCGGCCGGGGCGTACATGACGGGGCGGTAGGGCAGCGGGCGGCGCAGCACGGCGGGGAAGATCACCGGGGCGTGGGCCACGATCATGGAGATGACGAACCCGAGCATGACGGCGTGCAGCACGGCGTCGTAGCCGCGGCCGGAGGTCACCGCGC
Organism: Georgenia daeguensis; assembly: GCF_039537705.1. Lineage (NCBI taxonomy): Bacteria > Bacillati > Actinomycetota > Actinomycetes > Allobogoriellales > Allobogoriellaceae > Georgenia > Georgenia daeguensis. The sequence goes on from NZ_BAABBA010000027.1 coordinate 26,233, forward strand.
CGCCGAGCGCCCAGACCGCGCCGCCCACGGCGAGCCACGCGTACCCGGCGAGCAGGCAGGCGGCGATGAAGCGCGGCAGGCCGGTGCCGCGGACGGTCCGGCGGGCCACGTCCCTGGCCGCGAGCCAGCCGGCGACGGCGAGCAGGCTCAGCCCCGTGAGGGTGAACCCGGCGTCCGGGGCGAGGAGGGAGACCACGGCGGAGCCCAGCATCGCGATCGCGATGCCCAGCGCCGCGCGCGAGGCCGCGGGCGAGAGCAGCTCCGTGCGAGCCAGCTCGAGCCGCTCGCCGAAGATCGTCAGCACCAGGTAGGCCACGAGCCACGGCGTCAGGGCGGGCACGGGCACGCCGCCTGCCCAGAGGATCGCCGCGCCGAGCGCGGCGACGGCGCCGAGCACCTGGATCGTCACCGCGGCGGCGACCTGCCGGGCGAGGAGCTGGCGGTAGACGAGCAGGGCGAGCACCTGGGCGAGCACGAGCAGCGCCTGGCCCACGGCGAGCGGCAGCGGGGAGACGACGGCGAGCGCGGCGACGCCGGACAGGGCGGGCGAGACGTAGCCCCACTGCAGCCCCAGGGCCACGGCGCGCTCCAGGGAGATGACCGTACCGACGAAGCCGAGCACCATGAGCGGGCCGTGCACGTCGGGCAGGCGCTCGAGGCTCAGGAGGGGCCCGAGCACCTGGGGCAGACCGAGCAGCCCCAGCGCGGCGTCGAGACCGAGCAGCAGGGCGACGGCGCCGGGCACGAGGAAGGTCAGCCGGAACGCCGTGCGTGTGCGCAGCGGCCGCACGCCCGGAGTGCCGGCGGGGCCGCTGCGGCCGGCGCGCCCGGGCGCGTCGGGCGTGCGTGCGGCGGCCACGCGAGCCGGCGAGGCAGGCGGCCCGGGGCGCGGTCCCGCCGTCGGGGTGCTCACGAGCTCACGCCTCGTACGGGCCGGCGGGGGCCGGCGCGTTCTCGACCGGCCCGACGACGAGGCCCTCCTCGCCGGTCCGTGCGCTCGCGCGCACGTGCAGCAGGCACGCACCGGGCTCGGTGAAGGCCTCGAGGCTCACCCGGCCGGGGTCGATCCCGCCCGTGGCCGCCAGGATCTCGCGCGCCATCCCCAGGTGCGCGCTGCACACGACCTCGGGCCGCTCCTTAGCCAGCTCGAGGACCGGGCAGCGCGGCAGGCGCAGGGTGTGGTCCGCGCCCTCGCGCGTGGTCTCGGGGGCGAAGCCGGTGCGCTCGAGCATGCGGCGCAGGTAGGCCACCGCCGTGCCGATCCCCCGCAACTCGGGCGGCCGCTCCGCCCCGGCCCGCTCGAGGATCGCCCGGCCCCAGTGGCGGCCGGCCTCCCGGGAGTGCTGGCGCAGCACCGGGCCGTCCGGCAGCACCTGGGTCAGGTAGCCGACGATCACCTGGGCGAGCACCGCGTACTCCGGGCTCGTGAACGAGGCCTCCGGAGCGTAGGTGTACACCGAGGCGGGGCGGCCCCGGCCCGCCGGGGCGAGCTGGTCCCGCTGCGCCAGCCCGGCGTGGGCGAGCGCCTCGAGATGCTCGCGGACCGTGTTGGGGTGCTGGTCCAGGGTCTGCGCGACCTGGGCGACCGTCATCGGCTCCTGCTCCTCGACGAGCAGGTCCAGCACGGCGCGGCGCGGGGTCGACAGGTGGGCGCGGGCGTCGGCGCGGGAGGGACGCGGACCGAGTTTTAACACACCTCATACCGTACTAATTGCGCGAGGGTGGAACCAGGACCATGGTCACTGGACCGGACTCCGGCCTTCAGGCACGACCTCGCGCATCGGCGGGGAGACGAACATCGAGGTCCGGATCTCTCGTGCCGAGCCGGGCCGGTCCACCACGGCACCACCTCGCCGACAGTGAGCCATCTCTCGATCGAGCAACGAGAAGGTCAACAATTGTCACAAGCGGGTAACGATATTTTTCGGACTTCGAAGGGAGGTTTCGCCCGGCACCGCGCGAGAAAGTCGGGTTGGCGGGCGGGTTCCCGCGCCGCGGCCGGCGGTGGCCACGCGCTGCGGATCGGTGACATGGTGGCGTGTCCGCACTTACGCCCAGGGGCCGGACCCGCGCCGGAGCAGGTGATTCTCGCGTGCCGCACGGTCCGCCCCGGGCCGCCTCCCCCGAGGCGGCCGGACGCGACGCAACGGGGCGCGCGAGCGCCGAGCGGCGCGCCCGCGTGTCCACGACGACCACGAGGTGAATGTGAGCGCCATCAGCGCCCAGCACGTGCACAAGGTATTCGGCCGCCGGCCGCACGAGGCGGTCAGGCGGCTGCAGGACGGCCAGAGCCGCGACGACGTCAAACCCCTCGGCACCGCCGCCGTCATCGACGCCTCCTTCGAGGTGAGCAGGGGCGAGACGTTCGTCGTCATGGGCCTGTCCGGCTCCGGCAAGTCCACCCTCATCCGCATGCTCAACGGTCTGCTGCCGCCCACCGCCGGCCGCATCACGATCGACGGCTCGGACATCTCCGACGTCACCGCCGCCCAGCTGCGCGAGATCCGGCGCACGAAGGTCTCGATGGTCTTCCAGCACTTCGCGCTGCTCCCCCACCGATCCGTGCTCGACAACGCGGCGTACCCGCTGGAGATCCAGGGCGTCGCCCGTGAGGAGCGCCGCGCCCGCGCCGCCGAGGCGCTCGGGATGACCGGGCTGGCGGGCTGGGAGGACCACCTGCCGTCCCAGCTCTCCGGCGGCATGCGCCAGCGCGTCGGCCTGGCTCGCGCCCTGGCGGCGGACACCGACATCCTGCTGATGGACGAGGCGTTCTCCGCCCTGGACCCGTTGATCCGCCGCGAGATGCAGGACCAGCTCGTCGAGCTTCAGGCCACGCTCGGCAAGACGATCGTCTTCATCACCCACGACCTCAACGAGGCCATGTACCTGGGCGACCGCATCGCCGTCATGCGCGACGGGCGCATCGTGCAGATCGGCACCGCGGAGAAGATTCTCTCCCGGCCCGCGGACGACTACGTGGCACGGTTCGTCGCCGACGTCGACCGCTCGCGCGTCCTGACCGCCGGCTCGTTCATGACCCGTCCGGTGGTCACGGTCCCGCGCAGCGCAGGCCCCGCCGTCGCCCTCCACGAGCTGCGGGAGGCGCAGGTCTCCGCCGCCTACGTCGTCGACAGACGGCGGATCCTCCACGGCTCCGTCTACGACGACGAGCTCCTTGCCGCCCAGCGCCGCGGCGCCGAGACGCTCGACGGGCTCGTCCATCCCGACCACTCCGCCGTCGGCCCCGACGCCCCGCTGGCGGAGATGTTCGCCCCGGCCGCCGAGGCGCGCCTACCGCTGGCCGTGGTCGACGACGACGGCAAGCTCCTCGGCGTGGTCCCCCGCGTCGCGCTGCTCGAGGCCATGGTCCCCGCCAGCGCGGACAGCGCCGCGTCGCCCACCAGCGCCGAGGCCGCGACGAGGCCCGAGGAGCCCGTAACCGAGGGAGCCGCCGTCGGCGGACCGGCCGCGGCGGAAGGGGGCGCGCGATGACCGAGCAGTTCTTCCGCATCCCCCTCGGCGACTGGACCGACACCTTCGTCGACTGGCTCACCGACAGCTTCGACGCCTTCTTCGACGGCGTGGGGACGGCCCTGAGCAGCATCTTCGACGGGCTGGAGCTGGTGCTGGCCGAGCCACCGTTCTGGGTCATCGCACTGGTGCTCACCGCCGTCGCGTTCCTGGCGAAGGGCTGGCGCCTCACGCTGGGCTCGCTCGTCGGCTTCCTCGTCATCTCGGGAGTCGACCAGTGGGGCGCGGCGATGTCGACCCTCGCGCTCGTGATCGTCGCGAGCGTCTTCGCCATCGGCGTCGGCATCCCGCTCGGAATCTGGGCGGCCCGCCACCACCGGGTCTCCACCGCGCTCCGGCCGGTGCTGGACTTCATGCAGACGATGCCGGCCTTCGTCTACCTCCTGCCGGCCGTGATCCTGTTCCGCGTGGGCGTCGTCCCCGGCATCGTGGCCACGATCATCTTCTCGATGGCGCCCGGGGTGCGCTTCACCGAGCTCGGCATCCGGCAGGTGGACAAGGAGGTCGTCGAGGCCGGCCACGCCTTCGGCGCCACCCCCGGGCGCATCCTCCGCCAGGTCCAGCTTCCGCTGGCGCTGCCGACCATCATGGCCGGCGTCAACCAGGTGATCATGCTGGCCCTGTCCATGGTCGTCATCGCCGGCATGGTGGGCGCCCCGGGACTCGGGCAGCCCGTGGTCCAGTCCCTGCAGAGCGTCAACATCGGCCTGGGCGTCGAGGCGGGGCTGGCGGTGGTCATCCTCGCCATGTACCTCGACCGCGTGACGGCGGCGCTCGGTGACCGCTCGCCCGTCGCCCGTGCCCTGAAGCTGCGCGCGGCCGACGCCTGAGGGGCACCTGAGAGCCCGCGACCACGGGCCCCTGCCCGCAGGGGTGCGCCGTCGCCTACCTCCAACGAACCTGCCACACCGGCTAACAACCAGAGCGCGAGCGCGCTCACGGAAGGAAAACGGAATGCAGAACATGAAGCGTCGCGGGGCACTCCTCGCGACCACCTCGGCACTCGCCCTCACGCTCGCGGCGTGCAGCTCGGGCGAGGCGGACGAGGCCGGCGGCACAGCCTCCGGACCGGATGGGGCGGAGCCGATCACCATCGGCGTCCACTCGGGTTGGGAGGAGGGCATCGCCGTCTCCTACCTCTGGGAGCACATCCTCACCGAGGCCGGGTACGAGGTGGAGCTCGAGACCGCCGACGCGGGCGTCGTCTTCACGGGCCTCGCGCAGGGCGACTACGACGTCAACTTCGACACGTGGCTGCCGCTGACGCACGCGTCCTACCTCGAGCAGTACGGCGACGACCTCGAGGAGCTGGGCATGTGGCTCGAGGAGGCCCCGCTGACCATCGCGGTCAACGAGGACGCCCCCATCGACTCCCTCGACGAGCTGGCGGAGAACGCCGACCTGTTCGGCAACCGGATCGTCGGCATCGAGTCCGGCGCGGGGCTGACGAAGCAGGTCCAGGACGAGGTCATCCCGACCTACGGGCTCGAGGACATGGAGTTCGCGATCTCCTCCACGCCGGCGATGCTGGCCGAGCTCGAGGCCGCCACCGACGCCGGCGAGAACATCGCCGTCACCCTGTGGGAGCCGCACTGGGCCTACGACGCCTACCCGATCAAGAACCTCGAGGACCCCGAGGGGGCGCTGGGCGAGCCGGACGACATCTTCACCTACGGGACCAAGGGCTTCTCCGAGGAGTACCCCGAGGTCGCCGAGATGATCGGCAGCTTCACCATGGAGGCCGATCAGCTGCACTCGCTCGAGAACCTCATGTTCAACAAGAACGGCGGCGAGGACCCGGCAGCCTCGGTCGACGCGTGGCTCGAGGAGAACCCGGACGTGCTCAGCGAGCTCGGCGTCGCCTGACCGCAGCGGGCGGTCCGCACAGCGCGACGACGTCCGGCGGGCACTGAGCCCGGCAGCGCGTCGCCCGTCCGGTGGCCCGCAGTCCTCCGACTGCGGGCCACCGGTGTACGCCGGGGTCGGGCAGCAGACGACCGCCCCCACCACGCCCCGCTCCTGGCGCGCGTAACTCCGTCAGGCTGAGCCTCACGGAGTCACGCCGGTACTGCGGCACGTGGCCCACCGAGGCACACCGGAGTCCTCGAGCAACTCCTCCGTCGTCGTCCACATGGCGCCCGATGACCTTCTCCTCCACCTCAGCGTCGAACGGACGCGGTGCGGTGGGAATCGACCGGGCACGGTCATCCCGTGCGAGCCCGTGTAGACCTCAGCCGTGTCGATCGCCTGACGCGCCAGCAGGACTCAGTCATCACCCGAGCTCAGCTGCTTGCGTGCGGCGCCACCGCCGACTGGATCTCCCGGCAGGTCACCGGGCGACGCTGGCAACGTCTCCATCCGGGGATCTACCTCGTGCACACCGGCCAGCCGACGTGGCTCAGTCGAGCCCGAGCTGCGCTGCTGTACGCCGGCCGCGGCGCGGTGCTGAGCCACGACAGCGCCGCCTACCGCCACGGCCTGACCGACAGGCGGCCGCCCATCGTCGAGGTCCTCGTGCCTCACGGACGCAAGGTGCGCCGACGTCCAGGCGTCAGGATCAGGTCCCGCCGCTCGATGCCCGACGCGTGGGGTCGGCTGCCCGCGGTGGGGCCGATCGACACGATCCTGGATCTCGTCGACCGGCCCCGGACGGCAGTTGACGAGGTCGTCGCGCTGCTGTGTCGCGCCGCGAGGAAGAACCTCGACGGCGAGGCAATTCTCCGAGCGGCGCAGGGTCGGTGCAGGCTTCGACACCGTGCGCTCCTCGTGGAGATGCTCGGCCGCGTGGCCGATGGTGTTGAGTCACCGCTCGAGCTGAGGTACGACCGCGTGGAACGGTCGCACGGGCTGCCGCCTTCGCGCCTGCAGGCGCGCGAGGTGCTGGACGGCCTCCGCCTCCGCGCCGACCGGCGCTACGCGGGCTACCAGGTGCGGGTCGAGCTGGACGGTCAGCTCGCGCATCCCTTCGGTCGGACGGACAAGGACGTCTGGCGCGACAACGTCGTCGGGATCGTCGCTCGGGAGCTCACACTGCGCTACCGGTGGAACCATCTCGCTGTCACGCCGTGCCATGTCGCGCGGCAGGTTGCGCTCGCGCTGCGGACCCGCGGGTGGACCGGCGTCCCCCGACCGTGCAGACCTGGCTGCCCCGTTGTCGAGGTCGTGAACCTTCCCGTCCGTGGCGGAGATCCGTCCGGCCGACCCTGACAGATCTCCGCCGCAACTCGGCTCCGGCGCCACCGGCCCCCTCCTCAGCGCGCAGAAATCGCGAGCCGGCCGCTCGGTGACGTCCGGGCGGCCCGCCTGCCACCCCAGTGAGCGGGCGGCCAGGTCACCGGGGGAAGCTCGGCCTGTCACTCAGTGAGCGGGCGGCCAGGTCACCGGGGGAAGCTCGGCCTGTCACTCAGTGAGCGGGCGGCCAGGTCACCGGGGGAAGCTCGGCCTGTCACTCAGTGAGCGGGCGGCCCGGTGACGTCGGGGGCCGCCCCGCCGGGCGCGCCAGCGGCACCGGCGCCCGCCGTGCCCGGCCTGTGCCGGCTCTCGTACAGGTCCGGCTCGAGGTAGATCTGGGTCCTGAGCGGCACGGCGTCGCGGATGCGCCCCTCCGCGGCGTCGATGGCGTCGGCGACCTGGCCGGCGCTCGCACCGCCGGGCACGGCGATCTTGGCGGCCACCAGCACCTCGTCCGGGCCGAGGTGCATGGTCCGCATGTGGATGACGCGCTCCACGCCGCTCCCGACGATCGCGCGCTCGATCGCATCGTGATGCTCCGGCATGGCCGACTCGCCGATGAGCATCGACGTCATCTCCCGGGCGAGGAAGACGGCGATGACCACGAGGAGCACGCCGATGGCCGCGGAGCCGACGGCGTCCCAGCGCCCGTCACCCGTGGCGAGGGTCATCCCGACGCCGAACAGGCCGAAGACCAGGCCGAGGAGCGCGCCGGTGTCCTCCAGCACGATCGTCGGGATCTCGGGCGACCGCGACGCCTTGATGTACTGGTAGAGCGACATCTTGCCCCGGGCGTGCTCCGCCTCCTTCAGCGCGGTGCGCAGGGCGAAGCCCTCCATAGCCATCGCGACCAGCAGCACCGCGACGGGCACCCACTTCCAGGAGTCGATCGGGTGCGGGTCGCTGAACTTGTGCCACGCCTCGTAGAGCGCGAAGAGACCACCGAGGGTGAACAGGACGATCGAGACGACGAAGGCCGCGACGTAGCGCACCCGGCCGTACCCGAACTGGTGGACCTCGGAGGCCTTGCGCTGCGCCCGCTTCCCGGCGATCAGGAGCAGGAACTGGTTCGAGGAGTCCGCCACCGAGTGGACGGACTCGGCCAGCATGGAGCTCGACCCCGTCAGCAGGTAGCCGACGAACTTCGCGATCGCGATCCCGATGTTCGCGGCCAGCGCCGTCACGACGGCCTTGGTACCCCCACCCGATGCCATACCACACCCCTCTCCAGGGCCGGCGTCGTCCGGCCCGGGGAAAGGCTAGGCCATCGAGCGGACCCTCACGCGTCGAGGCGGCGGGCCTCCGACTCGAGAAGGATCGGAACGCCGTCGCGCACCGGGTAGGCGAGCTTGTTGACCTCGCTCGTGGAGACCAGCTCGGGCTGCCCGTCCGGGCCGGTGCCGTCCACGAGGTCGGCGCCGGTGACGGGGCAGCGCAGCACGTGCCGCACCCACGGGTCGATGCCCAGGATCTGGGTGGATCGCGGCGCGCGGGGGGTCTGGCTCATCGTGCTCTCCTCGGTCGGTCTGCCCGCCACACTACCCGCGGCCGACGTCGGAGCCGGGGCCGGGACAGGCGTCGCGCCGCTCAGTCGGCGTCGCCCTGGAGCACCCGCAGGTGCCCACGGCGCGTGATCTCGCCGTCGGCGGCGGGGTCGGGGAGCCGGTGCGTCACCGGCGCGGGAACCGCGGAGCCCGGCCGCTGCGCCGGCACGCTGGTGTGCGGCGTGGACCGGGAGGCCTCCCGCACGGCGTTGGCAAGGGCGACGAGGTCGTCGTCGGACGGCGCCGCGGGCACGAACTCGGTGGCCAGGCGAACGACGTCCCAGCCGCGCGGCACGGTGAGGCGCTTCGCGTGCACGTCGCACAGGTCGTACGCGTGCGGCTCGGCGCTGGAGGACAGCGGGCCGAGGACCGCCGTGGAGTCCGCGTACACGTACGTGAGCGTGGCGACGGCTGCGCGGTCGCAGGCTGACCTGGTGCACTGGCGGACGGCTCTCACGTCGTGGGACGTTACCCCCTCCCGCCCGCACGGCCCGGCTTCCACGCCGCAGGCGCACCCACCCGCTCTGTGCGCCCCGTTACCCTCGAGGTGTGAACGAGCCCCAGCTGCCGGTCCCGGCGCTCCCCGGCCGGAGGGGCGCCCGGCGCCGCGACCGCCGCGGTCGCGGACTGCGCGGGCCGCTCGTCCCGCCGACCCTGCCGGCCTGGCGCACCCGCGCCGACAAGTTCGACGACACGGTGCTGCGCTGTGTCCGGCGGCTCGAGAAGCGCTGGCCCAAGGAGCTCAGCGGCGTGGAGTTCGCCGTCGAGGAGGTCCCGCCCTCCGACCCGGCCCCGTGGGAGCACCGGACCGTGGCGCTGGGCCGCTACTTCCCCGCCGACCCGCCCGCCGGCCTGACCCACCGCGTCGTGGTGTACCGGCGGCCCGTGCTCGCCCGCGCCGAGGACGCGGAGGAGACAGAGATGCTCGTGCGCATCGTGCTCGTCGAGCAGGTGGCCGGGATGCTCGGGCGCGCGCCGGAGGACATCGACCCGGAGTACCCGGGCGACTGACCGCGGACCCCGCCCTCGACACCTGCGCGCCGCTCTCCGCGGCACGCGTGCGCCGGGTCCCTGCCCGGCTCCGGCCCGCTCTGCCCGCGCATCGGCCGGCGTCGTTCGCGGCCTCCGGCCGCCACCACCGCTGCCCGCGCATCGGCCGGCGTCGCTCGGGCCTTCGGCCGCCACCACCTCCCGGCCGCCCGCCGGCTTCTCCCGTCACCTCCGCGGGCCCAGGACCGCCTGCCCGTGCCACCGCTTTGGCGACAGGTTGTCACCAACTCGCTAGACATGTGTCTAGCGAGTGTGCGAGGGTGCTCGGCATGTGAGGCGGGTCACCGCAGATCCCGCCCCCTGCACTCGAGGAGGAGCACATGAGGTTCGAGAACAAGGTCGTCTTCGTCACCGGCGCCGCGTCCGGCATGGGCCTGGCCGCCGCGGAGGCCTTCGCGGCCGAGGGGGCCGTCGTGTACGGGGCCGACATCTCGGCGGACCGGCTCGCCGAGTCCTTCGCCGCCGTCCCCCGTTCGGTCCCGGTCCCGCTGGACATCTCCGACGGCGCCGCCGTGCGCGCCGCGTTCGAGCGCGTGGACGCCGAGCAGGGCCGCCTGGACGTGCTGGTCAACGCGGCGGGCGTGAACGCGCCGAACAAGGCGGCGCTGGACCAGCTCAACGAGCAGAACTACGAGGGCTTCGTGGCGATGAAGGAGGGCCGCCAGCACCGTCCCGAGTTCCTCGAGCACATCAGCGACGAGGACTTCGACCGCGTCGTGAGGATCAACCTGCACGGCCCGTTCTTCACCACCCGCTCGGCCGCTCCGCTCATGAAGCGCACCGGCGGCGGCGCCATCATCAACTTCTCCTCGGCCGCCGCGCTCATGGGCGTGGCCATGCCCGCCTACTACCCCGCTTCCAAGGCCGGCGTGCTCGGGCTGACCCGCGAGACCGCCATCGAGCTCGCCCCCTTCAACATCCGGGTCAACGCCCTCGCCCCCGGCGCGGTCGACACCCCCCTGTTCCGCCAGAGCGACGACGAGTTCATCGACTTCCTCGTCGGGCTTCAGCCCATCCGCCGCACGGCGACCCCGGCGGAGGTGGCGCAGACGGTCCTCTTCCTCGCCAGCGACGAGGGGTCCTACTACACCGGCCAGACGATCTCGCCCTCCGGCGGGCTCGTCATGCAGTGAGCCGCCGCAGCGACCCCACGCCGCCCCCGAACGCGAAAGGAAGACCAGCATGACCACCACCACAGACCTGCGGCCCGCAGCCGTCCCGGCCGTCACCACGCTCGACGACGTCGACAGCCGGGCGCTCGGGCGCCTCACCGACGAGATCGCCCGGGACATCGAGGCCGGCTCCTACGACGGCGTCCACGTCATCCTCGCCCGCCACGGCCAGGTCGTCCTCGACGAGACGATCGGCTACGCCGAGCGCGCCACCGGCCGCCTCCTGGAGCCGGACGCCGTCTTCCGGGTCCTCTCCCTGACCAAGGCGTTCACCAACGCCATGGCCTACCGGGCGCTCGGCGAGGGCAGGCTCGCCCTCTCCACCCGCGTGGTCGACCTGATCCCCGAGTTCCTCGGCACCGACCCGTTCCACATGCTGCGCAAGGACAAGATCAACCTCGCGCACCTGTTCACGCACCGCTCCGGCATGCCCCCGACGCCGAACCCCGGCCTGGGCCCGGACCGCTTCGGCAATCTCGCCGACGTCATCGAGGCGCTCAGCCGCGTCGACGTGCTGTTCGAGCCGGGCACCAACCTCAACTACGCCCCGTCGATCAACCACGCGCTCATGGGCGAGATGGTGCGCCGCGCCTACGGCGCGGCCTCCTTCCGCGACCTGGCACGCGAGCTGATCTTCGAGCCGCTCGGCATGACCCGCACCTCGTTCGGGCTCCCGTCCGCCCTGGCCGAGGAGGCCGTGCCGCTGAAGGTCTACCTGCCCGAGGGCGGGTTCCTCTCCCCCGAGGACATCGAGTGCCTGAACCGGTACATCACCGAGGACGCCGAGATGCCGTGGGTGGGCTCGGTCAGCACGGCCGCCGACGTCCTCACCTTCGCGGAGATGATCCGCCGCAAGGGCGAGGTCGACGGCGAGCAGCTCATCGCCCCCGCGGTTCTCGAGCAGGCCACCACGCTGCAGACCGGTGACATGCCCAACGACCTCTACGCCCAGATGGCCGTCGCACGCGGCTGGGAGATCCCCGCCGGCAACTTCGGGCTCGGCTTCTCCCTCAGCGGCAGCGGTACCGCCCCGAACTTCTTCGGTCCGTTCACCTCGCCCCGCACGCACGGCAACTACGGCGCCGGGTCCTCGCTGTTCTGGATCGACCCCGAGCGGGACCTGACCCTGGTCTTTCTCTCCGCGGGCGTCATGGAGGAGTCGGAGAACGTGGCCCGCTTCCAGAAGATCTCCACGATGGCCGTCGCGGCCGCCCTGTGATCTCCCGGCGGCGGGGTCGCGTTCCCCGTCGTCGCACCTCCCGGCGCGCCGGTCCGACGACGGACCACCGCCACCGCGCGGCCCCGCCCGGCCGCCGGCACCACCACCCCGACAGAGGAGTCGAGATGACGACCACCGAAGCACCCACCGCCGGTGCTCCGCCCGCCCGCTGCCCCGTCGCGCACGGCTTCGACGCCATGGGCGACGACTACTACACCGACCCCGCCCAGCACTTCGCCGCCGTCCGCGACGAGCACCCGGTGTTCTTCTACCCGTACCTCAACGCCTGGATCGTCACGCGGCGCGACGACGCCGAGGCCATCCTGGGCGACTGGCAGAAATTCACCTCCGGCGCCAACAGCGGCCTGATCGACGTGCCGGAGCGCTACCGGGACGTCATGCCGCCCGACCTGATCTCGCAGATGCTCGTCGGCTCGGACCCGCCCAGCCACACGGTGCACCGCTTCGTGGCCCAGCGCGGATTCACCAAGGCGCGCATGGAGGCGCTCCAGCCGGAGATCGAGGCGCGTGCCCACCGCGTCGTGGACAAGTTCGAGGCCGACGGCCGGGCGAACCTCGTGTCTGACTACGCCCTGGAGCTGACGACGCAGACCATCATGGCGCACATGGGCCTCGGCTACGAGGACGAGGCCATGATGCGCCAGCTGCGCGACGACTTCTTCGCCGTGCTGGCCAGCGCCCAGGAGCCGCTCCCGGAGCCGCGCCGCTCGGAGGTGTGGGACCGCTACATCGCCGCCACCCTGTACCTGCGAGAGGTCGTCGAGCAGCGCCGGGAGAACCCCGGCGAGGACCTCATCTCGGACATGGCGGCGGTGCGCGAGAAGGACGGCACCCCCACCCTGAGCGCGGCCCAGATCGCCCTGCACCTGACCGAGTTCGCCGCCGCCGGCGTGGACTCCACCACCCAGGCGATCGCGAACGCCGTGCTCTTCCTGGACCAGAACCCGGAGGCCCGGGCCGACGCCCTCGCCGACCCCGGGCTGTGGCCGCGCGTGTTCGAGGAGACGGTCCGCCGTCGCCCCTCCTCGACCTTCGCCTCCCGCCAGGCGCAGGCGGACGTCGAGATCGGGGGCGCGCAGATCCGGAAGGGCGACATGGTGTGGCTGGCCCTGGCCAGCGCGAACACCGACCCCACCCGCACGCCGCGGCCCTTCGAGTTCGACATCCACCGCCCCGAGCCCGAGGACCACCTGACCTTCACCCAGGGCAGGCACACCTGCCTGGGCCAGTCGCTCGCCCGTGTGCAGGGCGCGACGGCGCTGAAGGTGCTGTACGAGCGTCTGCCCTCCCTCCGGCCGGCGCCCGAGGTGCCGCTGGAGTTCGTGCGCATGGCCCTGCTCCCGGTTCGCCGGAACCTCCCCGTGGAGTGGGACGTCGCCGACGTCGCGCGCCAGCAGAAGAAGGTCCTGCGCCAGATGGACCTCACGGTTCTCGGACGCACCGAGGCCTCCGACGGCGTCGTCGCCCTCACCCTCGGCCACCCCGACGGCGAGGCGCTGCCGTCGTGGAAGCCGGGCGCCCACATCGACGTCCACACCGGCGTCGGCGGCGCGGGCCGCGTGTGCCAGTACTCCCTGTGCTCCTCCCCGGCCCGCCCGGAGAGCTGGCGCATCGGCGTGCTGCGCGAGCCCGAGAGCCGCGGCGGGTCGATCTTCATCCACGACGACGTCCGCGAGGGTTCGACGGTCACGGTCAGCTGGCCCCGGAACAACTTCCGGTTCCACGACTCGCCCCGCTACGTCTTCGTCGCCGGCGGCATCGGCATCACCCCGATCATCCCGATGATCGAGGCGGCGCAGGCGCAGGGCGCGGAATGGACGCTGCTCTACGGCGGGCGCACGCGCAGTTCGATGGCGTTCCTCGACGAGCTCGCCGCCCACGGCGACCGGGTGCAGGTGCGTCCGCAGGACGAGTTCGGCCTGCTCGACCTGGAGGGTCTGCTCGGCGACGTCGCGCCGGACACGCTGATCTACTGCTGCGGCCCCGAGCCGCTCCTGCAGGCGATCGAGGAGGCGACGGCGCACTGGCCCGTCGGCTCCCTGCACACCGAGCGCTTCGCGCCGAAGAAGGTGGTGCGCACCGAGCCGGACACCGAGTTCGAGGTCGAGTTCGCCGAGTCCGGCGTCACGGCCACCGTCCCGCCCGGCCGGTCGATCCTCGAGGTGGCCGAGGAGGCGGGCATCTCGGCACTCTCCTCCTGCCAGGAGGGCACGTGCGGCACGTGCGAGACCCGGATCGTCACCGGCCGCGCCGACCACCGGGACTCCATCCTCACGCCGGCCGAGCAGGACGCGAACGCCACGATGATGATCTGCGTCTCGCGGGCGGCGAAGGGCTGCCCTCGCCTCGTCCTCGACCGCTGAGCTGACCGCGGTCCCTCCGCGGCGGTGGAGGGACCGCACCCGGGGACGACGGCGCAGGCTCGCAGCCCGCGGCAGCGCCGTCGTCCCGGCTAGGGTTCGGGACCGACGGACCCGATCCCCGAACCCGAGGAGATGGCGTGCCAGCGCCGATGACGAGGACCGAGCAGAAGCGGGCCACCCGCGAGGAGCTCGTGCGCGCCGCCCGCGAGCTGTTCGTCGAGCAGGGCTACCCCGCGACGAGCGCCGAGGCCATCGCCCGCGCCGCCGGCGTCTCCCGGGCGACCTTCTACCTTCACTTCCGGTCCAAGGCCGAGGTCGTCGTCGGTCTGATGCGGGACCTGGAGGCCGGGGTCGCCGCCGACTACCGGGCGCTCGACGCCCTCGTCGACCCGGACCTCGACGCCGTGACCGCCTGGCTGCACCGGCACGCCGAGCAGTGGCGACGCTCCCGCCACGAGTACGCCGCGATGGAGCAGGCGCTCGCCAACGAGCCGGCGGTCGCCGACGAGTGGTTCGCCATGGTCCGGCGCACGGCGGCGTCGATGACGCGGCTCCTCGACCGGCAGCCCGACGAGGCGGCCCGGGCGCAGGCGCGCGTGCATGCCGTCGCCCTCGAGATGTCCGTCGACCGCAACTTCCACTTCGCGATCGTGCGGGGCCACGACGAGAACTTCGACGCCGTCGTGCGGGCCCTGGCGGAGCAGTGGCTCGTGCTGCTGGGCCGTTGACCCGCTAGCGCACGTCGACGCGCACGGACCTGGCGGTGTGCGGGTCGGGCGAGAGCGGGAGCACGCTGACGAGCTCGCCGTCGCCCGCCTTCGCGGTGAGCACGCTGGCGGCCAGGACGCCGGTCCCACCCGCGGTGCGCACCTGCACGGCGACCGTTCCCTCGCCGAGCTCCGCGACGTCGGAGGTGACGGTGCTGCGGCCGGGCACCGTGACGGTCTCGGGGTCGCCGAGCGACCCGCCCTCGCCGACCGGGACCAGCTCGGCCTCGACGTCGTCCTCCCCCGGGTTGGTCAGCGTCACGGTCGCGGCGTCGACGACGTCGCCGAGCCCCGGCGTGAGCAGCACCCCGGAGTCGGCGGGGTCGGCCGCGGGGGTCCACGCCCGCTCGACCGGCGGGACGTCGGGGTCGAGCTCGCCCGCCTTGCCGACGCGGGCCAGGACGACGGCGCCGGTGACCGGCTGGTCGGCGGTGATCTCGACGGCGTAGGCGCCGGCGTCGACGCCGGCGAGCGTGAGGTCGAGCACGGCTCCCGGGTCGAGGACGACGTCCTCGGCGCCGGGGACCTCGACCTCGCCGTCGGGGCCGAGCAGCGTGACGGACGCGGTCGCCGTCTCCTCGCCCGGGTTGACCAGGCGCACGGCGGAGGAGGCGGGATCGTCCATGCTCGACTCGGGCAGCACCACGCCCGGGACCGTCACGGTCAGCGCGGGCGGCGCGGCCGGCGTGACGACGTCGACCCCCGCCCCCACGAGCCCGTCCAGCTGGTGGTCCTGCACGCGGGCGGCAACCTGGCCGCCGGTGGCGTCCACGCGGAGGGCGAGGGCGGGGTCGCCGGTGGCGACGCCCTCGAGGAGCACGGTCGTCTCGCTCTGCGGGGCCACGACGATCTCGGCGAGCCGGGCGGCGTCGGCGAGGCCGAGGGTCGTCCACATCGTCGCGGTGACGGTGGCTGGGGTGTCGCCGGTGTTGGTGAGCACGAGCTGGGCGCTCTGCCCGAGGTCCGTGCCGCCGCCGACCAGCCAGGTGGTGCTCTGCGGCCCGAGGCAGGGGGCGGCGGCCAGTCCGCGCAGGTCCCCCGCGTCGGTGCGCGTGAGGGTGGCGCCGGCGGCGAGCGCGGCGACGTCGTCGACCGGCTCGGCTCGCAGGATCGCGCCGGTGCCGGGGTCGCCGATCTCGAGCGCCCGGACCTGCCCGACGCGGGCGAGCTCCTGCGCCTCGCCGTCGAGCGGGGTGTAGGTCGCCTCGGCCGCGCCCGCGTCCTCGCGCGGCAGGGTCAGCAGCTGGGTCAGGGTGGTGGGTGTGACGTCGGCCGGGTCGAGCTCGGGGTCGACGGACATACCCTCGCCGGCCGTGAGCGCGGGCGGACCGGCGCACACGGCGCTGACCGGGCCGGCGGGGACGTCCACCACCGCCGCCTCGACCGGCCGCGTCTCTCCGGCCGGCCAGGCGGCGGCCGCGACGACGGCGCCCCCGGCGGCGGCGACCAGCGCGAGGCCGGAGACCGTCAGGCCCAGGCCGCGCACGACCCTCCGGCCACGGGAGGGGCGCGGCGCAGCGGGGGCGGCCGGGTCCGCGTCGTCCGCGGTCTCGGTCTCCTCGTCAACGGTGTCGGCGGCGGCGCCCGCAGGCTTGCCGGCGGCGGGCTCCGCACCCTCGCCGGCAGAAGGCTCGCCGGCCTCGTCGGCGGCGGGCTCCGCAGCCTCGCCGACCGCAGGCTCCGCAGCCTCGCCGGCGGCAGGCTCGTCAGCCTCGTCGGGGCCGGGCTCGTCCTCCGGGGCCGGCAGCTCTGCCGTCGGCTCGATCTCGACCGGCTCCTCGACCGGGTCCTTCTCGCGGGCGGGCTCCCGGCCCGGCTCCTCGCGCATCACTCCACCTCCGTCCGGCGTCGTCGGATCGGCAGGGCCAGCAGCACGGTGAGGGCGACGACGATGCCCTGCACCCACGCCCAGGCGCTGGCGCCCGGGGCCTCGTGGGCGACGGTCAGGGTGCCGGTGTGGGCGGGCAGCTCGAACGCCTGGCGCCACCCGTCGGTGGTCGCGCGCAGCGGCCGGCCGTCGTACCAGGCACGCCAGCCGGGGTCGGCGCGCTCGGCGAGCACCAGGGTGCGGCCCTCCGGCCCGGAGGGCAGGTCGGTGCCGATCCGGATCTGGCCCGCCCCGACGTCCTGCACCCACGCGCCGTCGGCGTCGACCACCCGGGCCCGCGCCACCGAGCTGGCCGAGCCGGGCTGGCCGGACTCGCGCGAGACCCGCCAGATCACCCCGGACTCGTTCTCGGTGACGCGGTCGAGTCCCGCGGTCGCGTCCAGCTGCTCGATCAGCGCGGCACGCTCGGTGGTGGTCGGCTCGGTGCCGGCGGGCACGTGGTCCGGCTCCGGCGGGACGACGACGACGCCGACGGCGTGGCGCCCGAGCACCTCGCCGACGTCCTCGCCCGCGCCCACCGACATCGCGGCGACCGTCCGGGCGAGCTCGTCGGCTGCCGCGTCGGGCCCGGCTGCCACGAGGTCACGGAGGGCCCCGACGGCCGACGCGGTCGTCAGCTGCGGCCCGGCACCGCGCCAGATCTGGGCGCGAACGGTGTCGCCGGCGGGGCTGAGGGCGAGCACGCGCGAGCGGCTGCCGGAGTCCTGCATCTCGGCGGCGACGGCGGGCACCGGGGCGGCAGGCCGCCCGTGGACGGCGAGGAGCTCGGTGGGGGTGTCGTCGGCCTGGCGCACGGAGACGAGCCACCCGGCGGCGGTGACCAGCGGACCGAGCACGAGCAGCGGGGCCAGGACCGCGACGGCGACCTGACCGACGCCGAAGCTCCGGTTGCGCAGCGCGGCGCGCAGGCCGTCCCCCGCCGAGACGACGGCGACGAGCAGGCCGAGGACCACGAGCGACGTCCCGGGGCCGGCCCAGCCGCGCACCACCTGCGCGACGCCGTCCGGCCCGGTGCCGACGGCGACGTCGGTGCGCGCCGCGAGGAGGGCGGCGAGCAGCCCCACCAGCGCGACGAGCCAGCCCGCGCGCACGGCCCGCGCCCGTCCGGTGCCGCGCAGCAGGGCGAGCACGGCGCCGAGGGCGAGCGTGGCACCGCCCAGCACCATCCCCCACTGAGCCAGGACGGCCGGGGCGCCGTCCCCGCCGGGGCCGGGCAGCGCCGGGGGCTCGACGGGCCAGCCCAGGGCGGCGAGCCAGGACGGGCCGGCGTCGGAGGCGTAGGCGGCCCCGGGGTCGGCGAGCAGGAGGCGCCAGCTGCCCGCCCCGACGTCGCTCAGGGCGGCCGCGACGAGCGGGCCGAGCACGACGAGCGCGGGAAGCGGGACGGCGAGAAGCACGCGGCGCCGCCGCGGAACGGCGAGTGTGAGCAGGACGACGGCGACGATCGACGCGGGCAGCAGGACCGGCGCGCCGGCGGCCGCGGCGGCCAGCGCCAGCGCCGCGCCTGCGCCGGCGGCGATGGACCCGGCCCGGGTGCGGCTGGTGACGACGGTGTCGTCAGGCGTGGCGACGGCGTCCTCGAGGTCCGGCACCACGGGGTCGCGGCCCGCCTCCCCGGTGCGCGCGGCCTCGGCGGCGCGGGCCCGGGCGGTCCGCCTGGCGCCGACCATCCCCGAGAGCACGACGTCACGGCGGTCGACCGCCACGGCGCGGGCGATCCCGAGCGCCACCCACGGCAGGAGCACGTGGGCAAGGAGGGCGCCGAGGCGGCCCTGGCCGGTGGCCAGCAGGAGGCTCGGCGCCAGCGCCCAGGTCGCCGCGGCCCAGGCACGCAGCCCGACGGAGCGGGTGGCGGCGCCGGCGGCGAACCACGCGCCGAACCCCGCGAGCGGGACGGCGAGGACCACGAGGGCGGTGACGAGCGCGTTGGCCGACGCGCCGAACGGCGCCAGCGGCAGCATGGCGACGGCGAGAACCTGCAGCAGGGGGTCGGCCGGTCCCGGGTGCCCGTCGCCGGCGGCCACCCAGCCGGAGCGGGCGGCCCGCCACAGCTCGCCCAGGGTCGCGTCGGCGGGCAGCAGGGCGCCGCCCGTCAGCGGTCCGGCGAGCACCAGCGGCGCGAAGGCGGCCAGCGCGAGGGCCGTGAGGACGAGGAGGGTGAGGGTGGCGCCCGTGCGGCGGCGGCGCGCAAGCGTGGCCCGCTCGGCGATCTCCAGCTCGCTGGGTGCCTGGGCGGCGTGGCGGGCGGCCGCGGCGGTGCGGCGGACGTCCCGCTTGGCGCGCCGGATCTCCCGTCCGGTCGCCTGCAGCGGCGCGAGCGCCCGGGCGGGGATGCGGCGCACCCGGGCGGTCCGCCGCCGGGCGCGCAGCAGGGCGCCGGGCTGGGCGAGGACGGCCAGCGCGGCGGCGATCTCCGCGCCGGCGAGCCCGATCTCCTTGGTGGCCACGCGCCACAGGGCGCGCAGCGGCGCCAGCACCAGGAGCCCGAGGACGAGCAGCGGCACGAGCGCCCCGGGGGCGGCGACCAGCCCGTTGTACAGCTGCGCCCGGCGGCGGGCCAGGTACGACCGGCGCGTGTCCGGCCCCCCGGCCGCCGGGTCCTCCCCCGGCTGCGTCGCCGGTCGGCTCCGCAGCCCGAGGTAGGAGGCCCGGGCGTGGTGGACGACGGCGGTGGGCACCACCACCACGCGGTGGCCGGCGAGGCGGGCGCGACGGGAGAGCTCGAGGCCGTCACCGAAGGGGCCGAGGGCCGGGTCGGTCCCCCCGAGCTCCTCCCACACGGCACGCCGCACCAGGGTGCCCGCGGTGCCGACGGCGAGGACGTCCTCGCGGTGGTCGTGCTGGCCCTGGTCGATCTCCCCGGGCTCGATGTCGGCGACGCGGCGGGCCGTGCGGGTGGCGCGGACGCCGACCTCGAGCAGCCGGTCCCGCTCGGCCCAGTCCCGCTGCTTGGCGCCGAGGATCGCGACCGAACGGCCGGACTCCGCGGCGTGGAGGAGCTGGTCGAGCGCGGCCGGGTGGGGCGCGGAGTCGTCGTGCAGGAGCCAGAGCCAGTCCGGGCGCGCCCCGGGGTCGGGTGCGTGGCCGAGGACCCCGACGGCGCGGATCTCCCCAGTGGTCACCGGCGTCAGCTCGCCGGTCACCCGGGACCAGGAGCCGCTCAGCGTCCCGGTGGCCCGCTCGCGCTTGCGGGCGCGCTCGGCGGCGCGCTCGACGAGCGCGCGGTACTGCTCAAGGCCCTGGCGCACGGCCTCGCCGAACGTGGTGGCCTCGGGCGCACGGACCACGCGGACCCGGGTGACCTCGTCGAGCCCGGCGCCGGCGACGGCGTCGTGGACCGGGACGCCGGTGCCGAGATCGCGTCCGGGCGCGCCGACGTCGACCACGAGGACGACCTCGGGCAGGTGGGTCTGGGCCGCGAGCGCGGCGAGGGTGCGTTGGAGGTAGACGGAGACGCCGGCGCTGACCACCACGGCGAGCGTGGAGGGCCGAACGGGTGTGGGGGTCTGTGCCGCCATGAAGTGAGGCGGCCGGGTCAGACGGCGCGGCGCTTGAGCTTGCGACGCTCGCGCTCGGACAGCCCGCCCCAGATGCCGAACCGCTCGTCGTTCTCCAGCGCGTACTCGAGGCACTCGGCCCGCACCTCGCAGGAGGTGCACACCCGCTTGGCCTCGCGGGTGGAGCCGCCCTTCTCGGGGAAGAACGCCTCGGGGTCCGTCTGCGCGCACAGGGCCCGGTCCTGCCAGGCGAGCGCTCCCTCGTCGAGGACGTCGGTGCCCATGAGGCTGAGCACCTCTGCACCCTGCGTCTCCTCCGGCATGCCGAAGGTCAGCGGACCATCACCGAGAATGTTCCACACGGCTCTCTTCCCTTCCCTCCAGCGGACCTGACCCCTGAATTACACGCGTGTCATCCGCGTTCGTCAAGCGGTATGGGTGCTATATGGGGCGGAAAATCGGCGCTCGAGGGTTCCGCGCGGCGTGTCGTCCGGCGTGTCGGTGCCCCCGTGACGAGATCCGCAATCTTGCCTGCCCCGCACCGCGCCGCCCGCTCGTGGGCGGCCCCCGGGACGCCGTCGCCGTCCTGGCAGGATGGCGGCACACCGACGATGGAGGACCGCCGTGCCCGTGACCGACCTCACCGCCCTGTCCACCGCGCTGCGGGAGGTGGCCGCCGAGGCTGCGACCGCCGTCGGGCCCATGCTGCGCGAGGCGTTCCGCGCGCAGGTGGAGGTGGCGTTCAAGCGGGACCACCACGACCTGGTGACCAAGTACGACACGGCCAGCGAGGAGGTGCTGCGCGCCGCGATCCTCCGCCTCCAACCCGACTCGCGGATCCTGGGCGAGGAGGGCGGCACCGTGGGCGACGGCTCGGTGCTCTGGCTGGTCGACCCCATCGACGGGACCGCGAACTTCGCCCGGGGGATCGCGCAGTTCTGCGTCTCGATCGCCGCCGCCGTCGACGGGGAGCTGACGGCCGGGGTCATCTACGACCCGGTCGCGGAGAACCTCTTCGCCGCGGACCTGACCGGCGCGTGGCTGGACGGGCGGACGCTTCGCTCGACCGGGGCGCCGCACGCCTCGGGCGCCACCGTCCTGACCGACTACCCCGCCGCCCGCGACGTGTCCGCCGGTCCCGCCGCCGCCGAGCGGTTCGCGAGGCTCGTGGACGAGTTCCGCTCCGTGCGCCGGGGCGGGTCGGGCGCCCTGGCCCTGGCCCACGTGGCGGCCGGCTGGGCGGACTGCACGTTCGGCACCTCCACCCACCCCTGGGACGTCGCCGCCGGCGCGCTGCTCGTCCGCCAGGCCGGCGGCACCTTCCACGGGTACCGCGACGGGGCGGAGCTGACGACGGCGGTGTACGAGGCGCCGCACTACGCGGCGTTCGCCGGGACCGCCGAGTACGCGCAGGTCACCGAGATCGTCCGCGACCACCGTCACCCGATCGAGTAGACCGAATCGGACGGCGCGGACCCGCGTTCGCGCCGTACCCTCGGAGGCATGACCCACCACCCCGACACGCTTCCCGGCCGCCTCCTGGACGCGTTCGGCCACGACGGCGCCTCTCCCCGGCTGACGTGGTACGGCGCCGACGGCGAGCGCACCGAGCTCTCGGGGCGCGTGCTCGCCAACTGGGTGACGAAGGCGGCGAACCTCCTCGTGGAGGAGGCCGACGCCGAGCCCGGGACCACGGTGGTCCTGGACCTGCCCGTCCACTGGCGCACGCTGGTGTGGGCGCTGGCGTCGTGGACCACCGGCGCCCGCGTGGTCCTGCCGGACGAGGAGGTCGAGGACGTCGACGTCGTCGTCACCACCGACCCCGAGGGTGCGCCCGGCGTCGACCAGGCGGACCTCGTGCTCGCGGTGTCGCTGCCGGCCCTGGCCATGTCCTGGGACGGGCCCGAGCTGCCGGCCGAGGTGATCGACGCCGCCGCCGAGCTGATGAGCTACGGCGACCAGCTCGGCTACGTCTCGGAGCCCGAGGACGACGACGTCGCGCTCGTCGGGGCCGGCCTCGAGGCGACCTTCGGCGAGCTGGCGGACTGGGCGCGCGGGACCCTCGAGCTCGGGCGCCCGCCCGCGGCCGAGGAGGACGGGGACGACGCCGTGCCCGTCCGGGCGCTCGTCACGCCCCGGGACCTGGCCGCGCTCCTCGAGCAGGCGCTGGCCGTGTGGCGCTCCGGCGGGTCGCTGGTGCTGACCGAGCCGGGCACCGACGAGGCCACGCTGGAGCGGATCGCCGCCGACGAGCAGGTCGACCTGCGCTGGTAGCGGCCGGCCCGGCCGTCACGCCAGGGCGGTCAGGGACTGCCAGCCGACACCGACGCGCACCCGCGTCTGCCAGCCGCCCGCCCCGTTGCCGGGGTAGAGCCACAGGTAGCCGGTCGCGGCCTCGCGGGCGAGCAGGTCCGGGACGCGGTCGCCGGTGAAGTCCCCGGGGCCGACGAGCGCGCTCATCGCGTTCCAGCCCGTGCCGTAGGTGATGCGCGGCTTCCACCCGCCCCGGCCGTCGCCGGGGTAGAGCACCAGGCGGCCCGTCCCGGCCTCGCGGGCCAGGACGTCCGCCGCGCCGTCGCCGGTCAGGTCCCCGGGGCCGAGCAGGGCGCTCATGCCGTTCCAGCCCGTGCCGACCCGCACCCGCGGGAGCCACCCGCCGGTCCCGTTGCCGCGGTAGAGCCACAGGTACCCGGTGGCCCGCTCGCGGGCCAGGACGTCCACGCGGGAGTCGCCGTCGAGGTCGCCCGGCGAGAAGATCGCGCTCATGCCGTTCCAGCCCGTGCCGACCCGCACGCGCGGGAGCCACCCGCCGGTCCCGTTGCCGCGGTAGAGCCACAGGTACCCGGTCGCCCGCTCGCGGGCCAGGACGTCGGGGCGTCCGTCGCCGTCGAGATCACCGGCGGTGTCGATGACGTCCATGCCGTTCCAGCCGCTGCCGATCTGCACGCGCGGGAGCCAGCCGCCGGTCCCGTTGCCGCGGTAGAGCCAGAGCGCGCCGTCGCCGGAGCGGGCGAGGAGGTCGTTGCGCCAGTCGCCGTCGAGGTCGCTGGCGGAGCCGGTCATGGACGACGGCGGGACCGGCAGCGGCGTGAAGGCGTAGGTGCCGCAGGTACGGTCGTAGTCGCGGGTGTCGTCGTACCACTGCGAGAGGTGGACCCGCCCGCCCGAGAAGCTCGGCTGGGTGCAGCGGTCCGCCGCCTCGGTCGGGTAGTCGAGACGGCCGGCGGTGGCCCAAACGGGGACGGCGGGGAGCCGCCAGCCGCCGGTGATGGCCTCCCAGCCGGACGTGTAGGAGTACACGCCGTAGGAGAAGCCCGCCTCGCGCAGCCCGCGCATGAGGCCCTCGACCACGTACCGGTTCTCCAGCCGCTGCTGCGCGGTGGCGCCGGGCCAGGGCTGCGCCGGGCGCGGCTCCACGTCGATCCACACCACGGGCGGGCGCCAGCCGACCTTGCGCAGCGACGCGACGGCCGCCGTCGCCTCGGCGTAGCCCACGTTGCTCAGCTGGGCCGCCCGGGTGGTCCCGCGCCAGGGCCCGGCGTTGCGGTAGGTGATGAGCTGGGCCGACGTCGGGAACGTGGCCATGGCGTAGGCGTGCGCCGGCTTGCTGTTCGCCCGCACCCACGCCACCTGGTCCGCCAGGCACGGGTTCTCTGTGAACGCGAGCCCCCTCGTCAGTCCCACCACGACGAACTGGCTCGACGCCGGCGGCATCGGGAGGCCGAAGCCGCCGGGCGCGGGGCACTGGGGCCAGGAGATGTCGTGGCCGTACAGGGTGGCCGCCGACGCCGGGCCGGCGGGCAGGAGGGGCGTGATGCCGACGAGGGCCAGGAGCAGCGCCCCCAGCCACCGGGCCGCACGCCGGCCGGCAGAGATACCGGCTCTTCGCAGATGAGGGTGTAGTCGAGGCCGGCGCGGCGTTGACGGGATAGAGGTCGAGGTCTTCCGATGATGGAGGTTCTCACGCCACCCATCCGGAAGACCTCGACGTGCCTGACGCTACCTT
>NZ_BAABBA010000028.1:0-38998 GCF_039537705.1 Georgenia daeguensis
GGCGACGGCGGAGCACGGGGCCGCGGCGACGGCGGCCGCCGCGCCGACGTCCTGCGGGTCGACCGCGACGACGTCGGGCGGCTGGGCCGCGGCCACGTCGGGCCGACGTGCGGCCGCCCACGGACCGACGGGTCCGGAGATGCCGACGGGGCCCCGCCCGCTGGACCGCCGACGTCTGCTGATCGGCGCGGGCGCCGTGGCCGGGGTCGCCCTGGCGGGGGCCACCGTCTCCCGGGTGGCGGGCGTCCGCACGCCGACACCGCCCATCGCCCTGCCGGCCCCGGCGAGCCCCGCACCTCCGCTGCCGGCCGCCGCCGACCTCAAGATCGACGGGCTCGCTCCCTTCCGCACGCCCAACGGCGAGTTCTACCGGATCGACACCGCCTTCGTCGTCCCCCGGGTGGACCCCGCCACCTGGACGCTGCGGGTCCACGGCCTCGTCGAGCGCGAGGTGACCCTGAGCCTGGACGACCTGCTCGGCGAGGACCTCGTCGAGGCCTGGGTGACGCTGTGCTGCGTGTCGAACAACGTGGGCGGCGACCTCGTGGGGAACGCGCTCTGGCTCGGCCTGCCGGTGCGCGAGGTACTGGCCCGGGCCGGCGTGGCCCCCGGGGCGGACATGGTGCTCTCCCGCAGCGTCGACGGCTTCACGGCCTCGACCCCGCTCGAGGTCCTCACCGACGAGCGTGACGCCCTGCTCGCCGTCGCCATGAACGGCGAGCCGCTGCCGCCCGAGCACGGCTACCCGGTGCGCCTCGTGGTGCCCGGCCTCTACGGCTACGTCTCTGCCACGAAGTGGGTCAGCGAGCTGAAGGTCACCAGGTTCGCCGACGACGTCGCCTACTGGAGCACCCGGGGCTGGTCGGAGAAGGCACCGGTGAAGATCGCCTCGCGCATCGACGTCCCACGACCCGGCCGGGCCCCTCGGGCCGGCGAGGTGATGGTGGCGGGCGTGGCCTGGGCGCAGCACACGGGCATCGGCAAGGTCGAGGTGCGGATCGACGACGGCGACTGGCAGCCGGCCGAGCTCGCGGACCTGGTCAGCGTGGACACCTGGCGGCAGTGGTTCTACCGCTGGGACGCACCCGCCGGCGACCACGCGATCGAGGTCCGGGCCACGGGGCTCGACGGCATCGTCCAGACGAGTCAGCGCCGGCCGCCGGCACCCGACGGCGCCACGGGGCTGCACCGGGTGGAGGTCCGGGTGGAGGGGTAGCGGGCCCGCTCCGTCCGCCGCCCTCGCCGAGTGTCACCCGCCGTGGCGTCCGAGGCAACGGCGACCGAGCGACCTGTGCGAGTCAGAGGGGCGCGAGGCGGGCCCGGAGCAGGCAGAACTCGTTGCCCTCGGGGTCGGCCAGGACGTGCCACGGCTCCTCGCCCGTCTGACCGATGTCGGCCGGGCGAGCCCCGATGTCCAGGAGGCGTTCGAGCTCGGCGTCCTGATCGCGGTCGGTGGCGTTGACGTCGATGTGCAGCCGGGACCTTCCCTTCTCCGGCTCGTCCCTGCGACTGAGGATGATCGTCGGCTGGGGACCACCGAACCCCTCGCGCGGCCCGATCTCCACATATTCGCCGTCCTCACGATCGAGCACGACGAAGTCGAGGACCTCGCACCAGAACCGCGCGAGCAGCTCGGGGTCGCGACAGCCGAGCACGAGCTCACCGATACGGCACGCCATGACGAACCTGCCCTCCAGCCGGGGAACCGCGGGAGGCCAGAACCGCGTCGTCCCCCGCAGCGACATGATTCCTTCGACCGTACCGAGCGAGCCGGCGCGGGTGAACCGATTTTCCGGTGGTGGGGCTGGCACGCCCACCCCGTGACGTCAGCTCCGGTCGTCCAGGACGGGCACCAGCGCCCCGCAGACCGCCCCGAGCGCGGCGCCCGCGAGCGCTCCCGTGGCGGTGCCCAGGAGGGCCACCGCTCCCGCGGACCAGTGCGCCGGGGCCGACTGCGCGCCGGCGAAGATCACCACCATCGCCGGTGCCCAGGCCAGCGCGCTGACCCCGATCCACCGCCACGGGTGCGCCACGGCCGCCCTGGGCGCCGCGCCCCGCGCCGCGGCGCCCCGGATCACCCAGGCCTGCGCCGCACCGAGCACCGCCCCCATCGCGAGACCCAGGGCGGCGGCCCCGCCCACCACGACGGCCACGGACGGCGCGGCTCCGCCGTCGTCCTGGGCCAGCACGGCGGGGGCCGAGGCGGCGGCCCAGCCGAGCCCGGCGACCGCCACGGTGACCAGGACGAACCGGCCCGCACGCAGCCGGCGCACGGAGGGCCTGAGCGCCGCCGCCTGGGCGAGCCCGATCGCCGTCCCCTCGACCAGCCCGCCGAGCACGACGACGCCCCAGGCGCCCGCGACGCCCGCCCGGCCGTCGGCCACGGACGTCGCGACGCGTGCGGCCGCCGCGGCCGCGGTCATCCCGACCGCCTCCGCCGCCGCGCACAGGCCGACCCAGCGCAGCAGCCTCTGCGACCGCCTCATCGGCTCGCCGACCGCCGGTACTGCCAGGTGGCGAGCGGGACGAAGATCAGCAGGAACACCCCGGCCCACAGGACGGTGTAGAGCTCCGGGTTCTGCAGCGCCCAGGACGTCGGCTCGGGCGCGAGCGGGTTCGGGTCGGGGTTGCCGAAGTTGTCCCGGGCGGCCTGGGTGACCGCGGACACCGGGTTCCACTCCGCGAACGTCTGCAGCGGCCCGGGGAGGGAGTCGAGCGGGACGAAGGTGTTCGCGACGAACGTGAGCGGGAAGATCACGATGAAGGCCGCGTTGTTGACCACCTCCGGGGTCGGGACCAGCATCCCGATCCACGCCATGAGCCAGGAGATCGCGTAGGCGAAGAGCAGCAGCAGGAAGAAGCCGAGCAGCGCCTCGGGCACGGAGGTGCGGATCCGCCACCCCACGAGCAGGCCGGTGAGCCCCATGACCACCAGCACGAGGACGTTGTTGACGGCGTCGGCGAGCGTGCGCCCCACGAGCACCGCGGAGCCGGACATCGGCAGCGAGCGGAACCGGTCGATGATCCCCTTCTTGATGTCGTCGGCCAGGGCGGCCCCGGTGATGGTCGCCCCGAAGACCACCGTCTGCGCGAAGATCCCGGCGATGAGGAACTCCCGGTAGGCGGCACCGCCGCTCTCGGCGTCGATCGCCCCGCCGAAGACGTACGCGAAGAGCAGCACGAACATGATCGGCTGCAGGGTCGTGAAGACGAGCAGGTCCGGCACCCGCTTGATCTTGATGAGGTTGCGCCGCGCGACCACACGGCCGTCGTTCACGGCGGTGCGCAGGCTCATCGCGACTCCCTCGCGGTCTCGCGGGCGTGGCGCCGGTGCTCGCCCGGGCGGCCGTCCTGCCCGGCGAGCGGCGCGGCGGCGCCGTCGGCCTCCGCGCCGTCCACGGCCGCGTGACCGGTGAGCGCCAGGAAGACGTCGTCGAGGGTGGGACGCCGCACGCCGATGTCGTCGACCGAGAGGCGGGCGTCGTCGAGGAGGTGCAGGGCGTCCACCAGCGGCCCGGTGCCCCCGGCGGTGGGCAGCACGAGCAGGCGGGTCCGTTCGTCCTGGGTCACCGGCCCGGTGGCCAGCGGCTCCAGGAGCCGGCGCGCCCGGGCCAGCTCCGTGACGTCGGTCATCACGATCTCCAGCCGCTCGCCGCCGACCTGGCGCTTGAGCTGGTCGGCCGAGCCGCGGGCGATCGTGCGGCCGTGGTCGATCACCAGGATGTCGTCGGCCAGCTGGTCGGCCTCCTCCAGGTACTGCGTGGTCAGCAGCACCGTGGTCCCGCCCCCCACCAGGGTCTGGATCACCTCCCACATGTCCAGCCGCGACCGTGGGTCCAGCCCGGTGGTGGGCTCGTCGAGAAAGAGCACCGGCGGGTCCGCCACGAGCGCCCCGGCAAGGTCGAGACGCCGGCGCATACCGCCGGAGTAGGTCTTGGTGGGCCGGTCAGCCGCGTCCTCGAGCCGGAACTTGGCGAGGAGCTCCCGCGCCCGCTCGCGCGAGCGGCGCCGCCCCAGGTGGTAGAGCTGGCCGATCATGTCGAGGTTCTCGAAGCCGGTGAGGTACTCGTCCACCGCCGCGTACTGCCCCGACACGCCGATCCGCTCCCGGACCAGCCCGGGTTCCCGCCGCACGTCCGCGCCGGCCACCCGGGCCTCGCCGGCGTCGGCGCGCAGAAGCGTGGTCAGGATGCGGATGCAGGTGGTCTTCCCGGCGCCGTTGGGCCCGAGCAGACCCAGGACGGTGCCCGCGGGGACCTCGAGGCTCACGTCGTCGAGGGCGACGACCTCTCCGTACCGCTTGGCCAGGCCGACGGCCTGGATGGCGTGGCTCACAACGTCGAAGGTACGCGCGCCGCCGCGGGCTGCCCAGGAGTTTTCCGGTGCCGGATACCCTGACGCCATGAGCGCCACGACCTGGACGGGGGGACCGCTGAGCGAGCGGGCCACCTGCGTCCTCGCGCCGAACCCGGGCGTCATGACCCTCGAGGGCACCAACACCTGGCTGCTGCGTGCCCCGGGCGGCAGCGACGTGGTGGTGGTGGATCCCGGCCCGGCCGACGACGGCCACGTCTCGCGGGTCCTTCAGGCCGCGGCCGCCGACGGCGGACGGGTCGCCCTCGTCCTGCTCACCCACCACCACCGCGACCACGCGGGCGCGGCCGAGGCGATCGCCGGGCCAACGGGCGCCCCGGTCCGGGGCGGCGGCCACGGGGCCCTCGCCGACGGGGAACGGGTGGACCTCGCAGACCTGTCGGTGGAGGTGCTGGCCACGCCGGGCCACACCGCCGACTCCGTGTCCTTCCTTCTTCGTGCCGACGGCCTGCTCCTGACCGGGGACACGGTGCTCGGCCGCGGCACGAGCGTGCTGGCCTGGCCGGACGGGAACCTCACGGACTACCTGCGCAGCCTCGACCGGCTCGCCGCGGCGGTGCGCGAGGGGCTCGTCTCCCGGATCGCCCCCGGGCACGGCCCCGCCGTGGACGACCCCGCCGGCGTCCTCTCCGGGCTCCGGCAGCACCGGCTGACGCGCCTGCAGGAGATCCGGTCCGCCGTCGAGGGCGGGGCGGACGACGTCGACGAGCTCGTCACCGCCGTGTACGGCACGCACCTGGGCGCGGACCGGCGCCGGGCGGCGACGATGAGCGTGCGGGCCCAGCTGGACCATCTCGGCATCGTCCTGGACCGGGAGCCGGGATGACCGACCTGACCACGGCGACGGCGCGACGGGCGCCCGCGGAGGAGGTGGTGCTGCTGGCGGAGGACGGCACCGCCGTCGGCACCGCGGACAAGGCGCTCGTGCACACCCGCGACACCCCGCTCCATCTGGCGTTCTCCTGCCACCTCTTCGACGACGCCGGACGCGTCCTGGTCACCCGCCGCGCCCTGACCAAGATCACGTGGCCGGGCGTGTGGACCAACGCGTTCTGCGGCCACCCCGCGCCCGGGGAGGCGATGACGGACGCGGTGCGCCGCCGCGGTCGGCACGAGCTCGGCGTGGAGATCAGCGAGCCCGCGGCGGTCCTGCCGGACTTCCGCTACCGCGCGGTCGACGCCTCCGGCATCGTCGAGAACGAGATCTGCCCCGTGCACACCGCGCGTGCGCTGGCGGAGCCGCGCCCCGACCCGACGGAGGTCGCCGAGCACCGCTGGGTCCGCCCCGAGGATCTCCTCGCCGCCGTCACGGCCGCGCCCTGGGCGTTCAGCCCCTGGCTGGTGTCCCAGCTCGCCGACCCCCGTCTTGCGGAGCTCCTCGCGCCGCGGTGAGACGGACGCGGGACCGTTTGGTCCGCGACGGGCCGTGTTCCCTAGGGTCGGAGCATGGACCACACACGACTCGGCCGCTCCGGCCTGACCGTCTCCGTCGTCGGCCTCGGCTGCAACAACCTCGGCCGGGCGGGCGCGGCGACGGAGTCCGCGGAGGGGGCGACCGCCGTCGTCCACGCCGCCCTCGACGCCGGCATCACCCTCTTCGACACCGCCGACACCTACGGCAAGGAGCCCGGCCTGAGCGAGCGGCTGCTCGGGCGGGCGCTGGCCGGCCGGCGCGACGAGGCGATCGTGGCGACCAAGTTCGGCATGGACATGCGCGGGGCGAACGGCCCGGACTTCGGCGCCCGCGGCTCGCGCCGCTACATCGTCACCGCCGTCGAGGCGTCGCTGCGGCGCCTGGGCACGGACTGGATCGACCTCTACCAGTTCCACACGCCCGACCCGCTCACCCCGGTCGAGGAGACGCTCGCCGCGCTCGACACCCTCGTGACCTCGGGGAAGGTCCGCTACGTCGGGCACTCCAACCGGGCGGGGTGGCAGATCGCCGAGGCGGCCCACGTGGCGCGGGAGGGCGGCTGGACCCCGTTCGTCTCGGCGCAGAACCACTACAACCTGCTCGACCGCCGTGCCGAGCTCGAGGTGGTGCCGGCGGCCGAGCGCTACGGGCTCGGCGTGCTGCCGTACTTCCCGCTCGCCAACGGCCTGCTGACCGGCAAGTAC
Source organism: Georgenia daeguensis (assembly GCF_039537705.1). Lineage (NCBI taxonomy): Bacteria > Bacillati > Actinomycetota > Actinomycetes > Allobogoriellales > Allobogoriellaceae > Georgenia > Georgenia daeguensis. The sequence goes on from NZ_BAABBA010000028.1 coordinate 6,493, forward strand.
AGCGGTGGCACCGCGCCGGCAGGCAGCCGGCTGACCCGCTCCCGCCAGGAGCTGCTCGAGCGCGCCGACTACGACCAGCTGCGGCAGTTCGGGGACTTCGCGCGCGAGCGCGGCCTGACCGAGGTCGAGGTGGCGTTCTCCTGGCTCGCCTCCTGCCCCGCCGTCGCCAGCGTCATCGCCGGGGCCACCACGCCGGAGCAGGTGCGCCAGAACGCCGCCGCGGTCTCCTGGGTGCCCACGCCCGAGGACGAGGCGACGCTCGACGCGCTCTTCCCGCGGGTGCCGAGGGTGGCGCTCTTCTGACGGGGACGGCGAAGGGCGGGCGGCCTCGCGGCCGCCCGCCCCTGCGGGGTCCGGGGTCAGCCCGGTCGGTGCAGGACGGCGGTCAGTGCATGACCGCCTTCTCGGCACCGGCTCCCGTCATCGACCGGACCTCCATCTCCGCCTGCTTCACGGCGTCGTGCTCCTTCGACGTCACCGACCCCAGCCAGCCGAGGAAGAACCCGAGCGGCACCGAGACGATCGCGGGGTTGGACAGCGGGAACCAGGCGATGTCGATGCTCGAGATCATCGCCGTCTCCGAACCCGTCACCACGGGGGAGAAGACGATCAGGACGAGGGCGGACACCAGGCCGCCGTAGATGCTCCACACCGACCCGCGGGTGTTGAACCGCTTCCAGTACAGCGAGTACAGGATCGAGGGGAGGTTCGCGCTCGCCGCGATCGCGAACGCGAGCGAGACCAGGAAGGCCACGTTCTGCCCGTTGGCGAGCACCCCGCCCAGGATCGAGATGGCGCCGATGGTCACCGCGGTGCGGCGGGCGACCTTGACCTCCTGCTCCGGGTCGGCCTCTCCGTGCTTGAGCACGCCGTTGTAGATGTCGTGCGCGAAGGACGCCGACGCGGTGATCGTCAGGCCCGCGACGACGGCGAGGATCGTCGCGAAGGCGACGGCGGCGATCACACCGAGCAGCAGTGTCCCGCCCAGCTCGTAGGCGAGCGCCGGCGCCGCGGAGTTGGCCGCGCCCGGCGCGGCGAGGATGGCCTCGGCGCCGACCAGGTAGGCGGCCCCGAACCCCAGCACCAGGGTGAAGAGGTAGAACGCGCCGATGAGGCCGATCGCCCAGCTGACCGACCGCCGCGCCTCCTTGGCGGTGGGCACGGTGTAGAAGCGCATCAGCACGTGCGGCAGGCCGGCGGCGCCGAAGACCAGCGCGATCGCCAGGGAGACGAAGCCCAGCTTGGAGGTCTCCGAGGCGCCGTACTGCAGCATCGGCTCGGCGATCCGCGCCCCCTCCGGGTGGACGGCGATCGCGTCGCCGATGACGGCCGAGAGGTTCATGCCGTTCAGGGCCAGGACCCACACGGTCATCAGGCCGGCGCCGATGATGAGCAGCACCGCCTTGATGATCTGGACCCAGGTGGTGCCCTTCATCCCGCCGATCAGCACGTAGAGGATCATCAGGGCGCCGACGACGGCGATGACCAGGCCCTGGCCGAACTTGCCGTCGATACCGAGCAGGAGGGCGACGAGCCCGCCCGCGCCGGCCATCTGCGCCAGCAGGTAGAAGAACGACACCGCGAGGGTCGAGGTGGCCGCGGCGGTGCGCACCGGCCGCTGCCGCATCCGGAAGCTCAGCACGTCGGCCATCGTGTACTTGCCGGTGTTGCGCAGCGGCTCCGCGACGAGCAGCAGGGCGACGAGCCAGGCGACGAGGAAGCCGATGGAGTACAGCAGGCCGTCGTAGCCGTAGAGCGCGACCGCGCCCACGATGCCCAGGAAGGACGCCGCGGAGAGGTAGTCGCCGGCGATGGCGATGCCGTTCTGGCGGCCGGTGAAGGACCGGCCGCCGTGGTAGAAGTCGCCCACGGAGGTGTTCTGCTTCGAGACCCGGACGACGATGACCAGCGTGACGACGACGAACGCGAGGAAGATCGCGATGTTGAGGAACGGGTTGCCGACGTCCATCAGGCGTCTCCCTCCAGCTCGGCCCGCATCTTCGACGCGAGGGGGTCAAGGTTGCGGTTCGCGTGGCGGACGTAGAGCCACGTGAGCAGGAACGTCGTGGCGAACTGCGCGAGGCCCATCAGCAGGCCCACGTTGATGTTCCCCACGACCGGGGTCGACATGAGCTCCTCCGCGTACGTCGAGAGCAGCACGTAGGCGAAGTACCAGACGAGGAACGCCACGGTCCACGGGAACGCGAAGGTGCGGAACTTCCGCCGCAGCTCGGCGAACTCGGCCGAGCTCTGCGCCGCGACGAACTCCTCCGCCGTCGTGATGCGGTACCCGCCCTGGGCCGGCTCGCCGAGCTCGGGGAGCGGGTTGTGGTGAGGGGGCAGGTGAGACTCGGGATCGTGCGCTGACATCGGGCCTCCAGGCGGTGTGTCGTGGGTCACAGCGGTGTGAGTCGGCGTCAACGTACCTGCTGCGGGGGCCCGCGTCCACGACCGCACGGAGCACTTTCGGCCGGACATCGTCCGGCTGGTCGGGGCTTTGTCCGGGTCCTCCTGGTTCGCGCCGTGGTGGGTGTGCCGCCCGCGGCGTCGGCGATTCTCCACGGTGCGGCGCTCGCCGCCGCCATACTGTGCGGATGCAGATGCCTGCCGTCGAGCTCCACGTCCACCTCGAGGGAACCCTGGAGCCGGAGATGATCCTGGCTCTCGCCGAGCGCAACCGCGTCGAGCTGCCGTACGCGGACCTGGACGACCTGCGCTCGCGGTACTCCTTCGTCGATCTCCAGAGCTTCCTCGACCTCTACTACGCCAACATGGCGGTGCTGCGCACCGCCGAGGACTTCCACGACCTGACGACGGCGTACCTGCTCCGCGCCCGGGACGCGGGGGTCCGGCACGCCGAGGTGTTCCTCGACGTCCAGGCGCACACCGGCCGCGGCATCCCGGCCGCCGAGGTGGTCGACGGCGTGACCTCGGCCCTCGCGCGCAGCGGGGAGCACGGTCTGACCAGCGGACTCATCGTCACCTTCCTGCGTCACCTGCCCGGCGCCGACGCGCTCGCCACGCTGCGCGAGCTGCTCGCCCTGGACGCGCCGCTGCTCGGCGTGGGCCTGTGCTCCACCGAGCTGACCAGCCACGCCTCGGAGTTCGCGCCGGCGTTCGACCTGGCCAGGGCCAGCGGGCTGCACGTCGTGGCCCACGCCGGCGAGGAGGGGCCGCCGCAGAACGTCGTGGACGCGCTCGACATCCTCCACGTCGAGCGCGTGGACCACGGGGTGCGCGCCATGGAAGACCCTGCGCTGGTGGCCCGCCTGGCCCGCGACCGGGTGCCGCTGACGGTCTGCCCCCTGTCCAACGTGCGGCTGCGGGTCGTGGACACCCTTGCCGACCACCCGCTGCGGGCGATGCTCGACGCCGGCCTGGTGGTCACCGTCAACTCCGACGACCCTGCCTACTTCGGCGGGTACCTCGACGAGAACCTCCGGCAGGTCGCCCAGACCCTTGATCTCGGCCCGGACGAGCTGCACACGCTGGCCCGCAACGGTGTGGAGGCGGCGTTCGTCGACGACGCCCGACGGGCGGAGCTCGGCGCCGAGGTCACTGCCTGGCACCGCACGCTCGTCGCACGCGACTGACCGCGAGCCCGCGCGTCGCCGTGGTGCCCGGGCGCGCCGGGCCGGTGGTCCCGACGCCCCGGGCCCGCAGGCTCCCTGACCGGCGGCCTCCGGACGGGCCCGGGCCCGAAGACCCTGGTCCGCACCCGACCCGTCGTGTTGAATGACCGGAGCTGGCACTGACGCTGACCAGGAGGTCCCGATGCGGGTCGAGTCGAGCATGCTGTCGTTGTCGTGGATCCCGTCGGACTCGGTGAGCGGCTGGCTCAAGGCGGGGTTCGACGTCGGGCTGGCCCACTACGACAACCCGCCTGTGGACACCCTCGCCGGCCTCGAGGAGGTCCACCGCCTACGTTCGGATGACCGTTTCCGGTTCGTCAACCACCTCAGCGCCTGGGCGGAGTTCGACGAGCTCGGTGCCCCGCTCGAGTGGGGCTTCGCGCCCGACTCCGGCATCGTGATGGGCTCGACCACCGTGCGGGTGGCGAGCGTCGGGGCGACGTTCGGCGGCTACTCGCTGCCGGTGCTGCAGCAGGAGCCGGTCGTCGAGCACGGCAGCGTCCACTTCACGCAGACCGTCGGCGGCCGCACCGGCGTGCCGCTGCCCCGGCCCGTCCTGCATGCGCCGTTCGTGCTCTGGCAGGCGCCGATCGTGTGGACGACCCTCGCCCTGACCCTGCGCGCCGACGGCAGCACCGAGATCGCGATGCCCGGTGCCAGCGTGTTCCCGAGGCACTGGGTCTACGGCCCGGACGGCAGGCTCGCGCTCAAGAGCGGCCTGACGGACCTGGACAGCTGGATGGCGCACTCCTTCGGCCCCCGCACCCCCTGGGGCGATCAGGACTCCGAGGCCCTCGTCGTCGCGGCCGAGACCGCTCTCGAGCGTCAGCTCTCCGAGGGCATCATGCGCGGCGGTGCGCGCCCGGAGATCCGTCGCGCCCCGGCGGGGACCACCATCACCACCCAGGGGGAACCGGGGGAGGAGATCTACCTCGTGCTCGACGGCGTGCTCGACGTCGCCGTCGACGGCCAGAAGGTCGCCCAGGTCGGCCCCGGTGCGGTGCTCGGGGAACGGGCCGTCCTCGAGGGCGGCCTGCGCACCTCGACGCTGACCGCCGTCACGCCCGTGCGGCTCGCCGTCGCGGGCGCCGAGACGCTCGACGTCGAGAAGCTGCGCGCCGTCGCCGAACTGCACCGGCGCGAGGACGGCTGACGCGCCGCCGCGACGGCGCCGGACGCGTCCGCCTCCCGCGGGCCCGCGGGGACGAACGTCCCGGCGGAGAAACCAGCGGGCGGTGGACGATTCGTACAAGACGGACGGGGCCGTCCCTCCGGCCCCGTCCGCCCCGCCGGGCCGCCCCGGTGCGCCACGACCCTTCGACCCCCGGGACACCGCGATGACACCACCGGCAACGAGCTACGCCCCCGACCTGCTCGACGAGAGCCGGGAGCGGAGCGAGAGATCGCGCCGCAACGCGTTCGTCGTGATGCTCCTGTCCTCCCTCGTCAGCCTCGTCGCCTCGCTGGTGCTCTCGATCGACGCCGTGCGCCTGGCGGCCGACCCGGACGTGGCCCTCGCCTGCAACATCAACTCCGCGATCTCGTGCGGCACGGTGGCGCAGGCCTGGCAGGCGAGCGTGCTGGGATTCCCCAACGCCTTCCTCGGCCTGATCGCCGAGCCCGTCGTCATCACCCTCGCGGTGGCCGCGCTCGGTGGCGTGCGCTTCCCCCGGTGGTTCATGAACGCAGCCCAGGTGGTCTACCTCATCGGCTTCGGGTTCGCGTACTGGCTCTTCGCCCAGTCCTTCTTCGTGATCGGCTCGCTGTGCCCCTGGTGCCTGCTGGTGACGGTGTCCACCACGACGGTCTTCACCTCGCTGCTGCGCGTGAACATCGTGGACAACACCTTCGGTCTGCCGCCGGCGCTGCACGAGCGGGCGTGCGCGTGGCTGCGCATGGGGGCCGACTACGCCCTCGAGGTGGTCTGGTTCGTCCTGCTCGCGGCCGCCATCCTGCTGAAGTACCAGGCGGCGATCTTCTAGAGCTGCGGAACACCGTGCCGTGGTTCGTCGTTTAACCGGGCGTGACTGATGCAGCACTCGATCCTGGCCGCCCCATCGACGTCGACCCGGCCGCCGCCCGCCGCGCCCGAGCCGCCGTCCAGCGCGCCGAGCCCGGGGAGGACCTCGCGCAGACCCTCGACCTCGTCGAGCGGATGACCACGATGACGCGGTCCCAGGAGCAGATCTCGCGGGCGATCGAACGACTCACCGGCCTGCGCCTCGGTGAGCTGCAGGCACTCTCCGCCGTCGCCCAGGGAGCCGATCACCCGCGAGCCGTCGCACGCCGCACCGGCCAGGCGGACGCCGCGGCGGAGGCCACGGTGGAGGGCCTCTGCGCCCGCGGACTGCTCGACCGTCACCACCACCCGCTCGCCCGGGGAGGCGGTCGGCCGCGCCTGGTGCACGTGACCGAGACCGGCAGGGTCACGCTCGAGCAGGCGGAAGCCCTCCAGGTCCGGCTTCTCGACGCCGTCGTCGGCAGCCTGGACGAGGTGGGGGCCGACCGGATGAGGGACGCGGTGCGCAGCATGGCCGACGCGCTGGACCCTGCCCAGGTCACGGCGCGGCGCCCCGAGCTGGCGCCGGCCGTGCTCACCGACGTCTCCTGAGAGCCTGTGGGTGACGGCTCCGACGGCTGAGGGCCTGTGGAGGACGGCGCGGACGACGCCGCGCCTCGTGTGATCATTCGGGTCAGCACCTCACATCCTCGCCACCCGGAGCGTCTACCCATCGTGAAGCCGTTCGAGCACGTCGTCCGCGACCACGGCGCAGCCGTGCTGAGGGTGTGCCGCGCCCTCGCCGGGCCGGTGGACGCCGACGACGTCTGGTCCGAGACCTTCCTCGCCGCGCTCCGGGCGTACCCGCGCCTCGACGACGGCGCGAACGTGGAGGCGTGGCTGGTCACCATCGCGCGGCGCAAGGCCGTCGATCTGCACCGGGCCCGGGGGCGGCTCGCCGTCCCGGTCGCGGACGTCCCGGCGACGGCGGCGAGCGGTCCGGAGCCCGAGGCGCACGACGACCTCTGGGAGGCCATGCGGGCGCTGACCGAGCGACAGCGTGCGGCGATCGCCTTCCACCACCTGGCGGGACTGCCCTACGCCGAGGTCGCCGCCGTGGTCGGCGGCACCGAGCCCGCGGCGCGGCGAGCGGCCGCCGACGGGATCAAGCACCTGCGCAAGACACTGGAGGCTCGACGATGACCACCACCGGACCCACGACCCTCGGCGGCGCGCCGAACGAGTCCGCGACCACCTCGCCCGGGGGCGACGCGCCGAGCGAGGCCGAGGCCGACGTGCTCACGGGCCTGCACGACGTCTCCCCGGAGGACCTCGCCCGGCTGCACGGCCGGCTCGCCGCCCGGGCCGCGGAGGAGGACCTGCTCGACGTCGCCTTCCGCACGCTGGAGAGCCCGGTGGGGGAGCTGCTGCTCGCCGCCACCCCGGCCGGGCTTCTTCGGGTCGCCTTCGACGTCGAGGGCCACGACGCCGTCCTCGACCGCATCGCACTCACGGTCAGCCCGAGGATCCTGCATGCGCCGCACCGGCTCGACGTCGTCGCCCACGAGCTCGACGAGTACTTCGCCGGGCGCCGCCGCTCCTTCGACGTCCCCCTCGACCTCCGGCTCACCGCCGGGTTCCGTCGGGAGGTCCTGGACCACCTCACCGACGTGGCCTACGGCCGGACGGTGACGTACACGGAGCTCGCGACCGCGTCCGGACGTCCGCGTGCGGTGCGCGCCGCGGCGACCGCCTGCGCCACCAACCCGGTCCCGCTCGTGGTGCCGTGCCACCGGGTCCTGCGTGCCGACGGCACGCTCGGCGGGTACCTCGGCGGCCTCGACGCCAAGCGCACGCTGCTCGAGCTGGAGCGTGCGGCGTGAACGCCCGGCAGGCGGTGGACGCGAGCGCGACCGAAGCGGTGACTGCGGACCCCGGCGCGACCGTGGCGGTGACGGCGGACCCCGGCGCGACCGATGCGGTGACGCCGGACCCCGGCACGTCAGGCGTCGTCGTTTGCCCCGACGGCCTGTCGCGGCCGGCCTGGGCGGCCACCGACCCGCTGATGCGCGAGTACTACGACACCGAGTGGGGTGTCCCGGTCGTGGGCGAGCGGGCGGTGTTCGAGCGACTCAGCCTGGAGGCGTTCCAGGCGGGGCTGTCGTGGGCGACGATCCTGCGCAAACGTCCCGCGTTCCGTGAGCTCTTCCACGACTTCGACCCCGACGCGGTGGCCGCCCTGACGGACGAGGACGTCGAGCGGCTCATGGGGGAGCCCCGCATCATCCGCAACCGCGCGAAGATCCTCGCCACCCGCACCAACGCCCGCGCCACGCTGGAGCTGCGCGAGGACGGCGGCCTCGAGGCGCTGGTGTGGTCCTTCCGCCCCGAGACGACGCCCCTGCCGCGCACCATGGACGAGGTGCCGAGCCGGACGCCGGAGTCCGTGGCTCTGTCGAAGGAGCTTCGCCGCCGCGGGTTCGCGTTCGTCGGTCCCACCACGATGCATGCCCTGATGGAGGCGATCGGCATCGTCGACACCCACCTGGTCGGATCGCACCGGCGTGGCGTCTCGGGGCTGTGGAAGCCCGACGGCACCCGGGCGTGAGGGTCCGTCTTCCCCTGACGGCGCCGTACGCCGTCGGCCCCGCCCTCGCGTCGCTGGCGGCGCACGCCGCGCCCGGTGCGGAGGTGGTCGACGTCGACGCCTCGACCGTGACCCGCGCCGTGCCAGCGCCGTCCGGACCGGCCGTGGTGACGGCCCGGCTGGCGGCGGACCGTGCGGAGGCGGACCTGGACCTCGCCCACCCGGCCGACGAGGAGGAGGTCATGGCGCTCGTGCGGCGCTGGCTCGACCTCGACGCGGACCCCGCCGAGGTCACGAAGCACCTGGCCGCCGACCACCGGCTGGCGCCGCTGGTCGGCGCCCGGCCGGGCCTGCGGGTCCTCGGTCACGTCGACGGGTTCGAGGCCGCCGTGACCACCGTGCTCGGCCAGCAGGTCTCGCTGGCGGCCGCGCGCACGTTCGCCGGCCGGTTGGTCGCCGCGTTCGGCACCCCCGTCCGCGACTCGCTCGCGGCGTTCCCGTCACCGGAGGTGCTGGCCGCGGCCGGCCCCGAGCACGTCCGACGGGAGGTTGGCGTCACGGGCGCCCGGGCGCGCACCGTCCACGCGCTGGCGACGGTGTGCGCGGAGGGCTTCGCGATCGCACCGGGCGGCGACGACAGCGAGGTGCGCCGCCGGCTGCTCGCGCTGCCGGGCATCGGCCCGTGGACGGCCGACTACCTGGCCCTGCGGGTGCTGGGCGACCGCGACGCGCTGCCGGCCGGTGACCTCGTGCTGCGGCGGGCCCTGGGCATGACGGCGCGCGAGGTCACCGTCGCCGCGGAGGCCTGGCGGCCGGTGCGCGCCTATGCGGTCACGCACCTGTGGACGGCGGCGGCCTACCTGCAGGCGCCGGCACGCGAGGGAGCCGGCGCCCTGAGACAGGCCGCAACGGAGAGCCCGTAGTCGCCGCCGAGGCCGCGGTCTCTGGGGAGCCGCAGTCCCCGAAGGGGATCGCAGTCTCCGAAGAGGCCGCGGCCCCAGGAACGGTGCGGACGCGTCAGACGGAGGCGCCCACCCCGCGCAGCTGCATGTCGACGAGCGTGGTGACGTAGTCGTCCGTCTTGGCCCGCAGGTCCTCGAGCGTGTCGGGGGAGCTGATCAGCACGTGGATGAGGATCGCGCCCTCGATCGCGTCGAGGAACTGGCGCGTCGGCGTGTCCTTCGGCAGCTCGCCCTCGCGGACGGCGCGGTCGACGCGGTCCTCCAGGGAGAGCACACCCTTGCTGATCCGTTCCTGGCGGATCTCCTGGAACTCCTCGGGGTTGGCGAGCGCCGCGGAGTACAGGTGCGAGATCGCGGGACCGTGCTCACCGAGGTAGAGGTTCGCCCGGGCCTTGGCGTGGGCGACGAGGTAGTCGCGCAGCGACATCCCCTCGGTCTCCTCGGGGTTGACGTACCGGTTCTCCAGGTCCCGCAGGGCGTCCAGGAGAAGGTCCCGCTTGTCCTTCCACCGCAGGTAGATCGAGGACTTCCCGATGCCCGCGTGGGTAGCGACGCCGTCCAGGCTCAGACCCGCCCAGCCACGGTGGCCGAACAGCTCGAGCACGGCGCGGTAGGCGCGCTCCTCGGTGTCCGCGTGCCGAGGACGCCCGGGACCGCGGCGTACAGGGGTCGGCGTGTGGTTCTCGGCGTGCGCCGTTGCGTGCGACTCGACGGGCGCTGACTGCTCTGTCATTTTGCTCGCCTCCCTCCGTCAGGACTGGGACATTACCCGCGACGGTTGGGCACAAAAGAGCGTTCGAGGACGACGTCGGGGTGAAAACCGGACCGTCCTCGCTGGCGGAGGGTGAGGCGGCGAGCGGGGGTGGTCAGCCGACCTTGGCGGGCGCCACGACGCCGTGCCACTGCTCCGGGGCGAGCCGCTCCGGAGCACCCGCGACGGTGTCCCAGCGCGTGCCCCTGCCGGACAGCTCCCGGCAGATGGCGATGGCCTCGGTCAGCAGCCGGCGCAGGCGCTCGTCGGCGTCGGGGATGCACGCCGTGGCGATGCCCGGGACCGCGAAGTCGAGGATGACCGGACCGGGGTGGAAGCGCACCGGCCCCACCACGCCCTGGCGGATGAACCGGCGGGCCCACTCGGCGGCCAGCGGCGCGTCGGCCAGCGCCCACTCCGTGGAGGTGCGCAGGGTGTCCGGGTCGCGCCCGTCGGTGGCGGCCAGCATGCGGTCCACGCTCAGCGCGCCGACGGCGAGGGATCGCTGGGTCTCCTCGGCGACGACCGGCAGCGCCGTGGTCGCGGTGAGGAGCGCGATCTCGTGGTCCCAGCGCGGGTCCGTGCTCGTGAGCCCGATGACCGAGGGGATGAGCGGGGCCAGCAGGGGCCGCGCGGCGTCCGACGTGCAGTCGTTGACCAGCCGTGCCAGGTGCGCCAGCAGGCGGTGCGTGCATGCGGGACGGTCGCTCCACCGCTCGCCCGCGAGATAGGAGGCCAGCTCCATGAAGCAGGCTCCCTTGCGCGGGTTACGGTGCTTGCCCCGCCCGAGCATCGGCAGGATGTCGTGATCGGTGTCCATGACCTCTGCTCCCACTCTGGAGTGATCGTCACACAAGCATGCGCCACCCCACCCGGGCGCGCAACGGGTTACGCGGGTGGTGACGGCGCGGCGGCTTGACGAGCGGGAGCGTGGTGTGTCAGTGCCGGGTGCGAGGCTCAGCAGTGCGCGGCGGCCACCGCCAGCGTCAGGGCGCGCTGGAAGTTGTTCTCCCGCTCCTCGGCGGTCATGTCGCGGGACCCGTCGAGCAGGTGGTCCGAGATGGTCAGGACCGCAAGGGCCTCGCGCCCGTGCTCCGCGGCGACGCCGTACAGGCCCGCCGCCTCCATCTCCACCCCGAGCGTGCCGTAGTCCGCCAGCGCCTGGATCTGCTGGGCGGGGTTGCCGTAGAAGTGATCCCGGGAGACCACCGGTGCCACATGGACGTCGCCGGCGCCCCCGGCCGCAGCGACCGCGGCGGCGACGAGCGGGTACGAGGCGACGGCGGAGAAGTGGATCCCCGGGATGCGGGTGGTGTTCATGGCCGAGTCGGTGTGGGCTCCGAGGGCGATGACGACGTCGCCCACCTTCACCCTGGGCGAGAGCCCGCCGGCGGTCCCGACCCGGATGATGCGCTGCACGTCGTACTCGCGGTACAGCTCGTTGGCGTAGATGCCCAGCGACGGCATCCCCATCCCGGACGCCATGACCGACAGCGGCTTCCCGTTCACCGTGCCCGTGTAGGCGCCGATCCCGCGCACGTCGGACACCTTCCGGGCGTCCGGCATGAGCTGGGCGGCGATCCGCTCCGCCCTGCGGGGGTCGCCCGGCATGAGGACGGCGGGGGCGAAGTCGCCCTTCTCGGCGGTGATGTGCGGGGTGGGCATGCGGTTCTCCTCGGGTCCGGGGTGGCGTCGTCCATGCTCCCACGGGCCGGCGCCCGTGCGTGCCGACCGGCCTGTACGCACGAGATGGCGGTACCGCGCCCCTGCGCACGAGCCGGCGGAGGTGTGCATCCTGGACGTGTGACCGACCACCGGCCCGACTTCGAGGACGACTTCGACGGTTCGCGCCTCGACCGCACGGTGTGGTTGCCGCACTACCTTCCCGCGTGGAGCTCGCGGGAGGAGAGCGCCGCGACCTACGACGTCGCCGAGTCCTGCGTGCACCTGACGATCCCGCCGGGCCAGCGCCTGTGGTGCCCGGGGGACCACCCGCCCATGCGGGTCTCCGCGCTGCAGTCGGGGAACTGCTCGGGTCCGCTGGGCAGCACCGTCGGGCAGCAGCCGTACCGGGCCGGCCTCAGGGTGCGGGAGGAGCAGGAGCCGTTCTGGGGCTGGACGCCGCACCACGGGCGCATCGAGGTGCGTGCCCGTGCGGTGCTGACCCCGCTGTCCATGGTGGCGTGCTGGCTCGTCGGCCTCGAGGACCGGCCCGAGCGGTCGGCGGAGATCTGCGTCGCGGAGATCTTCGGCTCCACGGTGCAGCCGGGGGAGTCCGCCGCCGTCGGCATGGGGCTGCACCCGTTCCGGGACCCGGCCGTGAGCGAGGACTTCGAGGCGGTGCGCCTGCCGATCGACGTCGCCGCCTTCCACACCTACGCCGTCGACTGGCGGTCCGGCCGGGCGGACTTCCTGGTGGACGGCACCCTCGTGCGTTCGTGCCTGGGCCCGCCGGACTACCCGGTGCAGATGATGCTCGCCGTGTTCGACTTCCCGGGGGCGGACCCCCCGAACGGCGTGGTGCCGGCTCTCGTGGTCGACCGCGTGCGGGCGCGCCGGTCCTGACGCGCCCGCCGGGTCAGTGCCAGAGGCGCCGCGTTGCGAGCTCGGCCCCCTGCGCGAGCGTCTCGAGCTTGGCGACGGCGATCTGGGGGTGGATCCGGCCGCCCAGCCCGCAGTCGGTCGAGGCGACGACGTTCTCGCGCCCGACCCGCAGCGCGAACCGCTCGATGCGGTCCGCGACCAGCTCGGGGTGCTCCACCACGTTGGTGGCGTGCGAGACGACGCCGGGCAGAATGAGCTTGCCCTCGGGAAGGGCCACGTCGTCCCAGACCTTGTACTCGTGCTCGTGGCGGACGTTGCCCGCCTCGAAGGAGTACGCGCCGGCGTCGATCGTGAGCATGGTCCGCACGATGTCCTTCATCGGCAGGTCCGTGGTGTGCGGGCCGTGCCAGGATCCCCAGCACAGGTGGAACCGGATGCGGTCCTGCGGCAGTCCCCGCAGCGCGTGGTTGAGAGCGTCGACCCGCAGCCGGGTGAAGGCGACGTAGTCCTCCACGGTCGGCTCGGGCTCGATCTGGTCGAAGTTCTCCGCGATCGACGGGTCGTCGATCTGGAGCACCAGCCCGGCGTCGATCACCGCCTTGTACTCCTCGTGCAGCACGTCGGCCCAGGCGAGGAGCAGCTCCTCGTCGGTGCCGTAGTACGTGTTCGTGATGCGGGAGGCGCTGCCGGGGGAGAGGGCCGTGATGAAGCCCTCCTGCGCGCCCGTGGCGTCCAGCGCGGCCCGCAGGTTGGCGGTGTCCTGGGCGATCGCGTCCTGGCCGGTGTAGGTCAGCGGGCCGGTGACGCTCGGGAACGGCTTGGGTCCGCCGGTGAAGATGCCCGAGTCGGGGTCCGCGTAGGCCTCGGCGAAGCGCTGCCGGTCCCGGCGGTGGAGGAACCCGGTCAGGCGGACGTCGCCGGGGGAGGACAACAACTTCTCGGTCGCCCACGCGTCGTCACCGTCGATCTCCAGGCCGCCGGTCCGCTGGAAGGAGTAGGACCACCAGGCGCCGTAGTCCACCGGCGAGCTCATCGACTTCCCGAACTCGCCGTCGCCGACCACCGTGATGCCGAGGTCGAGCTGACGCCGCACGAGGTCGGTGACCGCGGTGCTCAGCAGCTCGGCGAAGCCCTCCGCCTCGCCGCCGGCCTCACGGGCCGCGTTCGCCGCGATGAGCTCCGGCGTGCGGGGCAGGGACCCGGCGTGGGTGGTCTGGATGCGGTCGGTGCTGCGAAGCATGGATTCTCGTCCCTCGTCCCGTCGTGGGCCGCCGCGGCGGGGCGGCGGCGTCGTCGTCGTCAGGATGTCCGCGACGCGCGGCGGGTGCCCCGCGGTTGTCACCGGTGGGACAGGGCTGGCAGGCTCGCCCGGCAGGTGGATACTGAAGATGTCCGGCGGGACCTCCGCTACCATCGCCGCCACCTGGTCCACGACCAGGACCTGCCTGGCCGAGGAGCCGGAAGGTCCCGGCACCCCCGACGGAGAGGGATGACGATGGCGAGTACTCCAGCGACCGACGTCGGCCGGGAGCAGTGGTCCGGCCAGCTCGGCTTCCTGCTCTCGGCGATCGGTTCGGCGATCGGACTGGGAAACATCTGGCGTTTCCCGGGCGTCGCCTACGACAACGGCGGCGGCGCGTTCCTCATCCCCTACCTCGTCGCGCTGCTGACGGCCGGCGTGCCGGTCCTGCTGCTCGACTACTCCCTCGGCCACCGCTTCCGCGGTTCGGCACCGACGGTCTTCCGGCGCCTGGGCAAACGGCTCGAGCCGCTCGGCTGGTTCCAGGTGGCCATCGCGTTCGTCATCGCCACCTACTACACGGTCATCATCGTCTGGGCGATCCGCTACGCCTTCTTCTCCGTCTCGCTCGCGTGGGGCGACGACCCGGCCGGCTTCTTCGTCGGTGACTTCCTCCAGGACGCCGGGCCCACCGTCACCACCGACGTCGTCGGCGGCATCTTCTGGCCGATGCTGGCGCTCTGGCTGGTCACCCTGGTGATCCTCGCCCTCGGCGTGGCCCGTGGCATCGAGCGCGCGAACAAGATCTTCCTGCCGCTGCTGGTCGTGCTCTTCCTGATCCTCGTGGTCCGCGCGCTCTTCCTGCCCGGCGCGCTGGACGGCCTGACCGCCTTCTTCACCCCGAACTGGGCGGCGCTCGCCGACCCGGGCGTGTGGATCGCGGCGTACAGCCAGATCTTCTTCTCGCTGTCGATCGCGTTCGGCATCATGCTCACCTACTCGAGCTACCTGCGTCGCCGGTCCAACCTCGTCCCGGTCTCGTACGTGGCGGCGTTCGCCAACTCCTCGTTCGAGGTGCTCGCCGGGATCGGCGTCTTCGCCACGCTCGGCTACATGGCGTTCCAGCAGGGCATCGCCGTCGGAGAGCTCGAGGGCATCACGGGCGTGGTGCTCTCCTTCATCACCTTCCCGCAGATCATCTCCCTCATGCCGGGCGGCCCCATCTTCGGGGTGCTGTTCTTCGTCTCGCTCACGCTGGCCGGCTTCACGTCCCTGATCTCGATCATGCAGGTGGTCTCCGCCGCCTTCCAGGAGAAGTTCGGACTGAGCCGCGTGCAGGTCTCGGTCCTCATCGGCGGGCTGTGCGCGATTATCTCGCTGGCGCTGTACTCGACCACCTCGTCCCTGGCCATGCTCGACACGGTGGACAAGTACACCAACGAGGTCGGCGTCGTCACCTCTGCGATCCTCATGTGCCTCATCACCGGCTTCGGGCTGCGCAAGCTGCCCGAGCTGCAGGCGCACCTGAACCTCGTGTCCACGGCGCGCATCGGCACGTGGTGGCGGGTGCTCGTCGGGGTCGTCGTCCCGATCGCCCTGGCGTACATGCTCGTCACCACCGTGATGGAGCTGCTCACCGAGCCCTACGGCGACTACCCCTGGACCTTCGTCAACGTCGTCGGCTGGGGCACGGTCGGCGTGATGGTCCTCGCCGCGTTCGTCTACGCGGCCGTCCGCTGGCGCAGACCGGTGGACGACTTCACCCCTGACCCCATCCCCGGCTTCGCGGCCGACTCCGCGCGGCTGGGCGGACCGACGAAGCCGGAGGCCGGCCGATGACCACCACCGCGATCCTCATGATGATCGTCGCCATCCTGGTCGTGTGGGGCGGGCTCGTCCTCGCCGTCGTCTACCTCATGCGTCACCCCCTGGAGGAGGACACGCACGGCGACTTCCTGGACGAGCCGGAGGCCCACCACCTCTGACGGCGTCCCCGCTCCTCGCGAGCCGTCATCCGCTCGCACGCGCCGGGGCGGTGACGCCCCGGCGCGCCTGTGGCGGCGCCGGGGCCGGCACGCCACGATGGGCCCCGTGGACCTCCCCATCGCGCTGCCCGTCGCCCCGATGCTCGCCAAGGCCGTCGCCGCGGTCCCCGCCCAGGACGCGGTCGAGGGCGGGTACTCCTACGAGCCCAAGTGGGACGGGTTCCGCTGCATCGTGCTGCGCGACGGCGACGACGTCGAGCTTGCCAGTCGCGGCAGCAAGCCGCTCACGCGGTACTTCCCGGAGATGGTCGAGGCCGCGCTCGAGCACCTGCCGGAGCGCTGCGCGGTCGACGGCGAGATCGTGGTGCGCCGCGGGCAGCCGGGGAACCAGCGGCTCGACTGGGAGTCGCTGTCCCAGCGGATCCACCCCGCCGAGTCCCGGGTGAGGAAGCTGGCGGCCGAGACGCCGGCGGAGCTCGTGGCGTTCGACGTGCTCTGCCTGGGCGAGGAGGACCTCATGCGTGAGCCCTTCACCCGGCGCCGGGCGCGTCTCGAGGACGCCATGTCGTCCCTGGCCGCGGGCGCGCCCGTGCACCTCACGCGCGTGACCCGCGACCGGGCGGTGGCCCAGGAGTGGTTCACGACCTTCGAGGGCGCCGGGCTCGACGGCGTCGTCGCCAAGCCGCTGCGCGCCCCGTACGAGCCGGGTAAGCGGACGATGCTCAAGATCAAGCACTCCCGCACCGCCGAGGCCGTGCTGGTCGGCTACCGGGTCCACAAGTCCGGCTCCGGCGTCGGGTCTCTGCTCCTCGGCATGTACGACGACGGCGGGAACCTCTTCAACGTCGGCGGCATCGCGGCGTTCACGGACAAGCGCCGCAAGGAGCTCGTGACCGAGCTCGACGAGCTGGTGGTGCGTGACGAGAGCGGCGACGTCGTGCGCGGCGAGACCGACCGCTCCCGGTTCAGCGCCAACAAGGACGTCAGCTTCGTGCGGCTGCGCCCGGAGCGGGTGGTCGAGGTGAAGTTCGACCAGCTGGAGGGCGCCCGGTTCCGGCACTCGGCGCAGTTCCTGCGGTGGCGACCCGATCGCGACCCGCGCTCGTGCACCCTCGAGCAGATCGAGCGGCCGCTGGCCTACGACCTCGACGACGTCCTGCAGCGCTGACCGGGCGCCTCGCTCGTTGGGGGCTATCCCTCCATGCGCTTGCGGCTCGGCTGCACCCGCGGCGGCTCGCCCGGCATCTTGGGGTACTCGGGCGGGAACGGCAGCTCCCCGAGGCCGGCGGCGACGTCGCGCTCCCACAGCTCGAGCGCCGGCGCGACGCGCCCGACCGCCCGCTCCATGCCCGCCCAGGCGTCGCCGTCGGCGGCGACGATCCCCGGCGCCGTCCGCACGGTGAACTCCCGCGGCGAGACGTCCCGCAGCCTCTCCCACGCCACCGGCATCGAGACCGGGGCGCCGGGCAGCGGCCGCGGGCTGTAGGCGGAGGCGATGGTCCGGTCCCGGTTCGCCTGGTTGAAGTCGACGAACACCTTCTCGCCGCGCTCCTCCTTCCACCACGCCGTCGTCACGAGGTCGGGGAGGCGCCGCTCGAGCTCGCGGGCGATGCCGATGACGCCGTGGCGCACGTCGAGGAACTCGTGGGTGGGCTCGACCCGGGCGTAGACGTGCACGCCCCGGTTGCCGGAGGTCTTCACCCACGGCGTCAGCCCCAGCTCCTCCATGAGCTCCTTGAGGGCGAACGCGGCCTCGACGGCGTCGGGGAAGCCGCGCCCGGGCTGCGGGTCGAGGTCGATGCGCAGCTCGTCGGGATTGTCGTTGTCCGCGGCGCGCACCGGCCAGGGGTGGAAGGTCACGGTGTTCATCTGCACAGCCCACACGGCGGTGGCGAGCTCGTCGATCACCAGCTGGGGGTGCTGGCGCCCGGAGGGGTAGGTGCACACGACGGTGCGCGCCCACTCCGGCACGCCACGCGGGGGGTTCTTCGAGAAGAACTCCTCGCCCTGCACGCCCTCGGGGAAGCGCTGGAGGGTGACGGGCCGGTCCGCCACCGCGCGCAGCAGCCCCTCGCCGACCGACACCAGGTACTGGGCCAGCTCCCACTTGGTCACGCCGTCGTCCGGCCACATGACCCGGTCCGGGCTGGAGACCCGAACCTGCCTCGGGCCGTCCGGCCCGGGCACCTCCATCACCTTCGCGCTGGACGCCATGGCCCGAGGGTAGTGCCGGTGCCGCTCGCGGAGCGTGAACCCGGCGCCGCGCCGGCGCCCGGCCTGGCATGATGAGGCGGGCCGGCGACCGGGCGCACCGCCCGTCCGCCGGCGGGGCCGGGAAAGTTCCCGGGATCACGCGTTTGTGACTGTTGTCCCAGGCCCCTGCCATCGGCGTGCGCCCGCGCGCCGGCACTCCGTAACCTTGGGTGGTGAGCCAACTGGGAAACGCGACGTTCCGGTACCGCGACAGCGCCATCGTGGGTCTGTCCCACATCGAGGCGCCCCGGGTGGTGACCTCCGCCGAGTTCGAGGACCGGCTCGCCGTCGCCCGCAAGGCTCTGCGGCTGCCCAAGAACCTCCTCGAGCGCGTCTCCGGCGTGCGCGAGCGCCGGTGGTGGGAGGACGGGACCGCGTTCGAGGACATGGCCGCCGAGGCCGGGTCGAAGGCGCTCGCCGAGGCCGGGGTCGACCCCGGGGACGTCGGGCTGCTCATCAACACCTCCGTCTCACGCACCCAGCTCGAGCCCTCCGTCGCCGTGCGCGTCCACGACCGCATGGGCCTGTCGAGCCGCGCCCTGAACTTCGACATCACCAACGCCTGCGTCGGCTTCGTCAACGGCGTGCAGATGGCCTCCGCCATGATCGACGCCGGTCAGATCGACCACGCCGTGATCGTCAACGCCGAGGACGTCCGCCGCACCCAGGAGGACACCCTCGCCCGCCTGACCGCCGACGGCGTCACGCGCCAGGACTACCAGAACCAGTTTGCCTCGCTCACTCTCGGCGACGGCGCCGCCGCCGTCGTCATCGGCCGCGCCTCCGACCGGCCCGACGGGCACCGCATCCTCGGCGGCGTCGCGCGCGCCGCCACGGAGCATCACGAGCTGTGCGTCGGCTCCTTCGGCAAGATGACCACCGACACCAAGAACCTGCTGACCAAGGGGCTCAAGCTCGTCGTCGACGCCTGGCGCGAGGCCGAGGCGGACGGCTGGGACTGGTCACGGCTCGACCGCTACGTCACCCACCAGATCTCCACGCCCTACACCAAGGCGATCATCGACGCCGTCGACCTCGACCCCGACGCGGTGCCCATCACCTTCGACCGGTGGGGCAACGTCGGGCCCGCCGCGATCGCGATGACGCTCTCGGAGCAGGCGGACACCCTCAACCCCGGTGACCGGGTGATGTGCCTGGGGGTCGGGTCGGGGCTGAACACGGCGCTGCTGGAGCTGGCCTGGTGACCGCCCCGGTCACCACCCCCGACGACGCACCCCGCCCGGCCGACCCCGGCGTCCCCGCCGGCGCTCCCCGCTGGCCCGGGGTCGATCCGGCCTGGTCCCGCCGCGCCGTGGTCGACGGCCACGCCTGGCACTACCTGGACAACGCCGCGTCGCTGCCGGCGGGGGAGACCCCGCACGGCACCGTGCTGTGCGTGCACGGCAACCCGACCTGGTCCTACCTGTGGCGCTCGGTCCTGGCCGCCGGCGCCGAGGCGGGCTGGCGCGTCGTCGCCGTCGACCAGCTCGAGATGGGCTTCTCCGAGCACACCGGCGCCCATCACCGCCTCGCGGACCGGGTCGCCCAGCTCGGCGCCCTCACCGACCATCTGGGCCTGTCGGGCGCGGCCTGGGACGGGCTGCCCGTCGTCACGCTGGGGCACGACTGGGGCGGCGTCGTCTCCATGGGCTGGGCGGTGGACCACCCGCGGGAGCTCGCGGGCCTCGTGCTCACCAACACGGCCGTCCACCAGCAGGCGTCCAAGCGGGTCCCGGCCCTGCTGCGCCTCGCCCGGCACCGGTCGGTGCACTCCGGGGCGACGACGCTCACCTCGGCCTTCCTCGACGTCACGCTCTCCCTCGCGCACCCCCCGCTCGCGCCCGAGGTGCGGGAGACCTACCGGTCCCCGTACCGCACCGCCGACGACCGCCGGGGCATCGGCTCGTTCGTCGAGGACATCCCGGTGGGCCCGGCGCACCCGAGCCACGCCGAGCTCACGCGCATCGCCGACGGCGTCGCGGCCCTGACGGTGCCCGCGCTGGTCATGTGGGGCCCCAAGGACCCCGTCTTCTACGAGCGGTACCTGCGGGATCTTCTCGAGCGGCTGCCGCACGCGGACGTCCAGCGCTTCGAGGGCGCCGGCCACCTCGTGGTCGAGGACGCCGACGTCGCGGGCACGGTCGTGCGCTGGCTGCAGCGGACGCTCGAGGGCAGGTCCGCGGCGCCGGGCCCGCTGCCCGCGGACGCCGAGCGCCCGGAGGCGCAGCCCGCAAAGGCGCTGCCCGCGGGGGAGGGGATCTCGAGCGAGCCGGCCGGGCGCGCCGGCGGGTACCGGCCGCTGTACGCCGCGCTGGGCGAGCTGTCGGGCTCGGGCGCCCCCGCCGTCGTCGCGCTCTCGGCCGCCGGCGCGAGCTCGCTCAGCTGGGCCGACCTGGCCCGCCGGGTGGAGCACCTGGCCCTCGGGCTCGCCGACTCCGGCGTGCGTGCCGGGCACCGGGTCAGCCTGCTGATCCCGCCCGGGGTGGACCTGACCACCGCGCTGTTCGCCTGCCTGCGCCTCGGCGCGGTCGTCGTCCTCGCCGACGCCGGCCTGGGCCTGAAGGGCATGACCCGTGCCGTCCGCGGCGCCGCGCCCGACCACATCCTCGGCATCGAGAGGGCGATGGTCGCGGCCCGTGCGCTCGGGTGGCCGGGACAGAAGTTCGTCGTCGTCCCCAGCGGGCACGAGGAGGGGTACACCCCGCCCCGCACCGCGCACAGCCGCCGGCGCACCTTCGGCATCGCGGGGTCCCTGCGGGAGCTGCTCGCCCGCGGCGCCGCCCTCGCGGGCGCCGGCACCGCGCTGCCGGCCGAGCCGGCGCCCGAGGACGACGCCGCGATCCTCTTCACCTCCGGGTCCACGGGGCCCGCCAAGGGTGTGGTGTACACGCACCGACGCCTGGCGGGGATGTGCGCCGTCGTGGCCGAGACCTACGGGCTCTCGCCCGAGCGGCCGTTCGTGGCCGGCTTCGCGCCGTTCGCGCTGCTCGGCACAGCCCTCGGCGCGACGAGCGCCACCCCGGACATGGACGTCACCGCGCCCGCCACGCTGCGGGCCGGCGCGCTGGCCGACGCGGCGGCCGCGATCGGGGCCTCCGTCGTCTTCGCCTCGCCCTCGGCGCTGGCGAACGTCGTGCGCACCGCGGGCGGGCTCACCCCCGCGCAGCGGGACGCGCTGGCCCGGGTGGAGCTGTTCCTCTCCGCCGGCGCGCCGATCTCCTCCGCGCGGCTCGCGCAGGTGCTCGAGGTGATGCCGAACGCCGAGCCGCACACGCCCTACGGCATGACCGAGGCGCTGCCGCTCACGGACGTCTCGCTCGAGCAGATCCGCGCGGCCGAGGCCGACGCCGCCGCGGGCACGGTGGCCGGGGCCGGGAACGGGACGTGCGTGGGCGCCCCGGTGCCCGGTGCGCGGGTCCTGCTCGTCCCGCTCGACGACGACGGCGCCGCCACCGGTGACCCCACCGCAGAGCCCGGCGTGACCGGCGAGGTGCTCGTGACGGCCCCGAACCTCAAGGACCGCTACGACCGGCTGTGGTCCACCCAGGACGTCTCGGCCACCTGGCCGGGCTGGCACCGCACCGGCGACGTCGGTCACCTCGACGCCGCCGGCCGGCTCTGGATCGAGGGTCGGCTGGCGCACGTGATCGTCACGCCCGACGGCGTCGTGACCCCGGTCCAGGTCGAGAACGACGCGCTGTCCGTGCGCGGCGTCGTGCGCGCGGCGGCGGTGGGCGTCGGGCCGGTCGGCGCCCGGCAGGTCGTGGTGGTGCTCGAGACGGACCCGGCCGTCCATGCCGGTGCCCGCCGGGCCCCGTCGCTGGCCCCCGAGGGCCTGGCCCGGGCGGTGCGGGCCGCGGCGCACGTCCCGGTCGCCGCCGTGCTGCGGGTGCCCGAGGTCCCCACGGACGTGCGGCACAACTCCAAGGTCGAACGGGCGCGGGTGGCTGCGTGGGCGGCACGCATGCTGGCAGGCGTGCGGGCGGGCAGGCCGTGAGGGTCCTCGTCACCGGCGCCTCCGGCATGCTCGGGCGCGGCGTCGCCACCGCGCTGGCCGCCCGGGGCGATGAGGTCACCACCTTCCAGCGGCGCCCCGCCGCGGTGGCCGGCGCCCGGGAGGTCCTCGGGTCGGTGGACGACCCCTCCGCCGTCGCCGCCGCGGCCGCCGGCCAGGACGCCGTCGTCCATCTCGCCGCGAAGGTCTCCTTCGCGGGAGACCTCGCGGACTTCGAGCGGACCAACGTCGAGGGCACCCGGCTGCTGCTCGACGCCGCCCGGGACGCCGGGGCCGGCAGGTTCGTCTTCGTCTCCTCACCCTCCGTCGCCCACACCGGCACCTCGATCGTCGGCGACGGCGCGGGGCCGGCGGAGCCGGAGCTGGCGCGGGGCAGCTACGCCCGCACCAAGGCGGCCGCGGAGCTCGCGGCGCTGGCCGCCGACGCCCCCGGCTTCGCCGTGGTCGCGGTGCGGCCGCACATCGTGTGGGGCCCGGGCGACACCCAGCTCGTCCAGCGCGTCGTCGACCGGGCGGCGGCGGGGCGGCTGCCGGTCCTCGACGCCGGTGCCGCGCTGATCGACACCACCTACGTGGACAACGCGGTCAGCGCCCTGGTGGCGGCTCTGGACCGCGCGGAGGACGCCCACGGCGAGGCGTTCGTCGTCACCAACGGCGAGCCGCGTCCGGTGGCGGAGCTGATCGCGGGCATGTGCCGCGCGGCGGGCGTGACGCCCCCGGTGTGGTCGGTGCCGGGCACGCTCGCGAGGGCCGCGGGCGCCGTCGTCGAGAAGGTCTGGGCGGTGCGCCCGGGCGCCGACGAACCGCCGATGACGAGGTTCCTCGCCGAGCAGCTCTCGACCGCGCACTGGTTCGACCAGCGCCGCACCCGTGAAGCCCTCGGCTGGCGCCCCGCGGTGAGCCTGGACGAGGGCTTCGCCCGCCTCGCCGCGTACTACCGCGCCCGCGACGTGGCGTGAGACGCCGCGGCGAGGACGTCATCATCTCGGGCGAGATGGACGTCTCACCGGGAAGATGACGTCTCGCCTGAGGTGGCGCGGGCTACTCCTCGTGCGTGTCCGGGTCGCCGCCGAGGCGGCGCTGGGGGAGCGACCCCAGGCGGGCCATCTCCTCGCCGGTGAGCGTGAACCCGGCGACGTCGAGGTTATCCCGCTGGCGCTGCGGGTCCGCCGACTTCGGCAGCGGCAGCACGCCGAGCTGGTGCTGCCAGCGGAGCACCGCCTGCGCCGGGCTGACGCCGTGCGCGTCCGCGACCGCGCGCACCTCCGGCGCCTCGAGCAGACCCTTGCCGCGGCCGAGCGGCCCCCAGGACTCCGTCACGATGCCCCGCTCGGCGTTGGCCGCGCGCATCTCCTCCTGCACGAACCCCGGGTGCAGCTCGATCTGGTTCACCGCCGGGACCACACCGGTCTCGCCGATGATGCGGTCGAGGTGGGCGGCGGTGAAGTTGGAGACGCCGATGGAGCGGACGGCCCCCTCCTCGCGGAGGCGGATCAGGGCCCGCCAGGAGTCGACGTACAGGTCGCGGGCGGGCAGCGGCCAGTGGATGAGGTGCAGGTCCAGTCGGTCCAGCCCGAGCGCCCCGAGCGTGCGCTCGAAGCCCCGCAGGGCGGCGTCGTAGCCCTGGTCCGCGCCGCGGAGCTTGCTGGTCACCAGGACCTGCTCGCGCGGCACGCCGGAGCCGGCGACCGCGGTGCCGACCTCCCGCTCGTTGCCGTAGCTGGCCGCGGTGTCGATGAGCCGGTACCCCGCCGCCAGCGCGCTGCGCACCTCCTCCTCGGCCTCCTCGCCCGCGACGCGCCAGGTGCCGAAGCCGAGGGCGGGCAGGGTGTGGCCGTCGTTCAGGGAGAAGGTGGGGAGTGCGGTCATGTGCCGCATTGTGCCCGGCCGGAGCGCGGCAGGGCATAATCGGCGGTGACCATCCGCAGTGCCGGCGCCCGCCCGCGGCGCCCGCACATGCACCTGCCGCCGGCGCGGTGAGCCGCCCGCGCCCGAGAGGACCTCCGTGACGGACCACGTACGACTCATCGCGTTCGACCTGGACGACACCCTTGCGCCGTCGAAGTCGCCCATGCCCGGGCGGATGGCCGACGCGCTCGCCTCGCTCCTCGACGTCGTCCCGGTCTGCATCATCTCCGGCGGCCACTTCGGCCAGTTCCGCGACCAGGTGCTCGCCCACCTCGACGCCACGGCCGACCAGCTCTCCCGGCTGCACCTGATGCCCACCTGCGGCACCCGCTACCTCCGCCACGCGGACGGCGAGTGGAAGCAGGTCTACGCCCACGACCTCACCGAGGACGAGCGGGCCAAGGCGCGTGCCGCCGTCGAGGGCGAGGCCCGCCGGCTCGGGCTCTGGGAGGAGCAGACCTGGGGCGACATCCTCGAGGACCGCGGCTCGCAGATCACGTTCTCCGCGCTCGGCCAGCAGGCGCCGCTGGAGGCGAAGAAGGCCTGGGACCCGACGGGGGAGAAGAAGGAGATGCTGCGCGACGCCGTCGCGAAGCTCCTGCCCGAGCTCGAGGTCCGTTCCGGGGGCTCCACCTCCGTGGACATCACCCGTGCGGGTGTCGACAAGGCCTACGGCATGGTCCGCCTGAGCGAGCAGACGGGCATCGACGTGGCGGAGATGCTCTTCGTCGGTGACCGCCTCGACGAGGGCGGCAACGACTACCCGGTCAAGCGGCTAGGCATGCCCACCCAGGCGGTCGCCGACTGGCGCGAGACGGCGGAGCTCGTCGAGCGCATCGTCCCCTCCCTCGCGGCGGCGCGCCCCTAGCCCGCGGCCCGCTCGGGGTCCGGCCCGTCGGCTACGCCGAGCCCGCTCCGGCGCGCTCGACGGCCTCGCGCAGCCACGCGAGCCGGGGGACGCCCTCGAGGCGTTCCCGCACCACCCCGTCGGCGTCGAGGACGAGCACGGTGGGGGTGCTGGCGATCCGCAGCGCCGCCGCGAGCTCCTCGTGCCCGGCGACGTCGACCTCCACGTGCCGGACCCCGGCGGCCGTGGTCGCCACCCGGGCAGCGACGGTGCGGGCCGCCCGGCAGGGGGCGCAGAACGCGCTGGAGACCTGCACCACCGTCGCCCGTTCGCCCAGGCCCGAGGGTGCGAGCCCGAGCTCACGGGGCTCCAGCCTGGTCGGCGCGTCCTGCGGGTTCATCGTCCTCCGGCTCCCGGGCGGGCTCGTCTCGTCCGGCCGGCTCACTGACTCACGTCCTGTCTGCGGTTCGCCCGGCCGACCGGGACAACACCGACGACGGTCCGATGCTTCCCGCCGCCCGGCCTCCCCGGCCGTGGTGAGTGCCACGGGTGCCGCACCGGTCCCGGAGGAGCGACCGCCGATATCCTTGGCGGTACCCCACAAAACTTCAAGGAGCTGACGCGTGCGCGAGCGGACCTGGCGGGTGCCGACCCGGACGGACCTCCGGCTCCTCGCCTGGCCGACGGCCCTGCGCGCCGCCGCCGCCATCGCGATCCCGCTGACCACCGCCACCCTCCTCGGTCACCACGACTTCGGTCTCATGACCTCGACGGGCGCCTTCACGGTCCTCTACGGGGCGGGCCGCCCCGCGCGGAACCGGGTGCGGCTGCTGCTCGCGGTGGCGGCCGCCCTGGTGGTGGTCTCCGCCCTCGGGGCCCTGACCGCCGGGATCGGCTGGGCCGCGATCGTGCTGCTCACCGCCGTCGGCGCGGTCGCCACCTTCGCCTGCCACGCGCTGCGCGTGGGCATCCCCGGCGCGTTCTTCTTCATCATGGTCGCGGGTGTGGCCGGGTTCATCCCCTCGCACGGCAACGTCTCGCCGCAGGAGATGGTCCTGGCGACGGCGGTCGGGGCCGCCTGCGCCGTCCCCGTCGCCCTGGCCGACCTGCTCCGGCGCCCGACGGGCCCGCAGGACCGGGCCGTCGCGGCCGCCCGGTCCGCCGTCGAGAAGTACGTGCAGGCCGGCACCCGGGACGTGGCCGCCGCCCATCTCTCGCACCGCGCCAGCGACGCGCTGCACCGCGCGTGGCAGGTCCTCTGGGCGGCCGGGGACTCCACCTCCTCCCGGCCCGGCGCCCGCGCCCGGGTGGCGCAGCTGCGGGCGGCGCACCGCGCCTACACCTCGCACGCGCTCCCCGGGGTGGCGCCCGACCCCGACCTGGCGGCGGACCTCGCCGAGGTCCCGCTGGGCCTGCCGTCCCTGCGTGACCTCCTGCGCCGGGCGCTGCGGTACCCCACGGTGGCGCTGAGCGCGGCCGGGCGCGTGTCGCTCGGCATCGTCGTCGCCGGGCTCATCGCCGTCACCCTGTCCACGGCCCACGCGTACTGGGCGATGATGGTGGCCGCGCTGGTGCTCCACCAGGGCCTGGACCGGCGGCGCTCCCTGGTGCGCGCCCGGCACCGGCTCATCGGCACGGTCGTGGGTCTCGGGCTCTTCGCGTTCATCTCGTGGCTCGGCCTCGGACCGTGGGCGACGGTGCTCCTCGTCATCGTCCTGCAGGGCACCGTGGAGCTGGCGGTCCCGCGCAACTACGCGGTCGCCGTCTCCTTCATCACCCCGCTGGCGCTGACCATCGCGACGGCGGGCGGCACCGGCGACGTCCGGCCGGTGATCGCCGAACGGCTCCTGGACACCGTCATCGGGGTCGCGGTGGCCGTCGCCGTGCTGCTCACCGTGGGTCGCGGCAGCTCGGTCCCCATGCTGCGCTCGTACGTCGCGCGGGTCCTCACCAGCTGCTCGGACGCGCTCGACCACATCGGGGCAGGCACGGTCAACCGTCCCGAGGGGCGCGTCGCGCAACGCGAGCTCGCCCTCGACATGCAGGATCTCGCCGAGGTCTCGGCGCGCGCCCGCTCGGACGACCCGGTGCGGGTCGAGCCGTGGGTTTCATCCCGTGAGACGACGGCGTGGCTGGCGCTGACCGTGCTGGCGCGGTGCGCCGCCGCCACCGGCCCGGCCGACGGCGTCGGCGGCGCCACCTGGGCAGCCCGGTCCCTCGGCCACGCGGCCGGCAGGGGGACGCCGCCGGACCCGCTGGCGCTGGCCAACCTGCGGGCCGTCCTGCGCTGAGCGGCGTGCGCACGTAGCCTGGCAGCTGCTCAGCCCCCGAACGCAGGAGACCGTGTGACCCGCCGTGCCCCGTTGATCGCCGTCCCTCTCGCCGCAGCCCTGGCTCTCGCCGCCTGCACCGCGGACCCCCGGGAGGGCACGACGTCGGGGACGACGGCGGAGCCCACCACGCCGGCCCCGGTGGTCAGTGAGCCGGCGGCGCCGGCGGAGACGGCCGTGCTGACGGGCGAGAGCGCCGCGACGCTCTCGGCCGAGACGTCGCGCGCCTTCTTCGAGGCGGCCCCCCTCGCCGTCGTCGGCACGCCGGAGACCGCCCTGCAGGCCTCCTCGCTCGCGCTCACGCTGGGCGCGCCCGTGCTGATCGACGAACCGGCGGCGCCGGCCGGCGACGAGCCGGCTCCGGAGGCCACCTCCGCGGACGCCAGCGTGGAGCCCGAAGCCGCCCAGGACGCCGACGCCGCCCCCGACGCGACGGCCGAGGAGCTCGACCGGCTCGGCACGGCCACCGTGCTCGCGGTCGGCGACGTCGACCTCGCCGGGGCCGAGGGGATCGACGTCGTCCCGGCGCCCGCCGACGAGAACGCCCTGGCGGAGCTGGTGGGGGCGGACCTCACGGCCCAGGCGGTTCCGGAGGGCCAGGAGGTGGCTGCCGTCGCCGCACTGGACCCCGAGGCGCCCGCGCTGCTGACGCGGGAGGCGCCGGCGGACGCATCGACCGAGGACGCCGCGCCGGCGGACGACGCCCCGACGGCGACGGCGGGCGACGCCGCGACGGCGGACGACGCGAGCGAGCCGGCCCTGCCGCCGAGCGAGCGGCCGGAACCGGTGGCCGACGGCGTCGTCGTCATGTCCACCGGCGAGGCCGCCCAGGCCGCCGCGGTGGCGAACGCCCGCACGGCCGGCGCCGCCGTCCAGGTGGTGCCCGGCGGCGACCCGCGCGCCTCCTCGACCACCGTGCAGGAGACGGCCGCCAACGCGCCCGAGGTGGTCGTCGGCCTCGGTCCCGCGTTCGGCGACGCCGGCACGCTGGCCTGGCGGACCGCGACCGCCGCGACCGGCACCGAGCTGCCCGGCGGCGGCCAGCTGGCGCTGCCGGGGAAGACGTACGTGGCGCTGTACGGCACGCCCGGCTCGGGCGCCCTCGGGGTGCTGGGCGAGCAGGACGTCCCTGCCACCGTCCAGCGGGCCGCCGAGCACGCTGAGCCCTACCGGGCGCTGACCGACACCGCGGTGGTCCCGGCGCTCGAGATCATCGCCAGCGTCGCGTCAGCCGGAGCGGGCGACGACGGGAACTACTCCGCCGAGCGCTCCGTCGATCAGCTGCGGCCGCTGGTCGAGGCCGCCCACGAGAACGGCCAGTACGTGGTGCTCGACCTGCAGCCCGGGCGCACCGACTTCCTGACCCAGGCGAAGCGGTACGAGGAGCTGCTCAAGCTGCCGAACGTGGGTCTCGCGCTGGACCCCGAGTGGCGCCTGCGGCCGGACCAGGTGCACCTGCGCCAGATCGGGCAGGTCGACGTCGCCGAGGTCAACCAGGTCGTCACCTGGCTCGCCGATCTGACCCGGGCGAACAACCTGCCGCAGAAGATCCTGGTGCTGCACCAGTTCCAGGTGCGGATGATCCCCGGCGTCAACGAGGTCGACCAGTCCCGCTCCGAGCTCGCGGTGCTCATCCACGCCGACGGGCAGGGCGCGCAGGGCGACAAGCAGACCACCTGGCGCACCCTGCACGCCAACGCCCCGGCGGTAAAGCACTGGGGCTGGAAGAACTTCTACGACGAGGACGTCCCGATGCTCACCCCGGAGCAGACCATGCAGGTCGAGCCCCGTCCGGCGTTCGTCAGCTACCAGTAGGGTCAGCCCCGCATGGCCGCCGCGGTGTGGGCCGGGTCGACCTCCTCGCCCGGGCGGACCGGGCCCGGGGGAGTGCCGTCGCCGAACGGACGCCCGCCCAACGCCTCGCGGCCGTGCTCGGTGAGCCAGCCGGACAGGTCCGGGCCCTTCGGCACGATCTGCGTCGGGTTGATGTCCGTGTGGACGATGTAGTAGTGCTCCTTGATCTGCTGGAAGTCGACCGTGTCGCCGAATCCGGGGGTCTGGAAGAGGTCGCGGGCGTAGGCCCACAGCGCCGGCATCTCGGAGAGCTTGTTGCGGTTGCACTTGAAGTGGCCGTGGTAGACGGCGTCGAAGCGTGCGAGGGTGGTGAACAGGCGCACGTCGGCCTCGGTGATCGTGTCGCCCACCAGGTAGCGCTGGTTCGTGAGCCGTTCCTCGAGCCAGTCCAGGGCGGTGAAGAGCCTGTCGTAGGCCTTGTCGTACGCCTCCTGGGAGCCGGCGAAGCCGCACCGGTAGACGCCGTTGTTGACCTCGGTGAAGACCTTGCGGTTCACCCGGTCGATCTCGTCGCGCAGGTGCTCGGGGTAGAGGTCGGGTGCGCCGTCGCGGTGGAAGGCGGTCCACTCCGTCTCGAGGTCGAGGGTGATCTGGGCGAAGTCGTTGGTGACGACGGCGCCCGTGGGCACGTCCACGACCGCGGGGACCGTGATGCCGCGCGGGTAGTCCGGCACGCGGGCGAAGTACGCCTCCTGGAGGCGGTGGATGCCGAGAACGGGGTCCTTGCCGCCGGGGTCCAGATCGAACGTCCACGAGCGGGCGTCGTGCGTGGGGCCGGGCGTGCCGAGCGACATGGCGTCCTCGAGCCCGAGGAGCCGGCGCACGATGATCGTGCGGTTCGCCCACGGACAGGCACGCGCGGCGACGAGGCGGTAACGGCCCGGCTCGACTGGGTAGCCGTCCCGCCCGTCGGCGGTGATGCGGGTCTCGATGTACCGGGTGTCCCGCGTGTACTCCTTGCCCTTGGTGGTGTACCGCCCGCCCTCGCTGTGCTCGGGGTGCTCCACGGTCGTGCCGGTCTGCTGCTCGTCCATGCTTCCGACCCTACGTCCGTGGGCGCCGACGTACCCGGGTGGCCGTCGCGAGGCGATGCGTACTTTCCCCACTGGAGAACTCGTCTCGCCCGGCCCCACCTGGACAGTGTGGGAACGAGGAGTTCGATGAGTACATCGATGGCTCGACGTCTCTTAGCAGCAACGGGTGCGCCCTTGAAGGGCTGCCCCGAGCAGCGTGTGGCTGGGCGTGCCGGAGTTCGCACCCTCTGACGACAGGTCCGAAGGACGCACCGTCACCGGACACTTTCCCGGACGGGTCCTGCGGACACGCGAACGCGGGTGGCGCCAATGACCTGCGCCGTCCCCGCAAGGGGTTCGGCTATTGGGACGGTCTGGCGCTAACGACTGCAGAGCCTTCGTTGCTCCCGTGCTGGCAGTGGTGTCGGTGGTCTCACCTACGGTCGGGTGTGTCGATCGCTAGGAGGTAGACCATGCGTCGTGCGTAC
The DNA here is from genome assembly GCF_039537705.1 of Georgenia daeguensis. Taxonomy (NCBI): domain Bacteria; kingdom Bacillati; phylum Actinomycetota; class Actinomycetes; order Allobogoriellales; family Allobogoriellaceae; genus Georgenia; species Georgenia daeguensis. Next base: position 36,901 of record NZ_BAABBA010000028.1, read on the forward strand.
ATCGAAGCTCATGTTGACCTCGAGCGGTCACTCGCCCTGGCAGTGAAGTGGGCGGGAAGGCGCGCGAGTCTGCATGTCCCTTCCACTCGTTCCGTCCACGCTTTCCCGCTGCTTGCCCAACTGGGCCTGAGCATCACGTCGCCGTCCGCCAAGAGCAAGTACTACGGCCCGCCCCGCGGGATGGTGATCGCCTGGTGCCTCGGAGTTGAACACATGATCAACATCGAACAGTCGCACGCGATCGACGGTGTCGTGGTGGTCCGGGCTCACGGCGCTATCGAGTTCGCCGAGGGCGCTGCCAACCATGCGCCGTGGGTCACGGCATACGACGTCGAACGTCTCGCCGGTGAGGTCATCCGACACGTGCCAGAGGCGCCCGCCCCGGTGAAGGCTGCGATGAAGGGGACAACCGGGCTTGCGGTACCCAACCAGGGCTTGATCGACAACCGTGACCGGGCGCCCGTCGTCCATGCCCTCACCCACCTGCGTGACCACGGCGTCCGACTCGACCCTGATGAGGTGATGGTCGAAGCCCTTCGCAACGGCTGGGGTGGGGACGGCCCGGTTGAGGTCCGCGAGATCGTCCGTGACCTCAACCGCGGCAGGCGTCTGCGGTATGACACGGATCGGATACTCCCAGAACGACTACAGGAGTGGCTAAACGCATGACGATTAGTCCGTCGCCGGAGGGCATTCTGGTGTCGGTCGCAGGGGAATCGAGCACACTGAACAAGTGCGATTGAACAAGCAGCAGCGGCTACGAAACGCCGCCGAAGGTTTCCTGGCAGGGCTCGTCGCAGCGGGCTTCGAAGGGCCATTTACGTGGGCTCACCACCAGTGGGAAGGACCGTTCTACCGCGTCTGGAACCAGTGGCCCCCAGCGTCACGGCGACCGCAGATCTTCCCTCGATTTCAAGTCGGAGGGTCGGCGGACGGCCGCACTTCTCAGGCGCGAGACATGCTCTGGCAGATCAAACGGACATCCCCATTCGCGGGACACAAAGAAGGTCCGCTTAACCCTGCTCCGAACGGTTTGACTCCAGCCGAGTACCTGGAGATCTCGGTGGAGGGAGCGACCCCAGACGAGTGGGTCGAACTCGCACGCGACTTCCTACGAGAGATGCCTGAAAACAGTGCCTGACGCACTTGCAGATCAGTGGGTTAGTCGTGACTTCCCTGTCCTCATCGCTGCAGCTGAGAGCCTCCATCAAACCCGGGGCGGTTCACTCCGCCGCGCGGCCGGGGCACTCAGTTCGATCTTCCGCGACCTCCTATCCGATGTCGTGTCCGCCATGGCGCGGAGCCAGATGGGACTGTAAATAGCCATCTCCGCGACGCTTGCTCTTCCGGCCCGCTGCTGGCAGCCGACCCGGTGGAGGATTCGCTACTGGTGATGGATCGGTCGGTCCGCGAGGACTGTCAGCTCCCTGGTGCAGATCACGGGACATTCGGCATCGGTAGGTGAGTCATCGCGATTAATCCCACCTCTTAACGGCCGAGTGCAACCGATCCGTAGTAGGGCACCTCATTCGTGACGTGAGTGACCGATCTGCTTATCGACCCGACCGCCGAAAGCGTCACGGCCCGGACTAGCGCGGTGACAGCAAAACGTCAGCGCATTGGTAGCGTCTGAGGTGTGACCGCGCCCGAACAGGAGCACCAGCCGATTCGCTGCGCGGTGCCACCGCGGAAGAGTTGGCGAGACGATCCAATCTCGACCACCGATCAAGACACGCTTCGTCGAGCGCCGGTGGCACACCGGGCTGCCCGCTTGATCGATGAGAACCACTCTACGGAGTCCAGCGTTGTCTATGGGCTCGAGGGCCCCTGGGGCAGCGGAAAATCCTCAGTAATAGCGATGATTACTACCTACCTCACGGAGCTCGAAAACAGCAGGTGGCAAGTTGTGCCGTTCACTCCGTGGGCTACGTCCGGAACTGAAGGACTGCTCTCAGAGTTCTTCGCAGCTCTTGTCAACGCCGGGCGAAAATTGACCCCTCTGCGCCGATGGAAAGTTGACCCCTCTCGGCGGTTTGTTGTTGGTTACTTGCTGGTCTGTGGGTCGATGGTCTGGCGGTGGCCGCGGGTGCGGTAGGAG
>NZ_BAABBA010000029.1:0-38967 GCF_039537705.1 Georgenia daeguensis
AAGGTAGCGTCGGGCACGTCGAGGTCTTCCAGATGGGCAGCGTCAGAACTCCCATCATCGGAAGACCTCGACCCCTATCCGGCGACCGACGCGCCCACCACCGCTACACCGTCAACTGCGAAGAGCCGGATTACCGACGACGGCAAGATCAACCTCGCACCTGCCGGCGTGTTCCATGGTCTGACCGACCGATTCGTGCGTGTGGCCGGCTCGGCGGACGTAGGTTCCCTCCATGTAAGACGAACCAGCGCCAGTGGCGAAGCCACCGCAGCAGTACGGGTTCCTCCACGGCAACCCAGATCTTGCTCGGGCCGGGACATCAGTGGCTACAACCCAGCCCCAGCACCGTCACGGCCACCTTGCGCTCACACGCCAACTGCGCTGGGGCCGCGGTCGAGAAAACCACCGCCGGACCTCCAGCGTCAGGTCCATCACGCCGACATGGAGGCCGATCTCGGCCCTCCACAGCGCCTCGTATGTCCCGGCCCACAGGGGTCAGGGCGCCGGTGTTCTCTGCTCGGGATGCCACGTGTCGGCCTCGCGTCGGAAACGCCGCGTGGTGCCCGATGCCAAGGTGGCCTCGTGCCCACCGACCCGCAGCCGGACACGCGGGTCTGCCACGCACGGCTCGGCCGTGACGGTCAAAGTGTCGTCGTCGATCGAGACCTGGAGGCGTTGACCCCGGTGCTGCAGGCGGACCCGCAGCGCGTGCAGCACGGCCGGCAGGACGGGGTCCAGTGCGACGGTGGTGCCATCGGTGCGCAGGCCGGCGAAGGACCGGGTGAGGATATCGAGCGTGCCGGCCATGGCACCGAGGTGGATGCCCTCCTTCGTGGTGCCGCCCTGGGTGTCGTCCAGGTCTGCGGCCAGGGCCTCACGAAAAGTCTGCCAGCCACGGGCAGGGTCCATCCGGGCCAGGACGGAGGCGTGCACGACCCGGCTCAGGGTGGACCCGTGAGCGGTGCGGGCGAGGTAGTAGTCCACCGTGCGTGCCAGCACGTGACGGGTGGTGGGGTAGCCGAGCCGGTCCAGCATGCCCAGCAGCCCGTCCGGGCCTAGGAGGTAGATGAGCATGAGGACGTCGGCCTGCTTGGCCAACTTGTACCAGTTGGTCGCGTCACCCTCGGCCTCCAGAATCAGATCCAGGCGGCCGATGTTGCCGTACGTGCGCCGGTAGCGGTCCCAGTCCAGCTCGGCCAGGTGCTCGTAGCCGGCGAACTGGGCGATGATCCCGTCTGGGAGGAACGGCACGGCCAGGCGCCGGCTGAGGTGCTCCCACGTGGCCGGTTCCTCCGGGCGGATGCCCAGGCGGGCGTGGACGTCGTCGCACTCGTGCCCGGCCACCGCCTCCAGGACGTCAAGGGCCCGCCGGCACATCCACGCGGTCATGACGTTGGTGTAGGCGTTGTCGGCCAGGCCCTGTCCGGGGGCGCCGGGGTAGCCGTCGTGGTACTCGTCCGGCCCCATCACCCCGCTGATGTGGTACCGGTCCGTGGCGGCGTCGTATGTGGCCAGTGCGGTGAAGAACCGGGCGACCTCAATGATGAGGTCGGCGCCCCGCTCGGCGAGCCAGCGCACGTCACCGGTGGCCTGGTAGTACTCCCAGGCGTTGACCGCGACGGCGAGGCCGACATGGCGCTGCCGGCGCGAGTTATCCGGCATCCACCGGCCCGATCGGGTGTTAAACAGCTCCGCAGGGGTCTCCTCGCGCCCGTCGCTGCCGCTCTGCCAGGGGAACATCGCCCCGGGCAGGCCCGCGGCTGCGGCCGCACGGCGGGCGGCGTCCAGGCGCCGCCAGCGGTACTCCAGCAGACCGCGGCTGACTCGGGGCAGGTGGGCGGTGAGCACCGGCAGGACGAAGACTTCGTCCCAGAAGACGTGCCCCCGGTACCCCTCCCCGTGCAGGCCGCGGGCCGGGACCCCGGCGTCGAGGGCCGCGGTGTGCGCGGAGAGCGACTGCAGGAGATGAAACACGTGCAGGTTGATCACGAGCCGGGTCTGGGTGTCGGCCTCGAGGGCGACACCGAAACGCTCCCACAGCCGCGCCCAGGCCTCCTCGTGCGCGGGGAGGAGGTCGCCGAACCCGCCCGGGACCGCATCGAGCTCGCTCAGTGCGGCCAGCCGTGGGGAGGCGATCGCAGGGTCCTTGGAGGTGAACACGGCGACGGTCTTGTCGATGGTGACCGGGTCGCCGTCCTCGAGCGGCAGGTCGAAGACCTGGGCGAAGAGCTCCCCGTCGTGCTCGGCAGTGCCGCCCGGCGCAGCCCCGCTGACGCTGGTGAGGGCGGCGGCCGCGATCCGCACCTGGCTCTGGGTGGTCTCCACCTCCACCACGAAGGTGCCGGCCCCCGCCTCCTTGGCACCTACGGTGCGCAGGTGGCGGTTGGCCAGGGCGGCGTACTCGGTGACGTTGGCGTTGACCACCCCCGCGTCGATCCCCGACCGCACCTGCACGGTCCCGTCCCACCCCTGCGCCACGAGCGTGGTCTGAAGGGCAGCCAGGTGGGGCCGGGCCATCGAGACGAGGCGCCGCTGCGTCAGGCGCAGCCGGCGCCCGGCGGCGTCGGTGAGCACCGCGGTGCGGGTCAGGACCCCCCGGCGCAGGTCCAGCTCTCGCCGCTCCCGCGAGGTGGTGAGGTCACCGGCGGACCACCACCCGCCCGCGTCGGTGCGCACGTCCAGCGGTAGCCAGTTGGGCGCGTTGACCAGGTGCTCGTCCTCCATCTGGCGGCCATGAACGCTCGAGACCAGCCGGTTGTAGACCCCCGCCAGGTAGGTACCGGGATAGTGCACCCCGTCCGCGGCGCGCTCCGGGGCGGCGCCGCGGGTGCCGAGATAGCCGTTGCCCAGCGTGGTCAGCGCCTCGCGGTGACCCTCGTGGGCGGGGTCGAACCCCTCGTAGACGAGCGTCCAGGGGTCCGCGCGCAGCGCCCCGAGGTCGAGCTGACCAACGTCCTCGACCACCAGGTGCGCCCCGGCCGCCTCCAGCTCGGCCCGCTGCCCGGCCCGGGCCACCCCGACCACCAGGCCGAACCCACCCCGCCGGGCCGCCTGGACACCAGCCACGGCGTCCTCCACCACCGCGACCCGTGCCGGGTCGACTCCCAGCTCGCCGGCCGCCGTCAGGAACATCGCCGGGTCGGGCTTGCCCGCCAGGCCCAGCTCGGCGGCGCGGTCGCCGTCCACGACCACATCGAAGGCCCCCGCCAGCCCCGCGGCCTCCAGCAGAGCACTGGCGTTGCGGCTGGCCGTGACAAGAGCCACCGGCACGCCACCGGCCCGCAACCGGGCCAGCAGGTCCACCGTGCCGGGAAAAGCCGCAGCGCCGTGCTCGGCCAGCAGGTCGAGATTGATCTCGTTCTTCCATGCGGCCAGCCCGTGCACCGTCCAGGCCCCCGCCGGGTCCTGCGGCGTCCCCACAGGGACGTCGATGCCGCGGGCGGCAAGGAAGGCGGCCACCCCGTCGACCCTCGAGCGCCCGTCGACGTGGCGGCGATAGTCCGCCACTACGTCGAAAGGTGTGTGGGCGCCGGGCCCGCCCGCCCGCGGATCGGCAAGGACCGTCTCGAAAAGCTGCCGCCATGCCTCGGCGTGCAGTGTGGCGGTGTCCGTCACCACCCCGTCCAGGTCGAAGACCACCGCCTCCTGCGGCGGCACCGCCCCCGTCGGGGCAGGGACCGCGGTGGACGATGCCGGGCGCGTCGTCGGGGGTGTCACGGTTCTCCTTCGATCGGTACGCCGGGTGTGGTGGCCGCGGCCGTGTTCGTCCGGTGCGGCGGTCGCAGGACGACCCACATGGCCGACAGCACGGCGAGGAGCCCGGCGGCGGTCCACCCACCCGGGCGCTCCCCCAGCACGACGGCGGCCAGGGCGATGCCGAGGACCGGGGTCAGGAACGTCCACGTGGTCAACGTGTCCAGCCGGTTGCGGCGAGCCTCGGCGAACCACGCCACCGTGGTCGCCGCGGTGCCCACCAGGGCCAGGAACGCCAGCGACAGGACGAAGCGGGGCGTCCAGGCGATCACCGGGGCGCCCTCGACGACGGCGGCCAGCACCACCAGCCCCGCCCCACCGAGCAGCAGGTGCCACGCGGTGGCGGTGACTAGGTCCAGCCCGCCCAGCCGCCGGGACAGGAGCGTGCCCCCCGTCACGGCAGCCGCCGCGAGCAGCGACAGCGCCGCCCCGCTGCCCCCGCCGCCGGGCACCGCGACGAGGACGAGGCCGGCGAAGCCCACGACCAGGGCGACCGCCGTCCGGGGGGAGAGCCTCTCCCCGTAGAGCCACCAGGCCGGCAGGAGGATCAGCAGCGGCTGGGCGTTGGCCAGCACCGCGGCGGTGCCGGTGGCGCCACCGGCGACCCCGGCGAACATCGCCGCGAACGCCACGGTGACGTTGACCAGTCCCAGGACGGTGATCAGCCCCCAGGCTCGCGGCCCGTCCGGGGCCGGGCGGCGCTGGACGCCCGCCAGGGCCAGCAGCGCCCCGCCGGCCACCAGTGCCCGCAGGGCCGCGTACCACAGCAGCGGTGCGTCGCGCAGACCCCACTCGATCGCGACGAAGCACGCCCCCCAGGCCGCGGTGATCCACAGCATGCGCAACGGCTTCGGCCGCCGCGCACCCCCGGTCACCGCTCCGGCAGCCGGTGCAGTCCGGGCGGCCGGGGTGCCGGGGTCCACCGGGGTGTGGTCCATACCGGCAGCCGGTCAGCGGGTGCCGGCCGGCACCGGAGCGGTCGGCTCCGGCTCCCGGACGGCGCGCTGCGGCGCGGCCGGGGCCTGCTGCGCCGGCAACCTGAGCCGCTTGAGCAGCAGCGCGTTGACGGTGACGATGACCGTGGAGCCGGACATCGACAGGGCCGCGATCTCCGGGCGGAGCATCAGGCCGAACGCGGGGTAGAACACCCCGGCGGCGATCGGTAGCGCGATGGCGTTGTAGCCGATGGCCCAGGCCAGGTTCTGCCGCTCCTTCCGTACGGTGCCCTTGCCGATGCGCAGCGCGACGGAGACGTCCAGGGGGTCCGAGCGCATCAGGACGATATCCGCTGTCTCGATCGCCACGTCCGTCCCGGCGCCGATCGCGATGCCGATGTCGGCCTTGGCCAGGGCCGGGGCGTCGTTGACGCCGTCGCCGACCATCGCCACCGTGTTTCCGGCCTGCTGCAGCTCGGCGACCTTCTCGGCCTTGTCCCCGGGCAGGACCTCGGCGATGACGGTGTCGATGCCGAGCTGCTCGGCGATGCGCCGCGCGGTGGCCTCGTTGTCGCCGGTCAGCATGACGACCTCGATCCCGGACTCGTGCAGGGCCGCCACGGCCGCGGCGGCCGTCGCCCGAGCGGCGTCGGCCAGTGCGATGACACCGACCGCGCGCCCGTCCACAGCGGCGAGCACCGCGGTGCGCCCCGAGGCGGCCAGCTCGTCCCGCCGCTCGGCCAGGTCGCCCACGTCAACGTTCTCCCGGGTCATGAGGCGGAGATTTCCTACCAGGACCCGGCGACCGTCGACCACGGCCGTGGCGCCGTGGCCGGGGACGTTAAGGAACTCACTCACGGCCAGCACCGGCACGCCCCGCTGAGCGGCATGGCTGTCGATCGCGCGGGCCAGCGGGTGCTCAGACTCGCGCTCGACCGCAGCGACCAGGGCCAGCATCTCCTCCTCACCCATCCCCGACGCGATGACGTCGGTGACCTCCGGCTCACCCTTGGTCAGCGTGCCGGTCTTGTCCATCACCACCGTGTCGATCTTCGCGGTCCCCTCCAGGGCGGTGGCGTTCTTGAACAACACCCCCCGCTGCGCACCAAGCCCGGTGCCGACCATGATCGCCGTCGGGGTGGCCAGACCCAGGGCATCGGGGCAGGTAATGACCACCACGGTGATCGCGAAGAGCATCGCCTGCGCCACCCCGGCACCGGCGAGCATCCAGACCGCGAACGTGGTCCCGCCGCCGATCAGGGCGACGAACACCAGCCAGAACGCGGCCCGGTCGGCCAGTCGCTGCCCCGGAGCCTTGGAGTTCTGCGCCTCCTGGACCATCTTGACGATCTGCGCCAGGGCGGTGTCCGCACCGACCTTCGTGGCCCGGGCCCGCAGGGTGCCGGTGGTGTTGATCGACGCGCCGATCACCTCCGCCCCCGGCGCCTTCTCCACCGGCATGGATTCCCCGGTCACCATCGACTCGTCGACCTCGGACTCCCCTTCCTCCACCACCGCGTCGACCGGGATCTTTGCCCCCGGTCGCACCAGCAGCAGGTCACCGACGACGACCTCGGACGTAGGGACCTCCACCGGCTGGCCGTCACGGATCACGACGGCCTGGGAGGGTGCGAGCTCGAGCAGCGTGCGCACGGCGTCGTTCGCGCCGCCCCGGGCGCGCATCTCCAGCCAGTGCCCGAGGAGGACGAAGGTGGTCAGCACCGTGGCCGCCTCGTAGAAAACCTCACCACCGCCGGTGAACGTGACCACCAGGCTGTACAGCCACCCGGCGCCGACACCGACCGCCACCAGGACCATCATGTCCAGCGTCCTGGCCTTCAGCGCCCGGTAAGCGCCGTCGAAGAAGATCCACGCCGAGTACAACACCACCGGCAGGGACAAGATCAGGGAGAAAACGTCATCGCGCAGCCCGAACGGCGCCGGGACGGTGAACCCGAGGACCTCTCGCCCGATCGGGGACCAGAGGAGGATCACCACGGAAAGCACCGCGGCGACCAGGAACCGGTTGCGCATGTCCCGCGTCATGTCCTCCATCGACCCACCGCCGTGATGCCCGCCGTGGCCCATCACCGCCTGCGCGGACCGATCGGTCTCCTCGCCGCCGGCGTGGGCGTCGTGTCCGGCGTCGGTCTGGTGTCCGGCGTGGGCGTCGTGTCCGGCGTCGGTCTGGTGTCCGGCGTGGGCGTCGTGTCCGGCGTCGGTCTGGTGTCCGGCGTGGGCGTCGTGCCCGGCGTCGGTCTCGTGTCCGGCGTGGGCGTCGTGCCCGGCGTCGGTCTCGTGTCCGGCGTTGGCGTCGTGGCTGGCTTGCCCGGCGTTGGCGTCGGTGTGGGCCGGTTCGGCCATCGGGTGGCACATGTGGTCTGGTACCGACTGCCCGGCGCAGTGGTAGCCGCAGTCGTTGACCCAGCCGACCAGCTGGGCGACGGAGGTCTTGCCGGGATCGTAGGTGACCGTCGCGGTCTGGGAGACGGCGCTGGCCTCGACGGCGAGCACGCCAGGACGGCCCAGCAGGGTCTTGACGATCACCGGTTCCGAGGTGGCCCAGTGCAGGCCGCCGACCTCCAGGACCGTGGACTGAGGCTTCATATCAGGTCTTCCTTTCCGGCCCCGTGGCCGACAAATCGTGCTGACGGGCCAGCGTGATACTGACCCGTCCGTCCGGTCTCAATCCGCCGTCGCCCGGACCGCGTCAGGCAGGAACTCACGCCGCATACCCAAAACTTCGTCAGTCATCGCGATCGAGATGGCGCCGTCGGCCACGGTTCCGGCCAGTGCCCGGATGGCGTCGATGGTCTCGGGGACGACGATGGCCTCGTTGTAGACCTGGTAGGTCAGGTAGACCTCATCCCCCTCGACGGTCAGGACGTCCTCCCACAGGGCGACCTCCCACATGTCCCCCCGCGGCCGGCCCAGGTCCCGCATGAGCTCGACGGTGGTGTTCAGTGCCGTGAGACCGTCGGCCATGCGAATGAACGCGATGCGCGGGGCGGCCCGCAGGGCGTCCAGAACCTCCTCACGGCTGGCCGGTCGGGTCAGCTGCAGGGTCCAGTAGTGGTTGTGAGTCTGGGTGTGCGCTGCCTTCGCAGCCATGGTCACCACGTCCAGGTCGGGCAGGACCGTGCGGGCGTCCGGACCCTGGTGGGAGGGGATGGAGGCCTCGGGGACCACGGTGTTCATGACACCGCCCTGATGTGACTCGCCCGGGTCGGTGGCCCGCCGGATCAGGACCCCGCGGGCGCGGGCGAGGAGGTCGGCGTCCTGGAGCGCCCCGAGCACGCGCACGATGCTGGTGGTGTTGCACGAGACCACCCGGGTGGTGTCCCGGCCGAGCGCGGTGGCGTAGTTGGCCTGGGCGACGAAAGAGTGCCCGGTGGTGGCGTGCGACTCCCCGCCCTGGAAGACGGCCTTGACCCGGGCGGCCCGGTAGGCCTGCAGGTTGGTGGCGGCGACCTTCTTTGGGGTGGTGTCCACCACCACCTCCACCTGGTCGAGCAGGTCGCCCAGCGTGCCGGCCACGGGGACCCCGACCGCCTGCATCGCGGTGCCCGCGTCCTGGGCGGCCGTGAACACGTCGATGCCGAGCCCTGCGGCGGTACGCACGCGCCAGTCCGTGGCGACGTCCGCCACCCCCACCAGTTCCATGTCCGGCATGGCGCGGACGGCGTCGGCGACCCGCTTGCCGATCACTCCATAACCATTGACGGCAACGTTGATGGTCATAACAGCCTCCAGTGCTTGTTCCGTGTTCTCTGAGCTTGTTCCGTGTGTTCTCTGTGTTGTGCTGTTCTGAGTTTCGGCAGGGTCAGGCGGCGCACTCGGTGCACACCGGTCGGCCGTCGATGGTGGTGACCAGCTGGCTGCGGTGGTGGACGAGGAAGCACCGGGTGCAGGTGAACTCGTCCTGCTGCTGGGGCAGGACCTGCACGGTGAGCTCCTCGCCGGACAGGTCCGCCCCGGGCAGCGTGTAGGAGTCGGCCAGCTCGGCCTCGTCCGGTTCTTCCTGCTGCGGTGCCGCAGCGGTGAGCTCGGGTGACGCCGCCGTCTCCGGCGCGTCGTCGTAGCGTGGGCGAGGGGCGTCGTAGTCGATCGTCACCGCTGTCTTCCCTTCTCAGCTGCTGCGCACGAGCCGGGTGATGGCCTCGGACGCCTCACGGATCTTGGCCGCCTGGATCGCTTCGCCGGCCCGTGAAGCGTCGGCGAGGCAGTGGTGCATGTGCTCGTCCAGCAGGAGCAGCGCCACGCCTTGCAGCGCACGGGAGGCCGCGGAGACCTGGGTCAGAACATCTATGCAGTACGCGTCCTGCTCGACCATCCGTGTGATGCCGCGCACCTGTCCCTCGACCCGGCGCAGCCGGTTGACCACCTGGCGGGGGATCACAGCCTGGCCGTCGGCTCCCGGTGTCGTGCTCATCGCTCCTCCTTCACCCCCGTGGGCGGCGCCTGCCGAGGTGGAGCCTCCACCCCGGCAGGCGCGGGACGTCATGCCCGCACTGCCGCGTACTTGCTCGGGTCGGCCTTGAAGGTCGCCGCGCAGTGGCCGGAGCAGAAGTAGTACGTGGTGCCCTCGTACTCGGCGCTGTCGGCGGCGGATGCGGGGTCGATGCTCATCCCGCAGACGGGGTCGGTGACCTTCGCGGACTTCTGGGACATGTCTTCCTCCATGGGTGTTGCGGGTGGGTTGTCTTCCTCATCGCGCCCGACCTCCACCACCGGGTCGGCGGCGGCGACATGGGCGACGTCTTGGACCGGGCGCGGGGTGAAGCGGCGCAGCCGGTTGGCGTTGGCGACCACGGACAGGGAGGACAGCGCCATGGCGGCAGCGGCGATCATCGGGCTCAGGGTGATGCCGAGGGCGGGGTAGAGCACCCCGGCGGCGATCGGGATGCCCAGGCCGTTGTACAGGAACGCGAAGACCAGGTTCTGCCGGATGTTGCGCATGGTGGCCCGGGACAGGTCGATCGCGGTGACCAGCCCAGACAGGGCCCCGGAGATCAGGGTGATGTCGGAGGACTCGATGGCCACGTCCGTGCCGGTGCCGATGGCGGAGCCGACGTCGGCCTGGGCCAGGGCGGGGGCGTCGTTGATGCCGTCGCCGACCATTCCGACGACCTTGCCGCCGGCCTGGAGGCGCTTGACCTCGGCGGCCTTGTGCTCGGGCATGACCTCGGCGACCACTCGGGTGATGCCGACCTGTCGGGCGATGGCCGCGGCGGTGTCGCGGTTGTCGCCGGTCATCATCACGACCTCGATGCCGCGCTCCTGCAGGGCCGTGACGGCCGCCGCTGAGCCCTCCTTGACGGTGTCGGCCACGCCGACCACGCCGGCGGGACGCCCGTCCACCGCCACGAGCATCGGGGTCTTGCCGTCGGCGGCCAGCCGCTCGAGGTCGGCGGCCAGCGGATCTGATTCGATCCCGGCCGCGGCCAGCAGGCGCCGGTTGCCCACCAGGACCTCCCGGCCCCCCACCAGGGCGCGCACCCCCTGGCCGGTGACGGAGTCGAACGCCGTCGCCCCGGCCGGTTCCAGACCGCGCTCCCGCGCGCCGGTCAGGATCGCGGTGGCGAGCGGGTGCTCGGAGGAGACCTCCACCGAGGCCACCAGGGCCAGCAGCTCCTCGGCCGCGAACCCCTCGGCCGGGAGGACGTCCGTGAGCGCCGGGGCACCCTTGGTGATGGTGCCGGTCTTGTCCAGCACCACGGTGTCGAGCTTGTGCGCGGTCTCCAGGGCCTCCGCCGAGCGGATCAGGATGCCGTTGGTGGCGCCCTTGCCGGTGCCCACCGTGATGGACATCGGTGTCGCGAGCCCGAGCGCGCACGGGCAGGCGATGATCAGCACCGACACCGCCGCGACCAGGGCGAAGATGCTCGCCGGCGGCGGACCTACCAGCGCCCAGACCACGAAGGTCCAGATCGCGATGGCGATCACCGCCGGGACGAAGTAGCTCGAGACCTTGTCCACCAGCCGCTGGATCGGCGCCTTGGACCCCTGCGCCTCCCTCACCAGCTTGATGATCTGCGCGAGCATCGTCTCCGCGCCGACCTTGGTGGCGGTGTACCCGAACGCACCGGTCTGGTTGATCGTGGCGCCGATGACCGTGTCCCCGACCTGCTTCGTCACCGGGATCGGCTCACCGGTGACCATCGACTCGTCCACGGCGGAGGAGCCCTCCAGCACCTCCCCGTCCACGGGGAGCTTCTCCCCTGGGCGGACGAGCACGACGTCACCGACGACGACGTCGTCGACAGGAACCTCCACCTCCTCACCGTCCCGGACGACCCGGGCGGTGCGCGGCTGCAGCCCGATCAGGGCACGGATCGCCTCACCCGTACCAGCCTTCGCCTTGGTCTCCAGCAGCCGGCCCAGCAGGATCAGGGTGATGATCACCCCGACCGCTTCGTAGTAGACCTCCTGGACGTTCTCCGGCAGCACAGCGGGGAAGAAGGTCACCACGAGGCTGTAGCCGTACGCGGCGATGGTGCCCAGCGTGATGAGGGAGTTCATGTCGGCGGTGCGGTGGGACAGCGCCAGCCACCCGGTTCGGTGGATCGGCCAGCCGGTGTAAAACATCACCGGCGTGATCAGGGCCAGCTGGAGCCAGTGGTTCATCAAGATCTCGGGCATCCAGGTGACGCCGAAGAACTCCACGAACATGACCGCGAAGAGCACCGGTGCAGTCAGGACCGTCCCGACCACCACCCGGCGCCGCAGGTCCGCGATCTCCGCGTTGCGCTCCTCGGCCTCCCCGTCACCCGGATCGGCATCTGCCACGAACCCGGAGGGCCCGGGTGAGGTCGTGCCGGACCTGTCGGACCCACCCCGGGCGGTCGCCGGGCCGGATTCTGCCGCCGACACCGGAGCGGCCACGGTCTGCGCCGTCGCAGCACGCTCCAGGACCTGCACGCGCCCACGGATCATGTTCATCCCGCAGGCGAACTCGTACTCCCCGGACGCCTGCGGGGTGAACTCGACCGCGGTGGTCTCGTACGCCGGCAGGACCTGGTTCACCCTGAAGTCCGGCATGACCACCCGGGAGGTGCAGTCACCGGCCTCCTGCCGGTCGAACTCCATGCGCACCGGCACACCCCGGGCCACCTGGACCACGTCAGGGCTGTACCCGCCCTGGACCTTGACCCTGACCACCTGCACGCCGTCGTCCATCTCGGCCTGGTGCGCCCTCTTCGGACCGAAGAAGAACCAGACCAGGAAGCCGGTCAGGGCGACCGCCCCGACGATGATGACGATCTCCGAACCGGTCATCGCCGCACACCTTCCTTCCGCGACTCGTTGTCCCGTGCCCGGCTGTATGTCCGCGCGGCCAGCAGATGGCCGGAACCGTGGCGCGGCGCCGAGAACTGGTCGGAGGAGGTGAGCACGAACCCCGCCTGCTCCACCGCCCTGCGCATGCTCTCTACCCGCACGGCCGAGCCGCTCGTCACCACCACGGACGTGGCGCCGCCGACCACAAGATCTGCGGCTGCTTCACGCACATCGTCCACCGCGCGCAACCGCTCTAGGAGCGCTGCCAGGCACACCCCGCAGGTCAGACCCGCAACGGCAAATCCTGTGACGACCATCGGTCGGCTCCTTCCCTTACCCCCAGGGCTTACCCCCGGGGGGTACCAACACCGTATCGTCCCCGGAGTAAAGAGCACCCAGGCGGCGCGATGAAGATTTCCTGAACTCCGTCGGACTCCCGAGCCCGCTGCCCGAGGCCGTCGTCATCCGCGCGGAGAGAATCTCCTCCGAAATTTGACCGTTTCTACTCCGGCTCTTCGTCTGCGTCGGTAAGCGTTGTCTGGGTGTCTGCGGAAGGCAGCAAGCCGGACGTCACACCCGAATGGACGGAGGAAATGTGCGACCGGTGCTGTTCTCGATCTTCGGCCTCGATGTCCAGACCTACGGGGTCAGCAAAGCCCTGGCGGCCCTGGTAGCTGCGTATCTGCTCGGCCGTGCGTTCGAGCGCTCAGGGCTGAAGAAGGACCACGCCCACGCGTTGGTGCTGTGGGCCACCGTCTGGGGATTCGTCGGGGCGAAGATCTACTTCCTGCTTGAACGAGGAAGCGCTGGGACCCTCACGCTCCATGACTTCGGCGGGATGGGATTCACCTGGTACGGCGGCCTGGCCGGCGGTCTCATCGCGGCGCTCGTCATCATCCGCCGCCGCAATTTACCGGTCGGCACAGTCGCCGGTGACACCGCCGTCCCACTTGCCCTCGCCTACGGAATAGGCCGACTCGGCTGCTTCTTCTCCGGCGACGGAACCTATGGCGAGCCGTCGTCACTGCCCTGGGCGATGACGTTCCCAGACGGTGTGGTCGCCACTGACGTGCCGGTGCATCCCACACCGCTGTACGAAGCCATGGCCGCCGTAGTCGTCGCCGCAGTCCTGTGGCTCCTGAGCAAGCGGTGGAACCCACCCGCCGTCTTCGGCGCCTACCTCGTCCTCAGCGGAGTCACACGATTCTTGGTCGAAACGGTCCGGATCAACGATCCAGTCCTCCTGGGACTGACGCAGCCACAGCTGTGGTCCATCGTTTCCGTCGTGGCCGGGATGGTCATGGTCACCCGCACTCGACCCCTCATGCTCCCGGGCGTCGAGGCACTGCCCGGGGGACCTCGTCAAACACCTGTGGCCAGCTGAGCCGGGCACCATGGCTCAGATTCTTCAGCGTTTCTTCGTCACTTCTGCGTACCACCGCACCAGTTACGTCGGCACACTGAAGGAGTCGGCAGTCGCACAACAGGGGGGCTCGCGATGACGCTGGTCACATGGGTGCTCCTGGTGGTGGCGTGCGCCATCTTCCTCGGCCTAGGGATGTGGACGGTCTCCGCGATCTTTCCCGGCTCCGAAGGCCGCCAGGAACTAGACGTCAACACCACGGGAGAGCCAGGCAAAGATGACGAACACTCACAACCACAGCGGGAAGAATCACCTGCTAGGGATGCTCGGGGCCGCCGCGGTGGTGATCGTCGTCCTGCTGGCCGCGGGTCGCTCCTTCGGTGAGGCATGGCCCCTCGCGGCCGTCCTCGCATGCCCGCTGATGATGATCGGCATGATGTTCATGATGGGGAAGAACGACCGCACCGAGAGAAGTCACGGTCGCCCCCACCCCGTCGACGAGCCAGACGTATCAACACCCTCAGCTCACCACGTCACCACAACGCGGGCGCCTGCACAGTCCCCTCAGCCCAGCCGCTGAGGAAGCCGGGACCGGAGTCGGACCTCTCCGTGCGTCGGGAGACGCAACCGTTGCCCACCGCGGCGAGGCCTGGCTCGGGCTTGACCGGATCCACCGTGGACCAAATCTAGGAAGACTGGTTCGAACGGAGTCTCGGCGGGTGAGGCCGACCATGAAACGGCGGATCATCGGGAACGGGCAGTTCTACCGTGAACTCGGCGCCCGTCCCTAAGCCGGCGCTGTGAGCGCTGACTGTGCCGCCGTGGGCGCGAGTGATGGACCGCACGATCGCCAGCCCCACGCCGGAGCCTCCGTGAGCGCGGTCGCGGGCGGTGTCAGCCCGGTAGAAGCGCTCGAACAGGTGGGGAAGATGCTGAGCGGCGATGCCCTCACCGTCATCGCGCACGCGCACGCGCACGGTCTGGTGGTCGCGCTCGGCGCGGAACCAGACCGTTCCGCCGTGCGGGGTGTGCCGTAACGCGTTATCGAGCAGGTTCGTCATCACCTGGCCCACACGCTCGGCGTCTGCCATCAGCACAGTCTCACGAGCTAGTGCGTCGGCGTCGACCTCGAGGTTTACGCCCTTCTCCTCGTAGCGCCGGGTCGCCTGCGCCACGGCCGTGTCGATGATCTGGGCGGTTGAGACAGGTGCGCGGTGTGTCGTCAGGCGTCCTTCCTCCGCCGAGGTCACCAGCGAAATGTCTTCCGCGAGCCGAATGAGGCGACCAACTTGCTGCCGCATCATCATCAACGTCGCCTCGTCCGGCTGCGTCACGCCATCCAGGATCGCCTCCATATAGGCGTCCAGGGTGGCGAGCGGGGTGCGCATCTCGTGCGCGAGGTCTCCGAGCATCTGCGTTCGGGTCTGCTCGATCTGCCCCAGGTCTTCCGCCATGGTGTTGAACGCGCGAGCGAGGTCGTCGAACTCCGCACCCATGCCCACGACCGGCACCCGGGCGGTGTAGTCCTCGTTCGCGATCCGGTCTGCCGCCTGACGGACCCCAACCAGAGATCTGGAGATGCGGCGGGTCAAGAAGATGCTCACCAAGACCGACGTCAGCAGCGCGGCCAACAGCGCGAGGGCCAACGTGATCGCCGATGCGGTTGAGAAAGCCTGCTCCGCATGCTCGACGACGCCCTGTTGGGACGTCGGTTCCGGAACCAGATGGTCGTGGAAAAGGGTAGGGCCGATGGCCGATGCGACCACCCACGCGGTACCCGCGGCGACCAGCACCACAGCGACGATTGCCGCCAAGAGCCGCGAGCCAAGCCCCCAACCGCGAGCCACTCGGGTCACTCTCCCCGGCCCATGCGATAACCGACCCCTCGCACCGTGGTGATGAACATCGGGTCGGCCGGGTCATCACCGAGCTTGCGCCGCACGTGACCGACGTGCACATCAACCAGGTGGTCATCGCCTACCCAGCCGTCGCCCCAGACCTCATGGATCAGCTGGCGCCGGGAGAAAGCCATGCGGGGGTGACTCGCGAGGGTCGCGAGCACGTCGAACTCCGTCCGAGTCAGCTCCACCAGGTCCCCATGGAGGTAAACCTCTCGGGCACCGACGTCAACCTTCAGCCCTCCCACCGTCACCACATGCTCAGTGTCGCGCGAGTCCTCAGAGCTCCGGGGGCGCCGCAGCATCGCTCGCACCCTTGCCATGAGCTCACGCGGGCTGAACGGCTTGGTGATGTAGTCGTCGGCACCGACGGACAGCCCCACCAGCTTGTCGACCTCTTCGGTCCGCGCGGTGAGCATGACGACATAACAGTCGGAGAAGGTACGAATTCGACGGCAGACCTCGACCCCGTCCAGTCCCGGAAGGCCGAGGTCGAGAACAAGGACCTCGGGCTTCCACTCGCGGGCGTGCTCGATCGCCTGGTGGCCGTCACCCGTAACCAGCACCTCGAATCCCTCGCGTTCGAGGTAGCTGGCCACCAACTGGGCCAGGGGTGCCTCGTCGTCGACCACGAGCACACGTTGCCGCTTGTTCTCTTCCCGCGTCATGCCACCATCCTGTGTGCCTCCGACCGCGATGTCGAAGGCCATTGACCTACGGGACGAGCGACTTCAGCAAATCTTCAAGAACCCCGACTCTCATACCTTGCGCGTCGACACTCCCCTTCCAGAGGGATCCCATGGGGTTGACAGTTGCGGCCTGCCTCACCCAGAGGTGCCCGTTCAGGCAATCCCTCTGCGCCTCGTACGTCCCGAAGAGACCCCGGCCAGCAGGGTGGAGCGCAAGGCGGTTCCCCGTTTGTCCTCAGACTCCCCTGAGGGTACGAAACGCCCACATGGCGGTCCGGCCGTGATGGCGCACAGGCGAACACTCTTGGGCGCGCGGGTGCAGGCGAAGCGCCCGCCAACCTCGGCAGGGCCCATCAGCGCAAGTGGGCGGAGCATCCGCCCAGCCGGTACCCCAGACAGGCGAGTTGCCCAGCAATGCCCATGGACGGGTACTCCGTTGCGCGTACTGGGCGTCGGCAAGGGCAAGTTATCGTGCTGGCCATGGATACCCTGGCGGTGCGCCTGCAGGCCGACCCGGCCGGTGAGCCGCCCGATTGCGACACCATTCGCCACGCCGAGCGCGCCACAAGCACCGTGCTGTCCTACCTGGCATGAGAACGCCGACACCGGTAGACCCTCGGGTCACTGCGCCCACCGGATCATCCGGGCGACTCGCTTCAAGGAACTTCTCGGCTCACCGCTGGACGGTTGTGCTCGCCGTCGTCGGTGGTCTGCTCACCGAGACAGCCTTCCCCGGCAAGTCCTGGTGGCCGATGGCCTACGTCGGTGTAGCGCTGCTGCTGCTGGCGCTGCGCCGCGACTCCGCCCGTTGGGCCCTGGTGGTGGGCTTCCTCTACGGCCTGGCCTTCTTCCTCCCACACCTGTGGTGGGCGAACGAGGCAGTCGGGCAGCCGATCGGGTGGATCGCCCTGTCGGTGGCCCAGGCCTGGGCCATCGCGCTCTTCGGTGCGGCCTGGGCGTGGGCACGGCGTGCCCCGTGGCTTCATCACCGGCCGTGGGCTCAAGTGCTCGCCGTCGCGGTCGTCTGGGTGGCGGTGGAGCGGGCCCGTGGCCAGTGGCCTTTCGGTGGCTTCCCGTGGGGAGCCTTAGCCTTTTCCCAGACTGACGGTCCCCTGCTGCGGCTCGCCCCGCTCGGTGGGACGACCCTCGTCAGTGCGGTTGTTGTCGTCCTGAGCGCCCTGCTGGCCGCCGGGCTGGTCGAGGTTCACAACCGCCGTCCGGGCCGGGCCGGCACCGCCGGCGCCCTGGTGGCCATAACGCTGGGCGCGCTCCCCCTCGTCCCGCTGGAGACCTCGGCCGAGAGCGGGACACTGCGAGTCGGGGCGGTGCAGGGCAACGTGCCGGCCAGGGGCGCTGAGGCAATGTCCCAAGCACGTGCGGTGGCGGCCAACCATGGGGCCGGTACCAAGGCGCTGGTGGATCGGGTGGGGAGGGAGGCCCTCGATGTGGTGCTCTGGCCCGAGAGCGCCTCGGACATCGACCCACGCACCGACGCCGACGTCGCCGCCACCGTGGACCGCGCCGCTCAGGCGGCAGGCGCTCCGATCCTGCTCGGCACACAACGGTTCGTGCCGGGGCTGCGCTACAACGACTACATCCTCTGGCAGCCTGGCCGGGGCGGCGGCGACGTCGCCTACACCAAGCAGCGACCGGTGCCGTTCGGGGAGTACATCCCCTACCGCGACGTCTTCCGGCGCATCACCTCCGCGGTGGATCTGGTGCGTACCGACATGGTCGCCGGGACGGCGCCAGCACTCCTCCCGGTCCCTGTCGACCGGCTGGGCCGTACCGTGCCGATCACGACAGCGATCTGCTTCGAGGTCGCCTTCGACGACATCCTGCGTGAGGGCGTGTTGGCAGGTGGTGAACTCATCGTGATCCCGACCAACAACGCCTCCTTCGGGCTGACTCAGGAGTCCACCCAGCAACTTGCCATGTCCCGTTTCCGCGCCGCCGAGCACGGACGCGCGGTAGTCCAGATCTCCACCGTCGGGGTCAGCGCCGTCATTGCGCCGGACGGAACCATCGAGCAGCAGACCGGACTGTTCACCGCCGAGCAGATGATCACCCAGGTGCCGCTGCGCACCTCCACGACCTACGCGGACCGGGTGGGAGAGTGGCCCAGCCGGGCGGTCGAGGCACTCGCGGTCCTCATAGTCCTTGCCGGCCTGACTGCGACGTACCGGCGGACCGGTCGCCAACCTGTCGCCCTTGTACGCCACGATCGGCGGGCAAGGGAGTAAGCGAAGCGGAGTCTGTTTGCCGCCAGGGTCACGCATGGGCCGGGTAGCGTTCGGCGAGCCGTGGCCATCGGGAGCCAGGGCGATTCGAGGTGGCCGATGTCCCGCACACGCGTGGTGGTCTCCACGGGCGTGCACGCGGTCGGCTCGGTCCTGCCGCAGCTGGTGGGGCTCGCCGCCCTCGAGGCCGCCGACTACGGGTACTTCTCCGCGCTGTACCTGACCTACGTGCTGGGGCTCTCGGTCGTCTTCTCCACGGTCTGCGACGCCTGGATCGTCACCGCACGCACCGGCGGGCAGCTCGCGCGCTGGTCCGACTACGGCAACACCCTGGCCTGGGTGGCGCTGCTGTGCGGGGCCGCCGTCGCCGCCGTCGCCGGGGCACCACGCTCGACCCCGCAGTGACGGCGATCGCCGGCGTCGGAGCGGTGCTGATGGTCTACTACGACGGCGCCCGGTTCTACCAGGCGCACCACGGCCGGTGGGGGCGCGTGCTGGCCGGGGACGTCATGGTGGTGGTCGGGTTCCTCGCCAGGTGGGGGGCCGGCTACCTGACCGACCAGCACGGCCTGCTGAGCCTGCTCCTCGCCCGGGCGGGGGGGCGCGGCGGGCGGCACCCTCGGGGTGGTTCGCCCGGTCATCGGGCACCCGGCCCGCGTGCGGGAGTGGATGGTGCAGCACCACCACGCCATCAAGACGCTGATCCCCGACGCCACGATGATGAACATCGGCTCCATCGGCACCCCGTACCTGCTCCTCTTCCCCATGAGCCTGCACCAGTTCGGCCTGTACCGGGCGGTGTCCAACGTCTCCGCCCCGGCGCGCCTGGTGCTCTCGCCGCTGCGCCCGGTCATTGCGGGCATGACGTGCGCCCGCCTGCACTCGGTCCCGCTTGTGGGCGCCGTGCTGGGCGGGGCCGCCTTCTTCGGCACGGCCGCCGCCCTGGCCCTGGTGTGGATCGAGCTCGTCCCGCTGCCGCTCGGCGTCATCTCCGAGATCGGCCCGTACGCCGTCCCCGCCGGCCTGTACGTGGCCGGCAACGTGATCGGCGAGTTCTACTACACGGTCGTGCGCTTCCACACCGGCCGAGCCGAGCT
The DNA here is from genome assembly GCF_039537705.1 of Georgenia daeguensis. NCBI lineage: Bacteria > Bacillati > Actinomycetota > Actinomycetes > Allobogoriellales > Allobogoriellaceae > Georgenia > Georgenia daeguensis. Next base: position 19,254 of record NZ_BAABBA010000029.1, read on the forward strand.
TTGGTCCGGCCGGCTTGTCGAGACCGTCCTCGGCGTGCTGGGGCCCGTGCTCGGCTGGCTCGTCGGCGGCCTGAGCGGCGCGATCTGGGGCCACGAGCCGCCGGTTACTTTGTCGCAGCATGTCGCGGGAGGACGGCGCCCGATGCGCCGACTTCGATGAGACAGCACGTTGGATGCGTCAGATTCAGTGAGACAGGACCACCATCACTGAGACGGGGACAGCCAAGGCTGTCGAGTTCCCGTGGGAATGAGCAGCCGCCTGGTCCCTGACTTGCAGCTGCTCAGATTGGGTGGCTCTCACGACGGGGTGTTAGTCCCGTTGTACTTGGGCAATCTCGGTGCGGCGTCGGATCTCGCGGGTGCGGGCCTGCCATTCGAGCCCGACCGGGCAAGGCGCGCTGACGGCCGCGAGAAGTTGCAAAGGCGGTCTCCTGTCGACTTTGGGTCCTCGGAGGCGCACTCGGTGCTCATTTCTCGAACGCCTCAGTGCTTCTCCTCGCGGCGGCGTTCGCCGCCCTATCCGCGCTCTCCGTCTTCCTCTCCCCACTTCGCCGACTGCGGAGCACCCCGATCGAGTGGGAGACAGCGGCAGACGAAGCTGAGGAGCGCCGGTAGAATCCGACTCCGTGATGTCGGTGGCCGGTCCGGGTCTGGCGGGTATGGCCCTCGCCCGCTTCCCCGCTCGCCTCCTCTATCTAGTCTCCGCAGCCACCGGACTGCTCTCCGCCACCTTCGTCGCGTCGATCCGCACGGAAGAACCCCGACGCACCGGCGAAGGAACGCGAGCCGTTCCTCCGATCGGTCAGAGCCGGGTTGTCGTTCGTCACGAGTCAGGTCGCGTTGCGCACCTCGGTCACCTGTCACTCGTCCAACTCATGGTGGTCGCCGCGGTGGTCAGCGTGGCGGCGGTCTTCTTCGATACGGCCCACACAGCGATCCTGCCGACCCTCGTGGGGCGCAGACGCGTCTCCGAGGCCAGCGAGCGTTTGCAGACCAGATAGGCGGCCGCCACGGAGGCCACCGCCGCGGCACGCACCAGGCCCCACAGGATCATCACCTGCTTCTTGCGCCACCTGTCCACCCAGGCGCCGGCCGGGATCCCGATGACCAGGTAGGCCACCCGACCCAGCGCCGTCAACACACCGAGCTGCAGGGTCGATGCGCCGAGCACACTGACAGCGGTGACCTGCATCGCCATGGCAGAGAACTGCGAACCCGCCTCGTCGGAGAAATTCGCCGCCCACAAGCGGCGGAATCCCGGCTCCCGATGAACGGCGGTCTCGTGCGGCGGATGGTCAGCTAGCTGGTTCTCGCCGGTGGCCACCGGAGCATGTCTACCAGCGTCAGCGAACTACCGGACGGAGCAGTCAGCCAACGCGCCGAAGCGAACTACGCGCGCAACAAGAGGGGAGTTGTCTTGTCTCATCGAAGTTGGCGCATGGAGAGGCGTTGACCAGGGCCGCGCCAGGCTGGGTGAGACGTACGTCGATGTTCTGTCTCATTGAAACTGGCGCAGCTCGCGGTTTCCCGGGCCACCAGGACGGCGACCGCGAAGATGCCCGAGGGCGCAGGAAACGGCGGGCAGGCATGTCGTGCGCTCAATTTTGATGAGACGGACTCAAGGATGCGCCAGATTCGATGAGACTGCGCCAACTGCACTGAGAGGGGACAGGAGTCGCGCACATGGCGACCCAGATAGAGCGGGAAGAGCGCATCTCCAACGGGACTCGACAAAGGCCCGTGCACACGGGCGCTGACACAGACAGGTGCACTGTGTCATATCGGCTGTTATCGGCGTTGTGGTTCGGGGTGGGATCAGACTGTGGATTCAGCCTTGGATCTGTGGGGTGACCGTGCGACAATGGGTGCATGAGTAGTCAGGCGACCGTTGCGCGAGGTGACCTCCGCGCCTACGAGGAGTCGCTCCGGCTTGCCACGCCCGAGCTGGTCAGTCGGCTGCGCGACCTGCTGGGCGCCAAACTCGTCGCCTACCTAGGGTCGGTCCAGGAGACCCGTGCCGTGCGGCAGTGGGCCGCCGCCGACGACCCACGCACGCCCTCGACCGACGTCCTCAACCGCCTGCGGATGGCGTACCGGATCGCGGCGTTGCTCCGCGAGAAGGACACCCCTGGCGTCGTCCAGGCATGGTTCCAGGGCATGAACCCGCGCCTCGACGACGTCGCGCCGGCACGCCTGCTGCGCGAAGGCGACCTTGAGCAGGTCGGCCCCGGCGTCCTCGCGGCCGCACGCGCGTTCGCCGCGGCCGGGTGAGTCGGCCTCCGGTATCGAACCGAGGTAGGCCGTAGAGCGGTGGAGGGCTGGATACTGGCAGTGTCCGGCCAGCCAGTCGGTGATGACCTTGCCCGGCCCCGGACGAAACAGGGGTTGACAACCGCAAGAGACGATCCTTACCTTCCTCCTAAACGTTTAGGTGCCACGCAGGCACAGGCGCCTCGACCTAATCGTTTAGGAAGGTGAGTCAGGGTGGCGAAGAAGCCCACCATGATGGACGTCAGCCGAGCTGCTGGCCTGTCGGTGTGGACCGTGTCGCGTGCGCTCGGCGACGGCGACGGCGTATCCGCGCAGAGCCGTGAGGCCGTTCTGCGTGCCGCGCGCGAGCTCGGCTACGTGCCGAACCGTGCAGCTCAGGAACTGCGGAAGAACACCCGCCGCACCGTGACCGTCATGACCGCCAGCACGTCCAACTACTACTACATCGACCTGATGCGAGGTGTGCAGCGGACGCTACGGTCCTCGGGCCGGACCGCCATGGTCGCCGACCTGGCGGCTGAGGGCGCCTACACCGTCCAGGTCGAGGACGCCACCGTCCAGAACGTCATCGAGCACCGCACCGCCGGCGTCATATCGACCCTCACGCTCAGTCCGCACAACGCCGAACTGCTCCAGACCTGGGACATCCCCGTGGTGTTCGTCGACTCCGCCCCACCGGCAGGGGTGGCCGGTGCGGCCAGCGTGACGACCGACAACTACGCCGCAAGCCGAGACGTGGCGGAACACCTCGCTGCTCACGGCTACACCGAGTGGCTGCTGCTGATGTATCCCTCCCGGTGGACCACGCGTGCGCCGCGTGAGCGTGGCATGCGCGAGGCCGCTGCGCGGTTGGGGGCGAACCTCGTCGTGATCGACAGCGAGAACGATCCGAGGTCCGCGGCGACGGCGTTCGCCTCGTACCTCGACCGCGAGGGCACCCGCACTCCCCGCGCCGTCATCGCCGGCAACAACCCGCTGCTGCAGGGTGTCCTGGAAGTCCTTCGCGACCGCCGACTGAACGTTCCAGAAGACGTTGCCCTCGTCGCGTTCGACGAGTTCGCGTGGGCACCGCTACTCGCCCCGCCGCTGACCGTCCTCGACGAGAACGCCAGCAACATCGGCGACCTCGCCGCGTCCACCCTCACCCGCCTCATCGAAAGACAGATCCAGGCGGAACAAGAAGGCCAGCGGCCGGTGCCGGTGTATCTGCCCGAAGACAGGCAGGAGGTGGCCGCAACGCTCACGATCCGGCAGTCCTGCGGCTGCTGACACCCCGACCGCATCCGAAACACCAGGGACGAGCCGTACACCAGCGAGTGCGGTGCGTCCGCGAACCGCCCAGCAAACCGTTCACTACCGCCGCACAGCCGCGGCACCCCAATGAAGGAGTCAAGGTGAAGATGAGCCCCCGCCCGACGATCGGCGCCACACTTGCCGTGGTCGCCGCACTCGGTCTCGCCGCGTGCACCTCCGGCGACGACGTCGCCGCCGAGGGGCCGGAGTCCATCGACTCGATCGGCCTGATGGTTCAAGACATGTCGAACCCGTTCTTCTCCGCCATGGAAAAGGGCGCCAAAGAGGCGGCCGAGGAGATCGGTGCCACGGTGAACACCCAGGACGCGCGCCTGGACCTTGCCAACCAGAACACCCAGATCGACGCCTTCATCCAGCAGGGGGTCGACCTCATCGTCATCAGCGCGGTGGACCAGGACGGCATCGAGCCGGCCATCGAGCGCGCCAAGCAGGCCGGCGTCATCGTCATCGCCGTCGACACCCCCGCCAAGGGCGCGGACGCGGTCATCATGACCGACGCCGTGGAGGCCGGTGAGAAGTCGTGCGAGTACCTCTTCGAGCAGATGGGCGGCGAGGGAAAGATCCTCATCGTCGACGGAACACCGATCCAGACCATCATCGACCGCATCACCGGCTGCGAGAACGTCATGGAGGACTACCCCGGCATCGAGGTCGTGGGACACCAGTCGTCGATGAACGACCGAGCGTCCGGACTCGCGGTGACCACCGACATGCTGACGGCAACTCCCGACGTCCAGGGGATCTTCGGGATGAATGACCCGTCGGCTCTCGGCGCCGTCCTTGCGGTCGAGCAAGCCGGGCTGAGCGACCAGGTGATCGTCACCGGCGTGGACGGCAGCCCCGAGGGCGTCGAAGAGCTCGAGCGAGATGGTTCCCCCTTCGTCGGTACCGCGACCCAGAACCCGGCAGAGATGGTGCGCCAGGCAGTGCAGGTGGCCGAGGACATCGTCAACGGGGAGCCGCCCGCGGAGACCACCATCCTCATTCCCAGCGAACTGGTCACCCGCGACAACGTCAGCGAGTACCCCGGCTGGTGACCTCGCCGGTGTGTGCGGCGCCGGATCCGGCGCCGCACACACCGAGGCCGAAATGGAGACGTCATGACAGCATCAACAACGGCGCCGCTACTGCAGTTGCGCGGCGTGTCCAAGCGATACGGGCCGACCCTCGCCCTCGACGGCGTCGACTTCGACCTCCATGCCGGAGAGGTCCACGCCCTCATGGGCGAGAACGGCGCCGGGAAGTCGACCCTGATGAAGATCCTCGCCGGCAACGAGTCGAGGGACGCTGGACACATCCTGATCGACGGCCAGGAGATCGACATCACCTCCCCCGCCGACGCCCGCGCGCACGGCATCGCGATCATCCACCAAGAGCTGAACACGGTCCCGGCGATGAGCGTGGCCGAGAACCTGGCACTTGGCCAGGAACCGCGCACGAGGTTCGGTGCACTCGACCGTCGCGCCATGCTCACCTCTGCCCGGAAGAAGCTCGCGCGCATCGGCGCCAGGATCGACCCCCGCCGTCCGCTGGGCGACCTCAGCGTCGGCATGCAGCAGATGGTCGAGATCGCCCGCGCCGTCAGCGAGGACGCCCGCATTCTGGTGCTGGACGAGCCCACCGCAGCTCTCTCGCGGGCCGAGGCCATCCAGCTGTACCGCATCATCAACGAGATGCGCGACGCCGGCGTCGGGCTGATCTACATCTCCCACCGCATGGAGGAGGTCTGGCAGCTCGCCGACCGCGTCACCGTCTTCCGGGACGGCAGTTATGTCGGCACGCGGGAGAAGGGCGCGATCGACCCACCCGACGTCGTACGCATGATGGTTGGTCGCGCAGTGGATGACCTCTATGTCCACGAGCCGCGCACTCCCGGCGCCGAGATCCTCGTCGTGGACAACCTCGCTGGTACGGGCGTCGGGCCCGTGAGTCTCAGCGTGCGTGCCGGGGAGGTCGTCACCCTCGCGGGGCTCATCGGTTCGGGCCGCACCGAGGCTGTCCGCCTCATCTTCGGGGCCGACCGTCGCGACTCCGGGCGGGTGCTCGTCAACGGCCAACCGTCCGACGCTCACTCGCCTCTGGCCGGGATCAAGCATGGCATCGCCATGGTCCCCGAGAGCCGCAAGGAGCAGGCGCTGTTCCTCCAGCACACCGTCGAGTCCAACATCGCCATCAGCGCGCTCGACAAGCACACCAAGGCGGGCGTTCTGGACCGCCCCGGCATCCGCAGGTCGGTGAAGAAGGAGATGCAGCGTCTCAACCTGCGACAGAACGCCATCGGACTGCCCGTTAGAGCTCTCTCCGGCGGCAACCAGCAGAAGGCCGCGCTTGCCCGGTGGCTGATGCGTGACTCCGAGGTCCTCATCCTGGACGAGCCGACGCGTGGCGTCGACATCGGCGCCAAGAGAGAGATCTACGAACTCATCGACGCGCTGGCCGCCCAGGGCAAGGCGATCCTGGTGGTCTCCTCGGACCTGCCCGAGGCCATCGGCATCAGCGACCGGATCCTCGTCATGCGTGCCGGCGAGATCGTCGCGGAACTCCCGGCCAGCGCCACAGAAGAAGACGTCATGTTCCACGCCACCGGCACGGCGGCCCACTCGACCGGAGAAGCCCGATGAACGACACCACTACCCTCACGCCCGCCGGCTCAGACACCAAGGAACCCTTCGACTTCGCCCGCTGGTGGGACCGGGTCGGCATCCTCGTCGTGCTTGTGCTGCTCGTCGGCCTCATGGCACTGATCGCCCCGAACTTCGCGTCGACCGACAACCTGTTGAACATCGCCCGGTCGATCTCAATCAACGCGATCCTCGCCGCCGGGATGACCTTCGTCATCATCACCGCCGGCATCGACCTCTCCGTCGGATCGATCATGGCAGTCTCCGGCGTCGTCAGCGTCCTCACCGCCATGGCCGGCGCCCCGTCACCGGTCGCCGTCCTCGCCGGCGTGCTGGCCGGCGCCGTCGCCGGGTTGTTGAACGGCCTGTTCATCGCCTACATGGCACTTGCCGCCTTCATCGTCACCCTGGCCTCGATGACCTTCCTGCGCGGCCTCGCCTACACGATGACCGGCGGCCAGCCCATCGTCGACAACGCCCTGAACTTCAGGGACCTCGGCAACGGTTACATCGCAGGCGTCCCCGTCCCCGTCATCGTCATGGCAATCGTCTACCTCGTGGCCTGGTTCATCCTCGAACGCACCCGCTACGGACGCCACGTCTACGCCGTCGGCGGCAACCCCGAAGCCGCCCGCCTCGCCGGCGTCAACGTCAAGCGCATCATCACCTCGGTCTACGTCATCGCCGGGCTGTGCGCCGGCCTCGCCGGTGTCATCTTCGCCGCACGCGTCGTCTCCGCCCAGCCGACCGCCGGCACCAGCTACGAGCTCGACGCGATCGCCGCCGTCGTCCTCGGCGGCACCAGCCTGGCCGGGGGACGTGGACGCATCGTCGGCACCCTCATCGGCGCGGTGATCCTGGGCGTCCTGAGCACCGGCCTGATCCTCATGAACGTCCCGTTCTTCACCCAGCTGCTCATCAAGGGCGTCGTCATCATCCTCGCCGTCTCCATCGACAGCCTCAAGCAGCGTCCCATCCGACGCCGACGCCGAGCCGCCGCTCTGAGCGGCGAAGAGGTCGCGACCGCATGACCACCGACCGCCCCCGCACGCCCGACCAGCTCTTGGAAGGACCCCCCGTCTTGACCACCACCGCCACCGCGACCGTCACCGTCACCGACCCACTGCCCGGCAAGCGTCGCAACGAACCGATCGTCTTCACCGTTCCTGGCGCGTACCCCGGTGACCTGTGGGCGGCCCGCACGAGCGCCGGTGAGCTCGTCCCGTGCCAGAAACTCCGCACGCAGACGAGCGAGGACCAGACTGCATTCGTCACCGTGCTCTCGTTCGAGGGAACGGTCGACCTCGAGCTGCTGGGCGCGTGGGAGGGCCCAGCTGACGGGATCACTGAACTCAATCCACGCGAGGAGGACGCCTTCGCCCGCCTCGACACCGGCTACTTCGACCTCGAACTGTGCACGGGCACCGCCAAGGGCACGGGCTCTTCCAAGTGGGGACTGCGCCACTTCGCCGCCAAGCACGAGGGAATCGACCTTCTCCCTTCCGGCAACAACGCCATCGGCGGCTTCTACGGACCCTTCTTCACGCCCGAGAACGGGCTCATCAACCCGCCCGAGCACACCACCGTCCAGGTCGAGGTCATCGAGAAGGGCCCCGTGCTCCACCACTACCGCATGCACGGCACCGTCCCCGACGGCCTGCTCGACGAACTCAGAGACAAGTCGTTCACCATCGACTGGAAGTTCACACACGGCACCCCGTACTTCGAGCGCCGTTACCAGGTCGACGCCTTCCAGACCGTCGTCAACGGCCGATCGGTGACCGACAAGATCACCGTGGGCGACGAGTTCGAGGGCGGACAGGGCGAACTCGTCTTCGACCGATTCGAGGCCTACCAAGGCACCCAGTTCCGGGCGGGCGACCCGTACGCCGAAGAACTCGTCAAGATGGTCTCCGAGACCATCGAGACCTCAGCCTCGACCACGGAGAAGTTCGCCGAGTTCCGACACCACCTCACCGCTGGCATGGAGTCCGCGCACTGGGACCTGTACTGGCGCCTCTTCTGCGCCTGGGAACGAGTCCTGGACGAGGACGAGATCCGCGACCGGCTCGCCCGCGTCAGAGCAGCATCGCACGTGCGCGCCGACCTCCCCGAACGACCATGGGTGATCACCGACGCACCGGTCGACGTCTCCGCCGCGAGCGACGAGACGATCTTCCCGGGCGCCGCATCCAAGACCGTCGAGTTCCATTCCCGAACCGGTCGAGCGATGGTGTGGTGGACCGGCCAACCCTCGGGCGCCTTCCAGATCGTCCAACGCCGGCAGTCGGGCTGGGTGAACTGGGGCAGCAACGGCGAGAACGAGTGCCCCGAGCTCCCCGTCGGCACACCAATCAAGACCGCCTACGGCCACTTCGTCCCGACCTGGCGGCACGTCGCCGACCAGCTCGAGCAGCCACCAACGGTCACCGTCACCACCCATCCCAATCACGCCTGATCCGCACGCCTCGGGGTGCCTCGGAACTTCCCGAGGCGCCCCAGGAAACCGGAACGACCAGACCACCGATTGGGCACAGCATGACATCACGCCGCACCGAGGTCCTCGTGATCGGCGAGACCGTGGTCGACATCATCAAGGACTCCCAGAACACCCGCGTCTATCCAGGCGGAAGCCCGGCAAACGTCGCCTACGGGCTCGGCAAGCTCGAGCGAAACGTCGCCCTCCTGACCCAGCTGGGCCGCGACACGAACGGAGAGCTCGCCAGAGAACATCTCGCCGCCGCGGGAGTCACGATCCTCCCGACCGCGCCCACGGCACGGACCGCCACATCGACCGCAGTCCTCGACAGCCACGGTGCAGCGACCTACGAGTTCGACATCGACTGGACACTACCGAGCAACGTCGAGCACCACCTCGCACCGTCGCACGTCCACACCGGATCCATCGCCGCCCTCACTCCCCCGGGCGCCGACAAGGTAGAAGCCCTCGTCAGGTCTATGCACAGCACGGCAACCGTCAGTTTCGACCCCAACATCCGACCAGCCCTTCTCGACAGCCGGGCCGACGCAATTAGACGGACCAAACGGTTCATCAGCCTCGCCGATGTCGTCAAAGCGAGCGACGAGGACATCGCCTGGCTCTACCCAGAGGTGTCGCACGACGCCGTCATCGACGAATGGTTGGACAGCGGGCCAGGGATCGTCGTGATCACCAAAGGAGCGAGAGGGGCCGCGGTCGCAACACACGACCACCGCCTCGATGTGCCCACCCCCCGCACCCCGGTGGTGGACACCGTCGGAGCCGGCGACAGTTTCATGGCCGCACTGCTGGACTCGATGCTGCGAGTTGCGCTACTCGGCGTACAGCACCGCAGCACGCTCGGGTCGACAGGATTCCAACGACTGCTGCAGAGCGCCCAGCGAGCATCCACGGCCGCGAGCATCACAGTCTCAAGGCCCGGCGCCAACCCGCCAAACGTCGACGAACTAGACGCAGCACTCGTCAACTCCGAGGCTCCAGCGGTGTGACGCTGACAGCGCGAGCTGAACTTACGCTTCGGCTGTTATCGGAGGTTTGGCGTCCGGTACAGACAGAAGCCGCCGCAGCAGTGACCTTTCTGCGCCATGACGTCACCGGCTCGCATTAGAAGAGAAAATCTCGCATCTAACGAGGGGCCTTCGCCCATCTCTCCCGTGCCTGCTGAGCCGACGGCGGGCAGCCAACTCGCAGAAGACGTTGACGGCGACGTCAGTGGCTCCAGCTACGTTGACGCCTGTCGTCGTCGCCACCTTCGCTTACGTGCGGGGCGACTCGACGGCGGTGTGCCAGGGGTTGTCCAGGTGTCCGGCGCTGTAGCCTGACCGCACCTGGGTGGAGGGCCTGCCGGGGGTAGTACAGGAGAAGTGAGTGACGCAGACGATCGCCGAGGAGTTGCTGGTGAAGTCGCGGCGTCGCGTCAAGGCTCATGGCGAGGTGTTCACCCCGCGGCGCATGGTCGACCAGATGCTCGACTTGGTCCGCGATGACCTGGAGGCCGGACCGGGTTTCGTCGACAAGACGTTCCTGGAACCAGCGGCCGGCGACGGCAACTTTCTCATTGCGATCCTTCAGCGAAAGCTACAAGCGATCGAGAGGCAGTATCAGCCGGACCTCTGGGCCGACCAGTCCTTGTTTGCCCTCGCCTCGATCTACGGCATCGAGCTGCTGGAAGACAACCACCAGGACGCCAAGGCCGCGATGCTCGAGGAGTTCCTGCGCTTCCACGCGGGCCACGACGTCCCCTGCGGCCCCTGCACGAACCTGACGCGAGCTGCGACCTTCCTCATCGACACCAACATCGTCCGTGGGAACACCCTGACCGGACTCGACTGGCGGGGTCAGGACATTGAGTTCTCATGGTGGAGCCGAGTTCCGGACGCTCCGGGGAGCGTCCTCCGCGAGCCTTTCACCCTTGAGTCGCTTCGCGGTGGCAACCATCTTGATTTCGCTGTTTACGACACGTACGCGGTGTGCCGCATCGACCACGTCCACGAAGAAGTGAGAGCCGGTGACTAGCCCGAACATCAGCACGTTCCACGCGGTCGTCCCCTACGTCTACTCGTGGAAGACTCCCGATATCCCCAAGTACGACGGGTGGGAGAAGATCGGGTACACCGAGCAGGACTCCGCCGATGCACGTATCGCTCAGCAGGCGAGCCAACTCTCGGTTGAGAAGGTCAAGGTCTGGTCGTACCGAGCGGCATTCAGCACGGAGGCCGGCGGACGGTTCACCGACGTCGACTTCCACGCGTTCCTCAAGCAACAGGGTGTCGAGCGCGAGACCAAGCCCAAGCGAACCGAGTGGCACCACTTCGCCACCGCCCCGCGGACGTCGCGCGAGTACATCCAGAGCTTCATCTTTCAGGACTTCGTAGCGCCCCAGTTGGTCGCCGAAGAGGACTACACGCTGCGTCCTGAGCAGCAGGCGGCCGTAGCGCAGGCCGTCACAGCACTTGGGGACAGCGGTGGCGAGGTGCTCTGGAACGCCAAGCCCCGGTTCGGCAAGACGCTCACGACCTACGACCTGATGCGCAAAATGGACGTCCGCAGGGCGCTCATCGTCACGAACCGGCCCGCCATCGCCAACTCGTGGTACGACGACTTCCAGCGGTTCATTGGCCACCAGACGACGTACCAGTTCGTCTCCGAGTCGCCCTCCCTATCCGAGCGCTCACTCATGACACGCGACCAGTGGCGGGCGTACTCAAAGGAGAACCTCGACTCCGACCCGCGCATCATCGAGTTCGTATCGCTGCAGGACCTCAAGGGCTCGCAGTACTTCGGCGGCAGCTACCCCAAGCTCAAGCACATCGCCGAGATGGAGTGGGACCTTCTCGTCATCGACGAGGCACACGAAGGCGTCGACACGACCAAGACCGACGTTGCGTTCAACCAGATCAAGCGCAGCCACACACTTTACCTGTCGGGCACGCCGTTCAAGGCTCTCGCCTCGGGACGGTTCGGCGCAGACCAGATCTTCAACTGGACCTACGAGGACGAGCAGACCGCCCGCGAACAGTGGTCCGACGGCGCGCAGGACAACCCGTACGAGTCGCTGCCGACCCTCAACTTGCTCACTTACCAGCTTTCGCGCATGGTCACCGACCGTCTCGCTGAGGGTGCGGCGGTCGAGGACGACGAAGCGAATGTCGACTACACGTTCGACCTGGCCGAGTTCTTCCGTACGAAGGACAACGGCTTTTTCGAGTACGAGGCCGATGTCAGCCGGTTCCTCGATGCGCTGACGACGAACGAGAAGTACCCATTCTCCACCGATGAGTTGCGTGACGAGATCAGGCACTCGTTCTGGCTGCTCAACCGCGTCGCGTCCGCCAAGGCGCTGGAGCGCCTGCTCAAGAAGCACCCGGTGTTCAAGGACTACACGGTCGTGCTCGCCGCAGGGGACGGGCGCAGCAACGGCGGCGACGGTCTGGACGAGGCCGGCGACGACACGGAGATCGCTGGCAAGTCTCTGGCCAAGGTCCGCGCGGCCATCGCCAAGGCAGAGGCCGAAGGCGGCAAGACCATCACCTTGTCCGTCGGCCAGCTGACGACGGGCGTGACGGTCCCCGAGTGGACCGCCGTCATCATGCTGTCCAATCTGTCCTCCCCCGCTCTATACATGCAGGCGGCGTTCCGCGCGCAGAACCCGCACACGTTCGTCCGCGGCGACAGGGTCTTGCAGAAGAAGAACGCTTACATCTTCGACTTCGCCCCCGAGCGGACCCTGACGATCTTTGACGCGTTCGCCAACAACCTGTCACCCAACCCGACCGGCGACCCGGCCGTACGCACGGAGAACATTCAGCGGCTGCTCAACTTCTTCCCCATCCTCGGTGAAGACTCCGAGGGCCGGATGATCGAGCTCGACGCCTCGCAGGTGCTCACCTTCCCGCAGGTGTTCAAAGCCCGCGAAGTCGTACGGCGCGGGTTCCTGTCGAACCTGCTGTTCGCCAACGTCGCCGGCATCTTCCGGTACACCGAGCACGTCAAGGAGATCCTCGACAAGCTCCCAACCGCCAAGGGCGGGAAGGTCAGCACGGGATCTGCGTTGGACGTGCCGGAGCCGCCGCCGGTCACCGACGCCGAGGGCAACGTGCAGATCGACACCGAGACGGTCATCAACCCGAAGGTGGCAGAGCTTGGCCCGCCTGTCTGGTCCCTCGAGGCGCTTCCGCCGGTCTCCCCCGAGACGAAAGCGAGCACCGCGGCCAAGCAGATCGCTGACGCGCTGACCAAGCAGGCGGCGACGAAACGAACCGAGCTTGCACAGGAGTACGGCCTCACCCAGGCACAGATCGATCGGGACGCCAAAGCGACCGAGGCAAAGGTCAAGGCCGAAGTCGAGCGCGCCTACACCGAGCACGAGATCGCCAAGAAACACCTCGAAGACGAGGCCAAGGAAGCGGCGACCGAGGCCGAAGCCAAGGAGGTCGAGGCGAAGCAGGCCGAGGCCGATCAAGCGTTCCAGGAGAACATCCTCGCCATCGTCGGCAAGACCATGGACAACATCGTCCCCGAGGTGGTCAAGCGCGAGGAGACGAAGAAAGTTCAGAAGCAGGCCGACAAGGCGATGGACGACGCCCGCAGCCACCTGCGCGGGTTCGCGCGCACCATCCCGATGTTTCTCATGGCCTACGGCGACCGGAACATTTGCCTGGCGAACTTCGACGACTACACCCCAGACGACGTGTTCCACGAGATCACCGGGATCACCGAGGAAGAGTTCCGCCTCCTGCGCGACGGGCGCGAGGTCACCGAGCCGGACGGGACCGTCATCAAGGTTCCCGGTCTCTTCGACGAAGCCGTGTTTGACCGGGCGATGCAGGAGTTCCTCGACAAGAAGGAGTCGCTCGCCGACTACTTCGACGACAACGCCACCGAGGACATCTTCGCCTACATCCCCCAGCAGAAGACCTCACTCGTGTTCACACCAAAGCCGGTCGTCACCCTGATGTGCGACACCCTGGAGGAGGAGAACCCCGGCATCTTCTCCGACCCCGACAAGACGTTCGCAGACCTGTTCTCCACCGCCGGTCTGTTCTGCATGGAACTCGTGCGCCGACTCGACAAGGGACTCGCCGAAGCGATCCCCGACCCTGATAAACGCCTGAAGCACATCCTGACGCGGCAGGTGTTCGAGATGAGCCACAACGAGATCCTGCACCGCATCACCATCGAAGCGGTCTCTGGCGGGGTGCCCGAACGCAAGGAGTGGATCGAGGGTTCAGGGCACTTCCGAGTCGGGAACCTCGCCAAAATGACGCCTTCAGAGCGCGAACAGGCCGTGAACGACATGCTGGGAGAGAACTGAGATGAGCAGGAAGTTCGACGTCGTCATCGGCAACCCGCCCTACCAGGAGGAAGCCCAGGGCGCGGGATCCCGAGACACCCCCGTCTACCACCTCTTCATGGATGCCGCGTACGAGGTCGCGAAGAAGGCCGTGCTCATCACCCCCGCGCGCTTCCTCTTCAACGCTGGATTCACGCCGAAGGCATGGAACGAGAAGATGCTCGCCGACAAGCACCTGTCGGTGCCCCACTACGTCCCCAACAGCGACGATCTGTTTCCCGGGACGATCATCAACGGCGGTATCGCTGTCACCTACCGCGACGTCGACCACGAGGGCGAGCCGGTAGGAACGTTCACGCATTATCCCGAGCTCAACACGATCCTCCACAAGGTCGTCGAGGCCAGCGCCAAGTCTCTGGAGCAACTTGGGATCACAAGTTCACGCTCCTACCGCTACACAAACAAGTTGTACGAGGACCACCCCGAGGCGCTGGCGCTCCGGCCAGAGGGCAACGCCGCCTTGGTGAACACGAACGCCTTCGACCAGTTCTCTTTCCTCTACCACGCAGATAAACCCGCTGATGGAAGAGAGTACGTACGCGTGCTCGGCCTGGACGGCAAGAAGCGCACCGCGCGCTGGATCCGCCGCGACTACATCACCGGGCCCGAGAGCTTCAGCAAGTTCAAGGTCGTCGCTCCCGCGTCCCGCGGACACCTTGGGAAGTTTGGTGATGTGCCCGCTGTCATCCTCGGAGACCCGATGCTCGGCGAGCCAGATGTGGCGGTCACTCAGACGTTCATCACCATTGGTTCCTTCGACACCGACGTCGAGGCCGAATCCTGCCTCAAGTACGTCAAGAGCAAGTTCGTCCGAACGATGATAGGTGTCCTCAAGGCCACGCAGCACAACCCGGCCAAGGTATGGAAGTACGTCCCGTCGCAGGACTTCACGAGCGCATCTGACATCGACTGGTCGAGGCCAATCCCCGAGATCGACGCGCAGCTTTACGCCAAGTACGGCCTCGACGATGACGAGGTCGCGTTCATCGAGGCGCACGTCAAGCCGATGGAATGACCGCAGGGCTTACGCCAAGGTCCGAAGCCGAATTTTAGTAGAGCCATCGCTGAGCGGGAGGGGCGTATCGGTGACGTCCACCGGGCGTCTCCCTCCACGCTAGGAGCGCACCTCCGGGAACATGCCAGCGGGCGGCGCGGTGTACGGCAGTGGTTCACCGTCGCGGTTGGCGTCCTCAGACTTCTTGAAGGGCCCGTCTGGGGAGAGCAGGACGCCCATGTGGTAGTCGGCATGGTCTCGTAGCCAGACGCTCATGCCGGTGGCGGGGTCGAGGCGGAGGTGTTCCCAGGCCCGCCAGAGGGCCTCGAGGCGGACGATGGCCTCGGGGTGGCGCCACCACTCGGCCGCCCACTTTGCGGAGGTGTTCGGGCCGACGCGGCGGCGGTAGAGGTTGCGGAGGTAATCGCGGACGAACTCGTCGACGGAGCCGTAGTAGAGGGTGGGCTCTGCCTCGGTCTCATCGCCACCCGCCTGCTCGGTGCGGGCGTCGATGAGGTCCTCGGCCTCGTCCCAGCTGTTCAGCACGTCGGTCATCGCTGTCCTCCTAGGGAGCCGGGACCGGGTGCGGGGGCCTGGTCGTCGACGGCGAGCTCGCGCTCGGCGTCGACGATGGTGCGGGCGGCCTGGGGGTCGTGGGCCTTGATGGAGGCGCGCACGGCCTCGGCGTGCGGGCCGGTCATCCAGGGCTGGGTGCGGATCAGTGTGGGGCGTGAGCCGGAGGCGAGGACGAGGGCGCGGCCCTTGGGCATGGCGGCGAGGTCGGCGACGTCGAGGATGCGTTCGCGGTGGAGCTGCTGGGAGACGGTGCGGTGCCCGCGCCCGTAGGAGACCGAGGAGGCCTGGCGGTCGTAGTCGCCGACGATGCGGGAGAGGTCCTCGAGGAAGGCGGCCTCGGAGACGCCGCCGCCGTAGACCTTGACGTTCGCGGCGGACCAGAGCTTCTTCATGCCGGACTCGCCCCAGACGTCTGCGCCCTGGGACCAGGACTGCAGGATGGTCATGATGACGATGCCGCGGGAGCCGTAGTGGCTGTAGAGGTTGGGCAGCTCGCGCCAGCGGCAGACGTTCGCGGCCTCGTCGAGCACGGCCAGCAGGGGTGTGGTGAGCCGTCCGCCCGGGGAGTGGACGGCAAGCTCCTCGGCGGCCTCGACGACGGCGACGGTCAGCGCCGTGACGAGCGGGCCGGCGGTGCCCCGGCCCTCCTTGGAGAGGCTGTAGAGGGTGCCGCCGTCACGGACGAACGCCGCGGGGTCGAAGTGGGGCCGGTGGTCGGCGGGTCCTTGCGGGGTGACCCAGGCGGCGACCTGTCGATTGGTCAGGCAGGAGGCCATCTGCTGGGCGGTGCCGTAGACGCCGCCGCGCTGCTTCTCCGGGGCGTTGATCACGCCGGCGACCTGGTCGGCGACCAGGCGGAAGCCGTGGGTGGCGAGGATGTCGACGGCGGTGTCGTCGGTGGGCCGGGTCAGCCACGTGTAGACGTCGGTGATCGGCCGGGAGTCCAGGGCGGCCGCGAGCAGCAGGCCGGCCAGGAGGTCCTGGCCGGCGGGGTCGAAGTAGGCGTCGGTGCGGGCGCCGGGGTCGCGGCTGCCGGCGGCGAAGTGCTCGGCCAGCCGGGCGGCCTTGACCTCGTCGCTGACGTAGGACAGCGGGTTCCACCACCAGGCCGGTTCCTCCAGGGCGATGGCCTGGGGGTCGAAGACCCACACCGGGCCCGTCGTGGCGCGCACGTCGCGGGTGGCGTCGACGACGTCGCGCTTGTTCGAGGTGACCAGGACTGCGCCGGGGGCGTCGAGGATCGCGGGCACGGCCCTCGAGGTGGTCTTGCCGGTGCGCGGGCCCCAGATGTCGATGTGCATGTCCTCCCACGACCCGAACAGCGGCCGCCGGGTGCTGACGGTGACGCCGATGGGCACGCCCGGGGAGTCCTTGACCCCGAGCCGCTCCGCGGTCGCGGCGGCATGCCTCCGGGTCAGGGCCTCGACGTCGCGGCCGCGGCCGAGGTAGGCGGCGGTGCGGTCCACCCGGGTGCGCCTGCCGGTGATCTTGCGAGCGACCAGGACGACCCCCACAGCGAGGGCGATCAGGAGGACGGCCAGGGCGACGACCACGCCGGTGCCGGCGGCTGGCCAGGCGACGTCGCCGGAGAGCAGCCCGAAGAACATCGCGAAGGGGTCGGTCGGTACCTCGGCGCCGGAGACGTCGATGCGGTGGCCCAGGTGCACGGCGGCGTAGGCGCCACCGACGACCAGGACCACGGCGGCGATGCCGACCCAGACCAGGACTGCCTCGCTGGACAGCCCGCCCGGGTCACGGCGCCGGTTGTTCGGGGTGCTCACGCGGTACCTCCTGCGGTCGCGCCGATGCGGGAGACGGTGTGCCAGCGCTTGTTGGTGTCGTGGATGCCCATCTCGACCTCGGTGAGCTGGATGTCGATCGGGATGCCGGGGCGGCCGCCGACCTTGACGAGGAACTTCCCCCGGCCCGGAGGCTCGGCCTCCTGCCCGGCGGCCGGGTCCCAGGCCGGTGGATCCTGCCAGCCGATGAGCAGGTCCTGCTCGGCGCGGGAGAACGGGACCGCGGCGGTCAGCAGGGGCATCTCCGCGCTGGGCAGGCCGCCGCAGA
Organism: Georgenia daeguensis; assembly: GCF_039537705.1. Lineage (NCBI taxonomy): Bacteria > Bacillati > Actinomycetota > Actinomycetes > Allobogoriellales > Allobogoriellaceae > Georgenia > Georgenia daeguensis. Next base: position 36,950 of record NZ_BAABBA010000029.1, read on the forward strand.
TGACCATGCCGGAGCGCTCGACGAAGCCGCGGGCCTTCATCCGGTCCTCCTCGTGCGCCAGGGCGAGCAGGTCGGACATGGTGTGGGAGATCATCGCGACCCCGACACCGCGCTGCCGGTTCAGCCGGGTCAGGGCGTCGACGCGGTCGACCATGCCGCGCCCGGCGCGCAGCGCGCGCCAGAGCTCGTCCAGGACGACGAAATAGTGCCGCCGCGGCTCCAGGCCGGCGTCGGCCAGGGCGTTGGCCACGTTGACTGTGCCGAACCCGGCCGACCAGCACGCAAGCAGCGTCGCGGCCTGCAGGTCCATGTCGGTGTCGTCGATCGAGGAGACGTCGTAGACCACCGGGCGGTCCCGGCGCATCGGGTTGGTGGTCGGGCGGGCGAAGGTCTCCCCCAGCCGGCCGCCGTCGACCAGGCCGACGAGGGAGGCCTCGAGGTTCTCGGTGATGGCCTGGTACCGGCCCTGGTCCCCTCGGTCCAGCGCCGCGGCGCGCACCTCCTGCGGGCCGTCCTGGATCACCCGCAGCAGATCACCCAGCACAGGGATGCCGTCGTGGCGGGCGTCGAGCACCTTCAGCGCCCGGTCCAGGATCGTCTCCTCCCGGTCCGTCGGCGGGGCGCCGCGCATGATCGTCACCAGCGCGGAGACCATCGTGTGCCGGCGCCCGTGGGCATCGGCGAGCACCTGGGCCGCCTCCTTCTCGTAACCCGCCGACCGCAGCCGCTCGGCGGCGCCGGTCGCCTCGCCCGGGTCCAGGACGTTGAGGTGACCGCGGCCGCGACCCAGGGTGATGACCTGCCCGCCCAGAGCCTCGATGAGGTCGACGTAGTCCGGCTTGAGATCCCCGAGGACCAGGGGCATCACCCCGTAGCCGGCCAGCCCGGTCGCCATGCGGCGCACCAGGGTGGACTTGCCCAGGCCCGGCTTGCCGAGCACGAAGGCCGAGGGGTTGGAGATGAGCTTGGCCCGCTGGAACCAGGAGATCGGGTCGCAGCACAGCGTCGCCCCGGTGTGAATGTGCCGCCCCAGCGGCACCCCGACCATCGGGGTGCCGGTCCCGACGGCGAACGGCCACAGCCCGCACACCTGCACCGACGTGCCCCGCCACTCATCCGCCGCCTGGACGTAGAACGACTCCCCCCGGCCCCGGCCGAGCCAGCCGCGCATGCCCGGGCGCAGCACCCGCGGCCTGGCCGTGTTCTTGGTGCGCTTCACAACTTGTCCCTCATCTCGGCCGGCACCCGCAGGTGACGGGGCAGCACCAAGCCCAGCGGGAGGGCGCCGGCGAAGGCGGAGTCCTGCGACCCGCGCAGCAGGCGCAGCCGCAACCGGGCCGTGGCAGACAGCCCGTCGATCGCCGCCCGGGCGTCGGCCTCCCTGCCCGGGTCGAGCACCGTGGCGGTGACCAGCATCCCGAAGTTGAGCAGGCCCGCCCCGGCCGCCTCCTCGCTCGCGGTGGCCGCAGCCGCACGGGTGGCGAGAATGTCCCGGGCCGCCGGCTTCGCGCTCGAGGTCGCGCGGAACTCCGCCGCCCGCAGGTCGGCCTCGACGATCGCCGCAGCACGGGCGGCGTCGACCGGGCGGTACAGCAGCGTGACCCGCTTGCGGGCCACGTCCCGGTGCGGGGCCAGCAGCTTCGCCAGGACCCCGGACTGCACCGTCCCCCGCGGCGCGGTGGACATCCCCCAGGTCACCGACAGCGCCGAGTCGTGCAGGTACCCGTCGTAGGTCGCCTCCGCGAACGTCGGGCCCACGCCGTACCAGGACAGCTCCGGCGTCTCGCCCGCCGCGTGCGCCTCGTCGATCAGCGCCGCCGCGGCCGGGTCGTACGCGATGCGGATCGTCTCGCACAGCTCCTGCGCCGACAGCGGGTGCGACGCACCCGCCCCGGTCGCCGAGAGAGTCTGCGTCAGCCCGGGCAGCCGGGCCGCGAGGTCGTGCCCCATCTCCTCCGGGGTCCGCTTCTTCCCGCCCGCCCGGGCGGCCGCGGTGAACGTCAGCGCGACGTACGCCT
>NZ_BAABBA010000030.1:0-37370 GCF_039537705.1 Georgenia daeguensis
GGCGGGTGCCGGCGGCGGCGGCGAGCACGGCCTCGCGCAGGGCCGGCGGCGGCGCGACCGCGCCGGCGTCCGCGAGGCGGGCGGCGGTCTCCCGGAGCGCACCCGCCTCGGCGGCCAGCTCCGGGTCCTCGCGGATGGCACGCTCGACGGCGGCCCGCTCGACGTCGTCGACGGCATCGAGCGCCCAGGCCCCCAGGAGCTCTCGCTCGGCGTCGTGCTCGCTCACCACTCCACCCCCAGACACATCTTCAGCCGGTGCAGGCCGTCACGGATGCGTGACTTCACCGTGGGCAGGGACGCCGCGACGTCCGCGGCCACCTCGCGGTAGGTCCGGCCCCCGTAGTAGGCGCGCAGCACGGCGTCGCGCTGCAGCTCAGTCAGGGTGGCCAGGCACTCCTGGACCCGCGTGCGCTCGTCAGCGCGGGCGACGGACTCGGCGACCTCGTCGAAGGGGCGGTCGTAGTCGCGGGCCGCGGCGCGTACGTCCCGGTCCCGCTGGGCCTGGACGGCGCGGACCCGGTCCACGGCCCGGCGGTGCGCCATCGTGGCGATCCAGGCCAGCGCGCTCCCACGGGCCCCGTCGAACCGCGGGGCGGTGCGCCACACCTCGACCATCACCTCCTGCGTCACCTCCGCGGCCAGCTCCGGGTCGCGCAGCACGCGGACGGCCGTGCCGTGCACCATGCCGGCCGTCTCGTCGTACAGGCCCGCGAACGCCTCGTGGTTCCCCTCGGCGACCGCCCTGAGCAGCTCCCCGACGCGGTTCGCGCGGCTGCGGGGATCGGCCGCGGTGCCGTGCGGGACGCGTCCGGGTGAGGTCACGGGGCCCATTGTGCCGTGAGCGTCCGCGAGCGCCGCGCCGCGGCACCGCGAGGACGCGGGTGACGGGCCACCCCGCCGGGGCGACCCGTCACCCGGAGGTCCCTCAGCCGGCCTCGACGAGGGCCTGGTCGAGGGAGTCGATCGCGCCGGCAAGGGTCTGCACGTGCATGGCAAGGCCCTCGGCGACGGCGTCGGCCGGGAGCTCGCCCGCGGAGATCTCGGCGAAGAAGGCGCCGGCCTCGCCGCGGTAGCCGTCCAGCTCGGTCAGCGCCGCGGTCGCGGCTGCGTCGTCGTCACCGGCGGCGGCCTCGGCGTAGTCGACGAAGTAGCCGATGTGCTCGCGCCACAGGTCGAGGAATGCCGTCCCCTGCTCCGCACCGGCGAGCGTGCCGACCGCCTCGGAGAGCGCGACGGAGTTGCCGTCGAGAGTCGCGGCCGCGGCCTGGAAGGCCTCGGAGCCGGTGCCGCCCTCCGTCGTGTACGCGGTGAAGACGCTGATCCCGGCGAGGTAGACGTGCTCCTGGAGCGCGGCGGTGAGCTGGGCGCGCAGGACCGCGGCGTCGTCGTTCGGGTCGCCCTCGAGGCCGCCGGCCGCGGACAGGCCGGTGGCGATCACCCCGGCGCCCTCCACGACGTGACCCGCGGCGGCCTGGAGCGACGCGTAGGCCTCCGGGCTGCCCGCGGCGAGGTCGTCGATCGCGGTGGAGAGCGTGGAGACGTGCATCCGCAGGGACTCGGCGACGTCCCCGGCGGGCAGCTCGCCGCCGCTGACCTCCTCGAAGAACGCCCCGGCCTCCACGGTGTAGGCCTCGAGCGAGGCGAGCGCCTCCTCCTGCCCCGCGGTGTCGCCGCCCTTGGTGGCGACGGCGTAGTCGACGAAGTAGCCGATGTGCTCGCGCCACAGCCCCAGGAAGGCGGTGCCCCGCTCCTCACCGGCGAGCGAGGTGACCGCCTCGGACAGCGCGACCGAGTTGGCGTCGAGCGTCGCGGCGGCAGCGGCGAACTCCTCGGAGTCCGGGGCGGTGGTGTACGCGGTCGCGACGGCGATCCCGGCCAGGTACACGTGCTCCTGCAGCAGCGCGGTGAGCTCCGCCCGCAGCCCGGCCGCCGCGGAGTCGGTGGCTCCGGGGATCTCCAGGGCGGAGGCGAAGCCCCCGGCCAGGGTGGCCGCGGTCTCGGGCATGTGCTGGGCGGCGGTCCGGGTGTCCGCGAACGGGTCCCCGGTGCCCATCGGCATGACCGCCGCGGGCGCCTCCTCGGCCGGCTCGGTCATGGGTTCCTGGGTCTGCGTCGAGGCCGGCGCCGCACCGGCGTCGGCCGTGTCGCCGTCGTTGCCGCCGGCGCACCCGGCGAGGGTGAGCGCCAGGGCGGCCGCGAGCGTGGCGGTGGGTCGGATGGTTCGCATGGTCTGCTCTTTCCGTCGTGCCGGTGCTGCTCTGTCACACCGGGTTCGGAGCCGTCGCGTCACCGGATGGGTGCGACCTTCAGGGACCTCACGGCGGCCCGGACCGGACGCACGCCGGCCAGGCCCGGGAAGGCGGCGACGCCCTCGTCGAGGTGCTCGAGCGCTCGCCGGCCCGATGCCGTCGCGAGCAGCGGGACGAGGACAGCGGCGCCCGGCGCTCCGGCGTACCGGGTGCCCGGCCAGGACCATCCGGCCACGGCACGGCGGGCCAGGCGGCGGGCGCCGGCGCCGGCGGAGAGCCGGGCTGTCGCCTCGTGCGCGCAGAAGGCCTCGTGGCGTTCCTTGACCCGCTCGGCGGCCGACGACAGCTCGCGCAGCCGGGGCTCCGCGGCCGCGAGGTGGCGGTAGACGAGGGTGACCACCGCCGTGTCGAGCCATCCGGTGACCATGTGCCCGCCGACGACGTCGGCGCCGAGCAGGTTCGACCGAACCGCCTCGACTGTCGGCCGGCACCGTTCGTCCCACGCCCGCAGCACCCGGCCGCCGGGGGTGGGCCTCGGCGCGGCGGCGGTCCTGCCGTTCGCGGCGATGACGGCGTCGAGCGTCTCGGCGAGCCAGTGCTGCTCGTACGACCACGTGGTGAGGAAGGCCGTTACCCGGACGTCCGCGTGCGTGGGGGTCACGAGCAGGTCGCGCATGCGCGTGAGGGCCGAGCGCTCGACGTGCGCGAGGTGGACGAGCGCCCGCAGCGCCGCGGGGCGGAGCGGCCGCGTCGCGGTGAGGTCGACGTCTTCCGGCCGGAGGTCACGCGGGCTGCGCATGTACGCGCGCACGTCGAAGGCGGCCGCGGTCATGCCGGCACACCGCGGGCCGCCATGGTGTCCGCGACGACGGTCAGCCCCGACAGGCCGGGCAGCTTCCCGACGTGCCGGTCGATCGCCTCGACCTCTCGCCGGCCCTCGGGTCCGGCGAAGAGGTGGTTCATGACGTGCGCGACCTCGCCGTCGTCCGAGATCCCCGACCCGACCGGCTGCCAGGCGATCCGCAGGGCCTGGCGGGCCAGCCGTTGCGCGCGCGTGCTCGCCGCGAGCCGGTCGCGCGCCTGGGTGGTGTAGAACGCGATGTGCCGGGACTCCTGCGCGGCGATACGGCGCAGGAGCTCGCCGAGAACCGCGTGGTCCCCCAGCGCCGCGAGCCGCTTGTACGCGGCGGCCGCGGTCCGCTCGTTCACGGCACCCCACACCATGTGGACGGCGACGAAGTCCGTCCCGACCAGGTTGGACAGCAGGGACTGCCGGACCGGGGCGATCCGGTCGCGCCAGCCGAGCTTGACCCGGCGGGCCTTGAGGTCGTCGTAGGTGACGGTGATGCCGTGCAGGGCCAGGACGTGCGCCAGGGCCTCGCCGTGCCAGAACTCCTCGTGGTTCCAGATGGTCATGAAGGCGCTGACGTCACGGTCCTTGCGGGAGGGGGTGACGAGCATGTCCCGCAGGTAGCAGACCGTGTGGTACTCGATGTCGCACATGTACCGCAGCGTCCGCAGGGTCTCCGGCGGCAGCGGGTCGTCCCGGAAGACGTCCAGCTCGAGGTCCTCCCAACCCACGCGCTCGGAAGCGCGGGCGTACCGGTCGATGTCGAAAGCCATGGGTGTCCTCCCCGTCGTCGAACCGCCTCGCTGGCGGCGACCATGGTTCGGAGCCGGCCCCGGACCGGATGGGTGCCAGGTCCGTGCGGGTGATAGGACAGAAGGCAAAGCCGCGAGATCGAGGAGTCACCCGTGTCGAAGTACCGCTATGCCGCTGCGCCGTCCGAGCACACCGTGGAGCTGCGCACCGGCGAGGTGCCGCAGCCGGCCGCGGACGGTGTCGTCGTCGCCATCTCCTACTGCGGCATCTGCGCCACGGACACCCACGGCTACACCTCCGGCGGGCTCCCGCCGGCCGTCTTCGGTCACGAGTGGACCGGCACCGTCTCCGCCGTCGGGGAAGACGTCGAGGGCCTGAGCGTCGGCCAGCGTGTGGTCGCCAGCGTCGGCCCCGCCTGCGGCAGCTGCGCCCAGTGCCGCGCCGGGCACACCGAGAACTGCGACGTCGCCTTCGCCGAGGCCAACGGCGTCACGCCCGACTCCCCCGCGCACGGCGGGTTCGCGACGGCGATCGCCGTGCCGGCGCGCCGCGTCCTGCCCGTCCTCGACGCTCTCAGCGACGAGCAGGCCGCCCTGGTCGAACCCACGGCGGTCACCTTCCACGCCGTCAAGCGCGCACGTCAGCCGCTCGGCGCCTTCGTCGTCGTCCAGGGTGGCGGCCCGATCGGCCTGCTGACCGCCCAGCACGCCCGGCACGCCGGGGCCTCCCGCGTCGTCGTGGTCGAGCCGAACGAGGCGCGCCGCGAGGTGGCCCGGGAGCTCGGCTTCACCGAGGTGCTCGAGCCCGGGGAGGAGTTCACCCGGTACGTGTTCGACACCAGCAACGGCCTCGGTGCCGACGTCCTGTACGAGTGCACCGGTGCGGCGAGCCTGTTCCAGGCCTCGGCAGAGCTGGTGCGCCGCGGCGGCACGCTGGCACTTCTCGGCTTCCCGTCGACGACCTCGGAGGTCAGCTACCCCGACTGGCAGATCCGCGAGCTGACGGTCATCGGCTCCCTCGCCTACAACCACGAGGACTTCGTCGGCGCGATGCACGCCATCGCCGGCGGCGCCGTCAACGTCGACGTCCTGCACACCGGCACCATCGGCCTCGACGAGCTCGAGGCCACGTTCGAGGAGCTCGACAACGGCACGAGCCGCCACGCGAAGGTGCTCGTCGACCCGCGCCGCTAGCTTCCGGACCAAGACCTGCCGACGAGGCCAGCGACTGCCGCTCGGTGGACGAGGAAATCCGCGCAGCCGGCGTTGACGGACGTCGACCAGGCGCGCAAATGGCGACTCCTCGAGCGCGGACTAAGCCGAATCCACCGCCTCAAGAAATTGGGTAAGGAGGTCGACGACCTCTGCCGGGTGGTCAAGGTTTGGAGAGTGTCTGGTGTCCATGCGCACGATCTCGGCATGAGGCACCACGGCCTGGACATGCTCGGGCCACTCAGGTTCGAACAGCTCGTCCTGGCTGCCTGCGACAAGGAGGGTCGGGGTACCCACGCCGGCCAGCGGGGCGGGCCAGGGGTCCTCCACAGCTCGGCGCAGTGGCTCAGGCAGCGCCAGGGTGGCCGAAGCCACGGAGCGATAGTGCCCAGGCACGGTCGCCCACCTCTCCCGCAGGCTGAGCTGCTTCTCGAAGTCAGGGTGGGACTCGTCCATGAGGAAGGCGAGCACGCGGGTGAGGTCGCCGCGGGTGCCATCCCATCTCCCGAGCTCGCGGAGCATGACTTCGGTCTTCCACGGGCCGCCGCTTCCGCCGATCGAAGTCGCCGACCGCAGCGGCATCGTCGACTCGACGAGCATGCGCAGCGCGACTGAACCGCCGTAGGAACTGCCGACCAGATGCGGCTCGGAGATCAGCAGCGTCTCGAGAAGAGACTCCAGCTGTGCGATGCGAGGGGCGTAGCTGGACCGGTCGAAGTACGTTGCTTTGTCGCTCCCCCCGTAGCCCAGGAAGTCCGGCGCGATCACGTGAAATCGCTGCGCCAGCATCGGGAGACACGCCCCCCAGGTGACGTCACTGGACCCGCCCCAAGCGCCGTCGTGCAGGAGCACAACGGTGGGGGCTTCCGGGCTGCCAGCCTCCAGGAACCGTGTCGTGACGCCGGCGGACCGCACACCGCGCTCATGGCACTCGACAGTTGTGAGAAGCTCTGCCTCGGTCATCATCCGCCTCTGTTGGTTGCTTGGTGTGGTGCTCAACCCTCAAGCTCGGATTCCTCGACGACGACCTCTTCAAGGTCGGTCGGCTCGGCGATGATCTCGTACTTGACCAGGAGCTCCTCCAGCCCCGCGAGGCCACTGAGGTCGCTGTTCTCGGCGAAGGCGATCTCCGCGAGCGATTGCGCCAGCTCTGGACTGATTTCCGTGTAGGTCGGGATGATCTCGGCGACCGCGTCCGGGTCCGAGGCTGCGATCTCCATCGCTTCATCCATGGCCGCCTTGAAGTCGGCCACCACGTCGGGGTTCTCCTGGAGGTACTGCGCAGTGGTCGCCCACCCGGCGACCGGGGCGTTCTCGGTGGGGCCTTCGAAGGCGCTGACGACCGGTCGGGCTCCAGTCTGAGTGGCCAGGGTGACGAACGGCTCCACGAGCCACGCAGCGTCCACCTGTCCCTGTTCGAGTGCTTGCTGCATGTTCGGCGGTGGGATCTCCACGAACTTCACCGTTGAGAGGTCGACCCCGTGGTGCTCGAGCACCCCCCGTGAGGTGACCTCCATGATGTTGCCCAGGCCGTTCACGGCGATCGTGGCGCCCTCGAAGTCGGCCGGTTCCTGGATCTCACTGTCCGGCAGGACGTAGAGCGCCTGAACCCCGGGGCGGTCGTTCTCCCTGAAGATCCGGACGGGCAGACCTTGGTCCACGGCTGTGAGCAAGGAGACGTAGTTGCTGTAGACGATCGGCACATCGCCCCCGACCATGGCCGCGATCAGCGACGCCCCCTCTGATGCCTGTTGGACTTCTACCTCCAGCCCGTGCTCCGCGAAGAGCCCTTCCTGCTGGGCGATGTAGAAGGGGGCGAGCTCGGCGAACGGCTGCACTCCCACCTTGATCTGGCGCGTTTCGGTCGCGGTGTCCGTGGCGCCGTCGCCGCCGGCGTCCGCTTGGCCGTCCCCTCCTCCCGCGCACGCGGCGAGAAGGGCGGCTGCGGCGGTGAACATCGCCAGGCCACGTGCCGGCGTCCGGTTAAGTCGTGACATCGTTGTCTCCTGGAGTCGTGGGTCAGTGGTACGTATCTGCGTGGGGCCGGATGGGCAGATCAAGCCCTGGCCAGCTGGCGGCTCCGAAGGGTGAACCCTTCGTAGCCGTGAGCGACGACTTCGCCGAGCTTCTGCAGGTACCGGTCGATACCGCCGACGTACGGCATGAACACGCGCGGCTTGCCGGGGGTGTTGGCGCCCCAGAACCACGAGTTGCGCGATTGGGCGTACAGCGTCCGACTGGCCAGCTCGTTGACGTGGTCAACCCACGCGTTCTCCGCATCCTCGTTGGCTTCGATCGTGTCGATCTCGTTCTTCTCGAGGTGAGCGATGCACTCGTTGACCCACTCCACGTGGATCTCCGCCTGGTTGACCATGTTGCTGAAGACGGAGGGCGTCTGCGGGCCGGCGAGGATGAAGAGGTTCGGGAAGCCGTGCGTCATCACGCCGAGGTACGTCCGCGGACCGTGCTGCCACTTCTCTCGCAGGCTAAGTCCGCCCCGTCCGCGCACGTCGATGCGGAGGAAGGAGCCGGTCATGGCATCGAAGCCGGTGGCGTAGACGATGACGTCGAGCTCGTACTCACTTCCGTCGGCGGTTCGGATCCCGGTTGGCGTCACGGCCTCGATGGGAGCCTCGCGGAGGTTGACCAGGGTGACGTTGTCCCGGTTGTAGGTCTCGTAGTAGTTCGTGCCCGAGCACAGTCGCTTGGTGCCGAGGGCGAGTTCTCGAGGTGGCATGAGGGCCTCGGCCGTCGCGGGGTCGTCGACGATCTGGCGGATCTTCTCGCGCGCGAAGTCACCCGCCTCGGCGTTGACCTCCGGGTCGGTGAGGATGTCGGCGAAGGCCCTCATCATGTACAGGCCGCCGAGCTCCCAGCGACGTTCGAACTCCGCCCTGCGCTCTTCCGGCGAGACGTCCTTTCCGCGCAGAGGGTTGCTGATCTGGTTGTGCCCGTTCCTCGTCGCCCGCGCCTTCTTGCGCAGTTCTGGGTAGTGCTCCTTCCAGTGGCGCTCAAGGTCCGGGTCCATCGGCCGGTTCTGTGCCGGCATGACGAAGTTCGGGGTGCGCTGAAAGACATACAGGTGCGCGGCCTGCTCCGCGACCAGCGGGATGAGCTGCGTCCCGGAGGAGCCGGTGCCGATAACACCGACGCGATCCCCAGAGAGGTCCACGCCCTCCGTAGGCCAGTCGGCCGTGTGGTAGGACCTGCCCTGGAAACTCTCTGTCCCCCTGATCTGCGGCACCTGTGCGGCCGACAGCACACCCGTGGCCAGCAGGCAGTACTTGGCGGAGAACTGCTGCCCGTTCTCCGTCCGTACCGCCCACCGCCCGTCCGTCTCATCGAACACGGCCGAGACGACCCGGGCGTTGAGCTCGATGTCCTTGCGCAGATCGAACCGGTCTACGACGTGCTGGACGTAGGCCAGGATCTCCTGCTGCGAGGCGTACCGCTCGCTCCAGTGCCAGTCCTGCTGCAGCTCCTCGGAGAAGGAGTAGGAGTAGTCGAGGCTCTCGATGTCGCAGCGGGCCCCCGGGTAGCGGTTGTGATACCAGGTCCCACCAATGCCGTCAGAGGCCTCCAGGACAAGCACGCGAATCCCCTGGCGCCGCAGGTGGTACAGGGCGGAAACCCCGGCCAGGCCCGCACCCACGACAACGGCGTCAACCACCTGGGCTGCTTCATCACCAAGGATCTGAGCGCGATTCTCGACGGCCATCTTGGACTCCCTGCTCGGATAGATCATCTACAGACCGGCCCCGCCCACGGGGCCGCGTGTCTTCGCTATGGACAGGCTGCGTTGCCTTCACTGGGCTTACCTCTGGGCGGACGGCCTGGGGACTTCTGGGAGGCGGCCCCGCGTGTTCGAAAGATTGCCCTCCGACGAATGCCGGCGCCAGCGTCTCTCTCGCTGAGCGAGAGACTATGTTTCGCCGTCACGTCAACCCGAACCACAACAGCCTCGTCTACCCCGCAGGAGAAGAGAGGTACCCTGGTCCTGTTCCGTGCTCGCGCCCCGGCTCTGGAGGTGCCCTTGGCCGATCCTGGAGAGACGCTGGTCTCTCGGCTGGTGAAAATTCTAAGCGCGTTCCAGGGCGGGGAATCGGTCCTGACGGTCGCCAGCATCGCGCGGGTCACCGGGATCCCTGTCCCGAGCGCACATCGGCTCGTCAACGAGCTGGTGCGGTGGGGGCTGCTGGAGCGGACGCCCGACCGCCGGGTTCGGATCGGATTGCGGCTGTGGGAGCTCGCCGTTCGCAACTCTCCGCAGATGCGCCTGCGCGACCGGGCCCTGCCTTACCTGGAAAGCCTGCAGGGCGCTGTTCGTCAGCACACCCAGCTGTCCGTGCTCGGCGGCACTGACGTCGTCTACATCGAGACACTGTCCGCGACCGAGGGTGCGGCCGTCAGCATCGTCAAGGTCGCCAGCCGGCTGCCGGCGGCAGCCTGCGCACCCGGAATGGTGTTCGCGGCCTTCTCCTCACCGGACGTCTACGACGCCATCCTCTCGGCGATACCGCGGGCCTTCACCCCAGAGACTCCCAGACGGCCTGAGCAACTCCGCAAGATCATCGACAACGTGCGCGCCACCGGCGTCGCTGTCGCCAACGGCTGGATTCACCCCGATGTCACCGGCGTCGCCGTACCGATCCGTGACGCATACGGCGAGCCAGCTGCCGCACTCTCGATCCTCGTGCCGCGTGGAAGTGATTTGGTAGAGACGTGCGTCCCGGCGCTTCGCGCTGCGGCGCACGGCATCAGCCGCTCGCTTCGGTCAGAACGCCCCAGCGATCCCCAGCTCAATCTCCTCGAGTACATGGTCCGGCAAGGAACCACCCAGGCAGGGGTTCCGGCCTCACAACCATCCGTAAGACACTCCTCAGCGTCGATGGGAGCGCAAGGAAGTTCCGCTGCTGGCACAGACACTGCGTAACCTGATGCCGTCCGCGGGGCCGATTCCGACCGTTTTCCGTGCGACCTCAGCCCCGCGGCCCTCGTTCATGTGCGGCGCTGCTCCCGCGGCTCTGACGGGCCGCTGCTCATAGCAGACCCAGCGAGCACTGCACTCAGTCGCCCAGCGGGCTCCGGCGCGCTGCGTACTCGGTGAGCGGGAGCCTCTCACCGAGCCCAATCCCCAGGAGCTGTGCGAGCTCCGGATCGCGGATAGGTGTCGTCAGGTCGCCCTGCTTGAAGAGGAACGAGACGTCGACGATGTCGTAGCGATGCTGCCCGTCAGGCAGACGTTCCTCGAACCGCGAGGTCGACGGTTCGAACTCGCACTCGGAGAACGCGAAGGTCCGCGCCCTGTCGGCGCCACGGTCCCACGTGCCCACGGCGGCGACGACGTCGCCCACCGCCTGCCCGTCGACCTCGGCGTTGGTGCGGACGACGTCCGCGACGGTGCCAGGCACGCCACCGAGCCGCTCGACCCCGGGCCAGCCGGAGGCCACCGCCCGCTCGACGAACTCGCCCCAGTCCACGTCGCCGCCGACGGTGACGTCGACACCGCCGCACGGCGCGAGGTCGTCGATCTCGCACGCCGACGCGTCGACGACGATCCGGGACCGCCGGGCGGAGAGCGCAGCGCTGACGTTCATGCCTCCATCACACGCCGCGGCCCGAGCTCCCGCAAGGTGTGCGCCAGCTACCGACGCGGGGCGCATCTTCGTGGCCGGCACGCGGCGGCGGGCCGGTCACCTGGACCCGCACCGCCGAAGAAGCCCGCCCTACTTCTGCTGCCCCGGTGCCGTGTCCCGGCCCGGCTGACACTCGGCCGCCCCGGCGAGCGGGGTGCCGTCGTCGTCGAGCGTCACGGTGACGACGTCGTCGTAGACGCGGCGCTCAGTGCGCACGAGGTCGTAGTTCTCGTCCAGGACCGGGAAGAGGTAGACCGGGCTGAGCGTCATCTCGGCGCCGCACCTGGTGTTCTCCAGGTCCATTTGCAGGTGGCCGTAGTGCAGGCCGCCGTCGACGAGCTGCGGGTTGCCGTTCTCGTCGACCTCCCACAGCTCCGGCTCGTCGGCCGCGGCGGTCCACTCGGAGTGGCTGTTGTACCGGATGGGCACGTACTCGCCGGCCTCGTTCTTGGCGAGCTGCTCGCCGCGCAGCCCGTCGGCGGCGACGCCGACGTCGTAGGAGTGGAAGCCGGTGCCGTCGCCGTCCTCGTCCACCCAGGAGCGCTCGAACATCTCGTCGTGGCCGGAGATGACGGCCGCGACCCCGTACTCCTCGAACAGCGGGGTGTAGACCCGCATGGCGACGCCCGACTGGTTGTCCGCGTGCTCGTGGTTGGGCGGGGTGCCGTGCACGCCGTTGGAGTAGGCGGCGTGGTGGAACTGGACGACGACGATCTGCCCCCGCTCGCGGGCATCGGCGAGCTGCTCCTCGGCCCAGGCCCACTGCTCGGTGCCGGGGTTGAAGTTGGGCAGGTCGGAGTCCTCGGGCGTGGTGCCGGGGAAGACCTCGGTGAAGGCGCCGTCGTAGTTCTCGGCGGTGAACTCGCCCTGGGTGTCGGTGGTGCGCCGCGCCTCGGTGAGGTTGGTGTCGTCGCCGGAGTAGGTCTCGCCGGAGAGCATGCCGGTGTCGGCGTCCTCGTCGGGCAGGCCGTTGGTGGAGTCGAGCGTGAGGACGGTCAGCGGGCCGTAGTCGACGCGGTGGTAGGAGTCCTTGAACTGCGGGTTCGCCGCGTCGCCCGCGGTGTCGAAGTACTCGTGGTAGCGGTTGCGGGCGATGACGGCCGGGCTGCGGTCCTCGTCGGAGCCGTAGCCGCCGTTGAGGGCGGCGTAGGTCTCCCAGTTGCCGAGCGCGGTGATCAGCGGGGTGTGCGTGGCGAGGGTGCCGTACTCGCCGGCGAAGTGGCGCCAGAACTCGTCCCAGGCGGGCTGGTAGCCCGAGCCCTGGGCGAGGTCGCCGGCGATGAGCATGAGGTCGGGGTCGGCCTTCTCGATCCACTGCGTGTTCTCGACGAGCGCCCGCTGCTGGTCCATCGGGTAGCGCAGGGTGAACTCGCCGTAGCGGGTGGTCGAGCCGTACTTCTCCGCCCACAGAGAGCCGGGGCCGGGTCGCTCCGCGGAGCCCTCGGCGTAGCCGGTCTGCGGGTGCAGCTCCCACTCGCGGTGCTCGACGGCGCCGTAGGCCTCGGTCTCGGTGTCGGAGAAGGCGACGACGCGCAGGTCCTGCCACCGCTCCGACGTCGGTCCGGTGGAGAACGTGCCGGAGTGCGTCTGGCCGCCCTGCTCGACGGTGTATCGGTAGGGGTGGTCGGCCTTGAGGCCGTCCAGGGTGACCGTGTGCTTGTAGTTGCTGTTCGACAGCAGCCACGAGCCCTGCTCCAGTCCCCGGATCTCCTGCGCGAGCTCGGCCTCGGTGTACTCCATGAGGTTGAGGTACCGGGGCTCGGACGTCAGCTCTGTCTTCCCGCGCAGCCCCGGGCCGCTGACCGTGACCGTGCCGGGCTGGTCGGTCTCGGAGACCCAGCTCAGCGTCATGGAGTCCTCGCCGGGCTGCTGGAGGTACGGCAGCACCCGGAATCCCGGCTGCGCCGTCGGCAGGTCGACGGCGGACGGGACCGCTGACGCGGCGACAGCGCCCGCTCCCAGCGGAAGAGTCGCCATCCCGGCGACAACGGCGATCCGGACGAGTCTTCTCATGGCGTCTCCTGTCGTGTGGCCCCCTGGGCGCGTCGTCGCGCCCTTCCACCTCACCCGGCCGATGTGACCGCGGAGCACACCCCGCTCAGCCGGCCGGGGAACGCTCGGTGAACGATGCGGACCAGCATGGCGCCATTTCTCAGCGCACACCAGAGGTGCTCGGGCGGCCGGTCCGCTGCGCAGGAGTACCCACGATGCCGCGGGGACAGTGGGTGATCCCACCGATGTGGTTGCTGCACCGGCAGGCCTACCGTCAGCTCGTGGCTTCCGGCACATCCAAGGCACGGGGCGCGCAGGTCACGTGGCGGCGTACGGCACCCAGCGCTGGCGCGCGACTCCGGCTCCTGCGGGGGCTGGCCGTACGTAACCGGCGGCTCGACCTCCGGGGCGTCTCGACGTGCCTGCTAGAGGCCGGCGACGGTCCCGACCTGGTGCTGCTGCACGGCGGGGTGGAGTCGGGCGGCGTCTACTGGGCGCGGCTGCTGCCCTACCTGTCACACCACCATGTGGTTGCGCCCGATGTCCCCGGCTTCGGGGAGTCGGCGCCGTTGGCCCGGCTCGAGCTCGGCACGTTCACCGACTGGCTGGACTCGCTGCTCGACGCCACCTCCCGGGGCAGGCCGACGCTGGTCGCGCACTCGATGCTCGGGAGCCTGGTCGCGCGCTACGCCGTCAGGCGGGGCGAGCGCCTGCAGCGCCTCGTCCTGACCGGTGTTCCCGCTATCGGCCCATATCGCATGCCTACCAACCTGGCGGTCGCTGCGATCAGGTCGGCGGTGTGGCCGTCAGCTTCCAACTTCGACCGCTTCGCCGCATGGCCGTTCCACGACGGCGTCCGGACCGCCGAGAGCGACCCGGGGTGGTTCGCAGCCTTCGCGGCGTACCGGCTCTCCTGCGGGCAGGTGCCGCATGTGAGGCGCGCGATGCGCCAGGCCATCAGCGTGGGCAGAGTCCACATTCCCGACGCCGCCCTCGAGCGGATCACCACGCCGACGGCGCTGGTCTGGGGCCGCCACGACCGCATGGTCCCGCTCGACCTCGCCGATGCTGCGAGCGCCAGGCTCGGGTGGCCCTTGACGGTGGTCGATCACGCGGGCCATCTGCCGTTCGTCGAGGAGCCTGCGGCCTTCCTCGCGGCGCTGTTCTCCTGGAGCGTCGACGCCGGCCTCTGAGGCGGTGAGCGCGCTTCAGTCCCGGCCGGCGCAGCGCATCAGACCTGCCCGCGATCCTTCCAGCGCCGCGAAGAGACTCCGCGCGTCGCGCGGCCTGGTATGCCGGAGGTCGTCCACGAAGAAGGTCCGAGTCCCGTGGGCGCCGCTGGCCTCGGCATCGGCCATATCTTCACGGATGCGCGCCGCGTGGCGGCGCCGTCGCCCTGCGGCTGCCCCGCCCCGAACACGGCCGCGCCGAGGAGA
This sequence comes from Georgenia daeguensis, assembly GCF_039537705.1. Taxonomy (NCBI): domain Bacteria; kingdom Bacillati; phylum Actinomycetota; class Actinomycetes; order Allobogoriellales; family Allobogoriellaceae; genus Georgenia; species Georgenia daeguensis. The sequence goes on from NZ_BAABBA010000030.1 coordinate 14,128, forward strand.
TGGCCATAAGGCCGTCGTTCACCCGGCGGTCGAGGTCCATCGACAGGCCGGCTCACCGGTCTGCACGGAGGCGATGGCGCTCCAGAGGTTCTGGTACGTCTCCGACCACGGGGAGTTCGCCCAGACGAGGGCGACGACGGTCGCGCCGACGAGCAGGATGGCCCCGGCGGACTCCGTGGCGAGGAACCGGGCGTAGCTGCACGGACAGCTGGCCCGAGAGCTCACGCCGGCGGGTCTGCGTGTCCGTGACGGTTGCGGTCACCCGATCACGTTAGACAGCACCGGCCGTCATCGCGCGGGCTCTGCGCCACATGACCACCGCCGTCCCGACCAGGAAGACCGCACCGCACGGCCGCCGGCTGGAGCACGAGGGCCGCCGTCACCGAGAAGCCCGTGTAGGCGACGACGACGCTGCCCGGGAACGCCCCGAGCCCCGCTATGACACCTACCCAGCCGAGCCATCGCGGGAACGTCCGGCCGAGCACCATGGCCAGCCCAACCATGAGGAACGCAACGCCGTTGAGGAGCTGGAAGAACGCGCTCACCCCTTCTCGGTCCACCGGACGGCTTCGGCCGCGACAAAGGCCGCCTGCCGGTCGGCCTCGGCGGCGTTGACCCACGTGTCCACGGCGCCCTTGAGCGCGACGCCGTCGACGGCCATCTGCACCGCGAAGACCGCGGCGACGAGCACCGCGGCGAGTCCGGCGATAACCGTGGCGGCACCGGCGCCACCGGCCTCCCGAGCCAGATGGCGGCTGCGCGCGACAAGGCCGAGACCATGGGTAGCGTGCCGACGAACTGGCCGATGTGGACAGCGGTCAAGGCGTCCGACCGGGCGTACTCGGCGAACGCGGCACCGAGTCGTTGGGATCTGCGTGCGAGGGGTGCAGCAGCCCCATCACGACCTGCAGCACGAGCCCGAGAACGATCGCCACAGCACCGAGGCGGAGCAGCGAACGGTCCTCCCCCACCGACGGCGGCGCCTCCGTAGGGCGCGGCCCCCACATCACCCTGTCGTGCCTCTGCCTTGCTCATGGCGGGACCTCCCGACGGCGCCTGCTCGCGTTGGTCGCACCTGTCACCGGCAGTGTGCGGTTGGGAGGTGTGTGCATCTACGTCAGCCGTGGTTGGTGCGCATAGCCCATAACCTTTCATTGATGCGCCATAACCGGCCGTCGGTTGTTTCGGGCAGTACGCCGTCCGGGAGCCACTGAGCCCTGTGCTGATCACTGTCCCCGCCAGTCATGCCTGACGACGGGTTCGACATCGACCTGACCCGGCTGGCGTCGGCCAACCTCAACCTATTGGCGGTGCTGGACGGTGCTGTGATCGGGCGTCGGCAGCTTTGCAGGCCGCGCACATCGCGTTCCCGGAGCCGCCCGCGGACTTCCAGCAGTGCTCCCTAATCCGGAAGGCGGAGCCCAAGCCCGCCGAACCGTCCCGGGCGGTCGCCGGGTTACAGGCCGCTGCCGGCAGTCCCGCTGACCACGGCGGAAACATCTGCACACCGCGGCCAAAGCGACCGAGGTGCTCCCCTCGGTCGACCTCGACGGCGAAGACATCCAGGACCCGCGCGCTCACCGCGGTGAAGGGTGCTGGGCTCCACGATCACGGGCACCGCAACCGGCGCAGCCGGTGCAACGGCCGTCGGAACGGCCCGTCGCCCGCCGCCAGATGGTGACCGCCCCGGAGTACGGTTGGAGCCTCCGATGCAACCCCTGCGGGTAGTGCTTTCCGCCTTTGCTTACCGAGAACGTACGATCCTTCGTCGCCAAACGCTGTAGGAACGACTGCAGCAACTTGACGAAAGCGGCAGGTGCATAAGTCCATGGTTAGCACGAGGCCAGGACGCTAATGTCAGACCTGTGGCAACTCTGTCCGACTATCTCGACCCGACGGTGGGAGCACTCCGTCGCCAGTACCGCGAACTCAAGACTCGCCTCCCAGCACCTCCGGGAAAACGGCAAGTACCCTTCGTGCCGGCCGAGACCTTGCTTTGCCTAGCCGCATCGTTCGTCGTGGATCACAGCCGCTTCGGTAGTACCACAGCAACCCGCGCGCCCGAGCCGATTCAGTCCCTCGCCCGGCTCTTTCAACGCCCACCTTCTAGCGTGCTAGCCAAGATGGCGAATCTCGACGGGTCGCGGTCACACGGGGCAACGTGGGACAAGTTGGCCGGCGCGACACTGCGGCAAGACGTTTCGCGCTTCTCCGTCCTGTACAGAACACTTCTTACCGCCGCCCGCACCGAAGGAATAGGTCAGGACGCACTTCCAGACTTCCTGAATCTGGAAAACGGCGGCGAACTTGACCTCCTCGGCCAGGAGGAGTTGTCGATATCCATAGTCGAAGCAGTACTCGACGAACAACTAAAAACTTGGCGAAAGCAGCCGAACGATCTGTCGCGTGAGGACACCGAGCGAATCCTTCTGCAGGCAACTCGCGTTGGTCAGCACCGATTCGCCAGCGAGGTCCTGGCCAACTGTGGTCACCGATGCGTGTTCTGCGGATTCGCGCCACCCTCGTTTGGGGCGTCCCGGATGCTCCTGGCGAGCCACATCAAGCCCTGGCGCGACAGTTCGCCTCGTGAGCGCCTGGACAAGCGCAACGGGCTCGCCGCATGTCCCACACACGACGTCGCTTTTGACACTGGACTGCTCACTGTGAACGGCGAGCTTCGGATCCATCGATCGTCCAGGCTTGTGCGCGGGGTGGCCGACGATCCAGTGGCTCGCCTCTACTTCGCCCAGCCTCCCCTCAGGCGAACGCTGCTATTGCCGGAGGGAGCAGAGCAGCCTTTACAGCAATACCTTCATTGGCACCAATACCGCATATACACCGCCTAGAGTCGCAACCGCAGAGTCCGGAGAAAAAGCGTCATGTGACTCCAGCCGATTCGAGTGGGCGCGGCGCGCGGAACTGGTAAGTACGTGGCGGCGCGGAGCTCAACACACCGCCCCAGCGGGTACTCCAGCAAACCGCAGGGATCGTCAGCGCGCTGCACCGTTCGACCCAGCTGACGACCGCTAGATCTCACCGTGGCGATGACGAGCAGCACGATGCTCGTCGTGGCTGGACGAGCTCTACATGGAACAGCACAACGGCGGCCGGCGGGTGTCAGATTCGGTGAGTTTTCTGAGCCTCTACTCACTCCTCAGCAAACTTTGAACGGCTCGTTCAACTGCGTACAGGCCGGCGAGGGTGACCGTGGCGCCAGCCGACTCGAACGACGGGTGCCATGCCAGGCCTGCGCGCTCGACGATCCCACGTGCCATCTCATGCTTTCCGAGTCCTTCGAGGCCGAGTCGGAAATAGTCACTGATCATCACGAAGATCGCCCGTGGCTCAGTGGATCCGGCTGACATCGGCGGCGACACGCGGCCGAGGTTGGCAGCGATCCGGGCAACGACGTCCCCCTTTCTTTCTGAAGGGCTCACTGGCACCAAATTCTCAACGGGTGCTCCAGGTTCAATGGCGGCACGCTGCACTTGCCTGACCCCACCATCGACGGCCGAAGCTTGCTGAAGTGCGGCGACGGGCGAGTGCCCAAAGCGCTGCCGGAGTTCCCGATCGACTTCTTTAATCGGAACCCCGAGTGCCTCGACGAGCCCGAGGCTAACGGTTGCGAGGAAGTTCCACTGGACACCTGTCTGTGTCTTGGGATTGCGCTTCCATGCGTCCGAGAGAGACAGCTCGTGGATCAGATCGGCCTTCTGCCGGAGTACCACCGGGGTCTGCTCTCCGAGGACCGCGGCCGCCATCGCGAGACCTAAGAGAGAGCCAACCAGCTGAAGCTCCTCCCAGCGACCGTTGACCCCACCACCGCGGAACCTGTCGGACCAGGGCGGGGCAGAGCGGTGTGCGTCGCATGCTAGAGCGAACACCCGCACCAAGTCACGGATGCGGGACTCACTTCGCATAGGGTCATTCTTCTGGTGAACCCGCTCGAGTAGTGAGTTTATCTGCTGCGAGGTGGATAGTTTTCGCACTATTCCGTCGGTATGCGTGGAACTTGAAAGCAGCATTGCCAACGTCCACGCGGCCACTTTACTTCGCCTGTACCGCTCGCCGCTGATGCCGAACTCTTCCAGAGAGTCTCTCACCACTGAGACACATTCAGCAACGGGCGCTAGGAACGGCGCCGCAACCTCCAACGTAGGGCCATCACCTGCCATCACGCTGATGGTCCGCATCAAGTCGAGCTCGTGGTGGACAGCGTTGCGGATCTCCTCGGCATTGAGGTGCTTGCCTTGCTTGTTGTACAGGTGAAACACCTCGTGTATCTGCCGCGGCGTTGCCTCCAAATACTCAATTACGGGCACTCTGTAGTCTGTCGTGCCTTCGAAGAGGTCGGAGATCTGCGCCTCACTGCCTCCAACAAGGACGAAGTCGTCTTGCACCTCGTGGTAGTACTTCCCAGCCAGTCGCTCAAGTTCGCTCCCCTTGCCGAAGTCGCGGGCGAGGGGGAACGGGAACTGCCGATCCCGCTCATCTGACGCGCTCAGCGAAGTGCCCGTTGCCTTCTTCCACTCGCGGCGGAATGCGGCGTAGTCCTCCTTGAATAGGCGCTCTAGCTCATACCCCGGGAACTCCCTTGCGGCCGTTTTGACAACCGAGACCGCACTTGGGTGCGCACCGATGAACCGGAGAATCGACGTCAGTCGTTGCTTGCCGTCCACAACCTCGTACGGAGTCGTAGCGACAGAGTCCGGCCTCAGCACGATGATCGACGGGAGCGGGATGCCGCGGAGGATTGACTCAATCAGGAGTTGAGCATCTTTGGTCGGCCACACGTCGCCCCGCTGATAGGACGGGTTCAATTCGAGCCGCCCTCGGCGCGCTTTTGAGACGAAGTCCTGGATCGTCCATGTGTCGGCCTTCGCCTTGATAGGCGACATCCCAGGCTCGCTAATTACCTCGTCCCACGCCTCGATCCACCGTTCGGAAGCGGTTTGGAGGTTCGTCTCCGCAAGGTCGTGAAAGAACTGCTCCTTAAGGTCCACCGCGCGAGCTACACGCTCCGAGAGAACCTCTAGGCCCTCGTCGGTCAGCCGGATGCCGTTAAGTTCGACCTTGCCCACGATGCTTTCGTGGCCAAGTGAAGAGAACAGCGACCGAAGCACGTCCTTCGTGCTCAAGAACCCTTCAATCCGCTCGTTGAGGCGCAGCCAGTCCTGGACGCGGTCGATATAGTCGACCCATTCCTCGCTCCCGAAGTCAACATCGGCTGCCTCGAACCTCTGAGCAACCTCAACACCTGTTGGCGCCGCACCGTCACCCGAGAGCGCGGCCAGGCTCGTGCTCACGGCCTCCTCGAGGGCGCTCCGCCCTTCGATGTCCAAGGCAGCAATAGTCATGTTGATAACTCCCAGTGTTTCGACGCCTGCACGCGATCGTAGGCCAAGTCGCTGAGCAAATCGGCCGCTCGGAGACGAATCTTTCCGACAGGGATGACCCCAGCGGGTGGTGAAGCTGGGCCAGCCGCGTCGGCGACTCCCATGGCATCGGCCATTTCCCGTGCGGGGAAGAATGGCGTCTCTTCCCTCGGCACTTCGGCGGTGATCCGATGGCTTGTGCGGGAAGCGGCTCGGCCAACGATGGCTCAACGAGATAGCGACAGTCGGCTGCGTGCAATCTGGTGTTTGAAGTCCCGCTGCCGGTCGTCGTCGGCTGTATTCGACTCCCACGCGGCGGCAGGCCGGCATCCCCCTAGTGCCATCGGCGCGGCTGATGCCGATCGGTGCTCCGCTCATTGACTAATCCAGACACATGTCAGTGGGCCCATACATAATGGACTGCACTGGATCGAAGGGACCGTCACGACGATGCGTGCTAGCAGGACTGCCTGGCAGGAGTTCGACAGGTGGAACGAGGCGATTGCGGAGGTCTCGTTCCCTGAGGTCGACGTTCCCATGCCCGTCTACCTCGACCTCGAGGATGACGTAATCGAGAGAATCGCTGCCAAGCTCGGGATTGCCCCTCGTGGATTCGAAGCAAGACTTGCCAACGTTGTGGCACAGACAGTCGATTTCAGTTCCACGTCGAACGCATTGGAGGAGCACGTCAAGCGCGTGCACTACTGGCGTGACCGCGACCGTCGCGAGACCTACCCGGAGCTCGCTACGCTCGCCGTGTTTAGTCTCGCAGCGGAGCAGATGGCCCACGGCGACGGCATGACGGCGAGCAACTACTACGGACGCTTAGCCAATCTCATCGGTGGAGAACCGAGCCGCTTAGGTCAGAGCGTTCGCACCCACTCCGAGACTCTCTGGGCGGGACTCAACCTGTGGCTAACGTCCCTAGACGGACGTCGCGGCACGCCGACCGCCTTCTCAATCGGACTGCGCTTCGTGGGGCTTCCGATGTCCCAGGCCCTCATCCGTGAGGCTGATAGGCGGCTTCTCGAGCGCTTTTTCGTCGACTTCGACTTAGCTCCCCGATCGGAGATTCCCGCACACGACCTTGAGCCGTTGCTCTCGAGCTGGTTTGCTCGTGGGGACTCCACCTCTCACCTGGCCAGGCTCTGGGGAAAGACGGGTCTTCGCAGTCGTATCGCCGAAGTTGCCGCCGTTAAGTTGCAGTCCTGGGATGGTCTCGACGCGTCCGACGGTTCTGGAGGTCAGCCGAGGGGACGCACACTACTCGTGCTGCAGCGCAACACGTTTGCCGGAAAGCAGATCAGGCTCTACCCATTCTTCTTTGTGAAGGACGCGGAGTCGCCTCGCACCGTCAGCATCGTTACAGAGCTTGGTGACGTTGAGACCTTGCTCGAGCCTGTCTCAGGCCTCCCACGCACGATGGCTTTTTCCGACCGCGGGATCGTGGACAGCGGCAGCCTGCTAGAAGGCGTTCTTCATGTAAAGGACCATGTCACCGGTGAAATCACACGCCGGCCGCAAGCCGTTGTGGTCTTTCGCAAAGACGACCTATCGGGACTATGGCTCGAGGCACGCCAGGTTCTCATGGGCGACGACGTTCTCATCCTCGCCTCGGGTCGGGCCGTCGCCACCATCAGGGAGATTCTAGGCGAGATTGCTCGTCCCGGCTGGCGCGGGACCACCGAGCGCAAGGGCCTACCGCCCGGCTGGACCCTCTTCGAGGGCGTCGAGATCTTCTCTCGCCCCTCCAACGAGGAAAAAATTCCCTTGGATTCCCGTGCTCTTATCCCGCTCACGAGCAGCCAGCTCAAACTGGCGGGCGGGCTCGCCCTACCAGGCGTGATGCGCAATCGCTGGCATGCGGGTCGTCCGCCCGAAGTCCGCGCAGTCCATGAGGGTGGCGCACCGTTCTCTCTCCGCCTGATCGACCTGGACGCTGCCGCAAACAACGAGGACGACAAGATCCTCGATACCTGGGATGACGCCGGTACGGGCTCGATCGTCCAGAGCCTTGCCGACCATGATCTCGAAGACGGCGACTACGCGCTCGAGATGGTGAGCGGGAAAACGGTCTTGAGCCGGCGTGAGTTCTCCCTGCACTCCTCCAACGCGCCGGACGAATTGCAGTGGGGAAGGGTGGAGCCAATCGAGCACGATCTCGGAGATCCGCTCTCCGCGCTGGGTGCGGGTTCCGCGGCCAGCGGCTCATGCATAGTGCAGGGAGCGATAGTCGCGTTGAGCGAGGTAGCCGACGGCAGGACCTCCGAAGCGCCGAATCGGGCCTGGTGGAAGCCTGCGAGAGACCATGACCGGACTCGCGCGGTGACTCTCAAAAAGCCGGACCCGATGTCATGCTTTTATACCGGTGCGCACCGCTTCACACTCCCTGACGTTCGCAGTTACGAAGCGTATAGGGCGAAGGGCAACATCACCGGCACCTGCGAGACCTGCGGCCTCCAACAGCAATCCCCCGCCAACTACTACCGAGCTCGAGCGACGCACAACCGGAAGAAGCGCCATCTTCCGGCAGCCACGGTCAACGTCACCAAGTTGCCGCCGGTTGGGCCGGAGGACGAGGAGGCCTCGGAGCGGAGCTGGGACATCGCTCTTGACGCGCTCCGGTACGTCGGTGGCGGTCCCATCTCATCTTTGGAGCGCATCGCGCGCTACTTCGACTCAAGCCGGACGTTTATCAACGAGTTCATCGGGACTTTCGAGGCACTCGGTCACATCGAGGTGCAGCGGGAGCCAGCGACCCTGGCTCCGGTGCGCTGGGAAATAGCCCCGACGATGGTCGTCGACACAGGGGATGAACGAGTTTTTACCGGGTACTGGCCACCAAGCCTCGTCGGCAGCGCCCAAACTGCCCTTAACGCCCGCGGATTCTCACTCACACACGAGCGGATCGCGGGTGGCCCGTCCCGCCTCGCGACCGTGGCCGCCGACAAGGACCTCAGAACTTGGCTGGAACTCGGGGCGGAGCACCCAGGGCGCGCTGGCAAGGACCTCGCTGATCACTTGCCGCCGCTGAGCGCAGTCGTCAACGCGTTGCCACGCCTCCCCGCAACAACGGTTACCGAGGCGCAATGGTTCGACCCGACTCAGGCAGCTTGGGTCGCATCCATCGGCGCCGATGGTGTTGGCGCATTCCGGGTCGGCCGTTATAGGGCGATGCACTACATCCGGACACAGGCCGACGTCGAGGCCGGGACCTGGGCACGAGGTAACGTCTATCTCGCGAAGCACATGGCCGCCGCCGCGCTTGCAAGGAAGCCGCTACTGGCCTACTCGGAGACCCAGCGAGCGCTCATCGTGCCCCTTGGCGCCTTGCTCCCGGGCATGTACGAACGAGCTATCGTCATGGACTCTGGATATGCACCCCAAAGAGTCCGGAGTAATCACGTCTACCGCGGCGTCTCCCTCGACCTCGCCGCTCGCATCACGTACCTTCTCGAGAACTGAGGCTCCTCAGCAATGGGCAAGTCCCCGAACCCACTGGCCGTGGGCAGTTCGATCAATGACACGGTCCTGCGCTACATCGACACCGCCTTCTATCTACGTGACGAAGGTCTGCGTCGCGAGCGGCGCCGTCTGCTGGAGCGAGAAGTGCAACTTCTTCCGGACCCGCTCCTCGAGCCGGTGCTTCCGTATGACGGCGTAGAGGATGCGTTCGTCGTCTGCCGTGACGTAGGGCTCACGGAAGAGGAGGCTCACTGGCTGATCCATAGCCTGTTCGGCACCAAGAATGGGGACGTTGTCAGGCTGCGCCAGCACCAGGCGGAGGCGCTACGCATCGCGCTCGCTGAATCGGGACCGGTGAATCCCGTCATCACATCCGGCACCGGTTCAGGCAAAACCGAGTCGTTCCTTCTTCCGGTGCTCGCCCGCCTGCTCAAAGAGTCACGGGCGTGGGCGCCGTCCCTGACGACAAACCACTGGTGGGAATCTGACACCCAGCACTGGACGCCCGTACGGGAGGGCGAGAATCGTCCCTCTGCCATGCGCGCGGTCGTGCTCTACCCGACTAACGCCTTGGTCGAAGATCAGATGTCCCGTCTGCGTCGCACGGCGCGCCGCATCGCCGACGCGGGTGGCCCAGACCTCTGGTTCGGTCGCTACACCTCTGCTGCGCCGGGCGGCACGAAAATCCCCTCTCGAACTGCCAAGTCGGCGGAGGTGACCAGGGTTGGACACGATCTTCGAAGGTTGGTCGACGAATACGAGTCGTTGTCCCACACGCCGAGCGTGCGCGACTACTTGTCTGATCCGCGTCGAGTCGAACTCATCACCCGGTGGGACATGATCGCGAACCCGCCGGACATCTTGGTGACGAACTACTCGATGCTCAATGTGATGCTGATGCGACAGCTCGAGGAGCCGATCTTCGAGAAGACCCGACAGTGGCTTCGAGACCCCGCTAACGTCTTTACGCTCGTCGTCGACGAGTTGCACCTATACCGCGGCACGCAAGGCTCTGAGGTCGCGCTCATCGTGCGCAACCTTCTTATGCGGCTCGGGCTCGCGCCAGACTCGCCACAGGTTCGAGTGATCGGAACGTCTGCGTCGCTGAGCGGCGACAAGTCTGAATACCTCGAGAACTTCTTCGGCGTACCAAGGAGCACGTTCCACCAGATTGCTGGCCAGCCGCGTCAAGTGTCTGCGCAACTACCTGTCGACGTCGCCCAACTCGACCAGATGCTCCCAACTAAACTGGCAGAGGTGCTAGCCGTTGCCTGCCGTGACGATGCCGGGGCTGTTCGCGCGACCGATCTCGTCACCATCGCGAAGCGGGCTTTCGGGCCCGCAGCAACGCGTGACGATGGCGAGAAGGCGTTCACTGTCCTCGGAAGGGTCGACGAGGATGCGAACACCGGCCTCATCCCCTTCCGGGTCCACTACTTCATGCGGACGATGCGAGGAATGTGGGCATGTAGCGACCCACACTGCACCGAGATTCGGCCCGACGAGCAGCGCAGCACGCCTGGCATCGGGCGCATCTATGCTCGGCCGGTGCACCAGTGTGTGTGCGGGGGCCGCGTACTTGAGCTGCTCTACTGCGGCAAGTGTGGCGAGGCGAGCCTCGGCGGACACGTCGCAGCGACTCTGGAAGAAGGGGTCTTCCTCGGCATCGACCCGTCCGACCATGACCTGGACCGGCCGAAGATGGTCTTCGAGCGCAGGGCACACGAGTATTGGTGGTACTCACCTCACCTTGACGGCGTCGGGATGACGTGGAGCCATGCCGGTCCCGATAAGGACGTCGCGTTTCGGGTCACGCCCGCCCAATTGCTTCCCGAGTCCGGCTACATAACGCCGACCAGCTCAGAGGAGGAGGCCACAGGCACGATCGTCACCTACTCGTCCAAAGACAACAGCTGGAAGCCGCCGGCCCTGCCGTCGCACTGCCCCAGGTGCGCACACACGCGGACTCAGACGGCATTCAAGAAGGGCCGTGTGGCCTCGGCACTGAGAGCCCATACTCAGGGCGCGACACAAGCTACCCAACTGCTCGTCTCGGAGATCTTCCGAGAACTCGGCGACGACCAAGAGACAAGCCGGACCATCGTCTTCACCGACTCCCGTGACGATGCCGCTCGCATGGCGGTGGGGCTCTCGTTGAACCACTACAACGACCTCATACGCCAAGAGGTAGATCTCGCCATCGGTGAGCCTGCCGAAGACGTCGCCGCGATCCTTCGCGCCGGTATTGACCAGACGCTCCCTTCCAACCTCTGGGCCCGCTTCGGCGAGCTCGTCGGAGCCCATCCAACCGCTGTTCCGATTTACTACAGCATCGCGAACGGCTCGGCGACGCCAGATCAGCTTGAACAGATCGAACTGTTCGAGGCGAGTCTCACCGCGGACCGAACGCGTAGTTGGACGAGCCTCATTCGGGATCTGACGGACAAGCTCGTGGCTCTCGGTGTCCCACCGGGGGGTCCTCGAGCGTCGTACCTCGTTCTCGACGACGAGAGCACTCCCTGGTTCCGCGCCTTCGAGCCCCCCACGCCGGGGGAATGGAAGCCGCTTGAGGACCTGACCGAGCGCAGCCGCTATCAGAAGGTCTTCCACGGCCGACTGGCCGCATCCGTCGCGGAGGTACTCATCGGGAGCAACAGTCAGCGCGACGCAGAGGACACTCTCATCGCCTCCCTTCTTCCTCGCGCACTCAGGCACTCGGCCGACGAGCCTCGCTCTACTGCGTTCCGCTCTGCTCTCCGGATCTTTCTGTCAAAGGGCCGTTGGGCGCCCCAGGAGTCAGTCGTATCCTCGGCGAACCTCCTGCCACAAGACGTCACGGACTACCTGTCCCGTGCGGCAGAACGGTTGGCGGTCGACCGGGAAGTGCTTCTTCAAGAGTTCGCCGATCTGCTCGAGCCGATGCTCACCGGGCAGGTCGTGGACCTCGCCGTCTCCGACGTCGCGATCCTGGTCCTGCCTGCTGGAGAATCCGTATGGGTTTGTGGGAAGTGCGGACAGCGTCACTTGCACTCTTCCGCCGGAACGTGCGTCCGCAGAGGCTGTAACGGTGCCCTTGATGAAGTCAGCAGGGCGGGCCTGCGAGAGGTTGACTTTTATGCCTGGCTTGCGACCCAGAAGCCGCAGCGCCTCGCTGTAGCAGAACTCACTGGCCAGACAAAGCCTCCTGAAGAGCAGCGTCGCCGGCAACGCGTCTTTCGCGGAGCACTCAAACCTGAGCCACGGGAAAACAGGAGGACGTCGCCTCTCGATGTTCTTTCGGTCACCACGACGATGGAGGTCGGCGTCGACATCGGCGATTTGCGTTCCACAGTCATGGGGAACATGCCACCCAAGCGTTTCAACTACCAGCAGCGCGTAGGCCGTGCGGGGCGTAAGGGCCAGACGTTCTCCTACGCCGCAACACTCTGCCGGGACAGGTCTCACGACGACTACTACTTCGCAAACCCCGCCCGTATCACCGGAGACCCACCGCCACAACCGTTTCTCGATACCAAGCGCGACAAGATCCTCCGCCGAGTCGTTGCCGCGGAACTACTCCGACGCGCCTTCCGCGCCGCGAAAGTCCTGGCGACTGCCGGTCGCGGGAGTGTGCACGGCGAGTTCGGCCTGGCGCAGCACTGGAATACGGGCAACGACAATGGCCCCGCCCCTCGCGACTACGTGAAGCGGTGGCTGCTCACCTCAAATGAGGTGCAACCGATCGTCGAGAGGCTCGCAGCCCATACTGGTATCCCGAAGCGCACGGTAGACGACCTCGTTTTCTGGGCTCGTGATCGCTTGATTCTCGATGTCGACGCGGTGTGCGAATCGGAGGTGTACACGCAGGATGCCCTGAGTGAGCGGCTTGCCAACGCCGGCGTTTTGCCAATGTTCGGGTTTCCGACCCGAGTCCGCACCCTATATAAAACCAACGGTGACGGCACCATAAGCGACGAAGAGATCAGCGACCGCCCGCTCGACCAGGCGGTCTCGCTCTTCGCCCCCGGCGCGGAGGTCGTAAACGACGGCTGGGTCTACACCGTTAACGGTTTCGCTGCAATGAGGAAGGGCTTCAAGGGCTCCATTTCAGTCGACCCGATCCGATCTCAATTTGCGCTCGTCCGTTGCGAGAACTGCGGCTCCTCAGCCATTGCCGGCGCCCCTGGGGTCGAGGCAAGAAGAGCGGACGAGTTACCGACCACCTGTCCTGTCTGCGGCAATGCTCGGCAGCGCGTGCCCGTGTTCCAACCAGAGGGGTTCCGGACGCGTCCCACAGCCAAGGACGGAGACGTCTCAGACAACCAAGCGCCTGTAGCGTCTCGACCAGTTCTCGAGTGGACGGACTTGGCCGACCGACAACCAACCCGGAGCGGCGCAATCGACATCTGGTTGCTCAATGACGGCCACCTTGTGACTGTCAACGACAACAACCGCGCTTTGTTTCCCATGTATCGGCACGCAAACAAGTCGATCATCGTTCCCACCGTGGAGACTGAGGCCAATAAGATGCCAAAGGTCGCGACGGGAGCAATCGGAGACGTGCGCCAGACAGATGCTGCCCTCTTCCTCGTACGGTCGAATATATTGCCTTCAGAAGTAATTCCCACAGATCCGTCTGAGTGCCCGTCCGGCCACGCCGCGATGCTCTCGTTCGGCGAAGCACTGCGCCGAGGCGCGCAGGCGGAACTCGACATTGACCCCGACGAGCTCGTCGTCGGCCTGCAACCTCGCCGCCACGTCGACACCCGCACGGCAGCGATCTACGTCGCGGACGCCCTTGAGAACGGTGCGGGGTACGCCGTCGAACTGGCCGGCGCGCGGATCGACGCAGTCATCAGTCAGATCGTCGGAGACGTCGGGAAGAACTGGCTCCAACCGGCGCACGTCGAATGCGATTCCTCCTGCCCGGATTGCTTACGTTCCTGGGATAATCGACACATGCACCCCGCTCTCGACTGGCGGCTGGCACTCGACGTCGCAGAGTTGGCCCAGGGGCGGGACCTCACGGTCGAACGGTGGTTCTCGCTCGTCCCACCAGCGATCAAAACGTTCGAGCGTGCCTTCGGCGCTCAATTCGAGCATCACTATGAGTCCCGCGAAATCGACGGCGTCCACGTGCTTGTCCACGGACAACGAGCAGCGGTGATCGGACACCCGCTATGGAGCCACAGCTCTCATCACTTCACAGATGCTCAGCACGAAGTTCGGGACCGACTGGCTGGCGAGGGCAAGAGCATCTACTGGACAGATGCGCGCACACTCCGCACCCGCAGCGTCTCCGTTGCTAAGCTGCTCTTGGAATACAACTTCGGATAGCCATGACCTCCTCTGGGTCGGCGCTTGCCGACCCAGAGGCGTTTTCGACAAAGTCCCATGGTAGCAACGGAAGCTCCGCCTACCGCTCGCAGGGACATCAACTTGCTTCACAGGAGTAGACTTGTCCGCCTTCACATTCATCGACCTCTTCGCCGGGATTGGCGGGTTTCATGCCGCGTTTCGGGAACTCGGTGGCGAATGCCTATATGCGGCGGAAATGGACCCGGACGCACGCGCGGTATACGAAGAGGCCTGGCTAAATGACGCGGGAGAAACGATTCGCTTCGCCCGGGACATCAACCACGACGTCCCACCAATAGACGATATCGCAACTATCGGGGAGCTCGCCGCCCGTGTTGCCCAGCAGGGCGGGACGATCAAGAACATCCCGGAAAAATTCGACGTTCTCGCGGCGGGCTTCCCCTGCCAAGCGTTCAGCAAGTCGGGCCACCAAAAAGGTGTCCTCGACGAGACTCGAGGGACTCTTTTCTACAACATCTTGCGTATTGTGGTCGAACGCCGACCAAAAATCGTTTTTCTTGAAAATGTCCGGAATCTCATCGGACCAAGGCATCGAGACAGTACCTTCAAGACAATTATCGAGACCTTAACCGACCTCGACTACGTGGTTAACAACCAGCCAACATTGATCTCACCCCATAAGATTCACCCCGATCTGGGTGGTGGACCTCAGATCCGCGAGCGCGTTTACATTCTGGCCATCCGGAGGGATGTCGCAGCCAATAGCGAGCCTTTTGCCGGTTTTGTCTACCCCGAGTGGAACCCCAAGAGATGGAAGATCGCTGAGACCCGCCTGAAGGACGATGCCCCGGCCGCGATCACCGAGGAATGGCTTTCCGGCCTCGACGACAGAGGTCGCGCCGCCGAATTACTCAAGCTACGAGGAACGGACCTCAGCGCCTTCTCAGTTGAAGGAGCACCCTGGCTTGAGGCCTGGGGCGCCGTCCTGAGAGCCGTCGTCGAGGAAGGCCTTCGGGACGGACAAGCGCCCTTTCCGGGCCATCCGATCTGGTTCCGGGTTACCGAGGGCGCTTGGATGAATGAGCAACTCAGGGACGCCAGGGCAAAAAAGCAGGCGTGGAAGCTCGACTTCGTAAAAAAGTCCTTGAAGTTCTTGGAAGACCACGAGGACGCACTGGATAAGTCGATGGCCTGGACGAGAATCGGCAACCTTGGGCACAACAGCTGGATGAAGCTGGAATGGCAAGCCGGAGATGCCAGGTCGCTGGATGAATGTCTTATCCAACTTCGACCGTCTGGAATTAGGATCAAGCGGGATTCATATACGCCAGCCCTCGTTGCCATCAACCAAACACCAATCTTGGGCGCAGAGCGGCGCAAACTCACTCCTTACGAGGTTGGGAGACTTCAGGGTTTCCCTGACAAGGTGTACAACGCCATGCAGCGCGCCCGTACCGTCGACGGAAAGAGGGTCCCTCAAGCCGTGAACGCTTCTTACAAGCAGTTCGGCAATGCCGTTCATGTTGGCGCGGTCCAGTATGCCCTGGTTCAGTTCATGAACCACCATTTCGCCGACAGTGATGCGGCCGCCACCGGAGGACTCGCCGAACTTTGGCAGGAGTGCGCTAAAACAAAAGCATGGGCTTCTGTAGCGGGTGTCTCAAAGTCTCCGACCCCGGAGTATTCGCAGGACGAACTCGTCGTGTTGCCCCGCAGAAATGAACTTCACGACAACTTCGCGGTCAAGCCTGAACTGGCAAATGCTTTCTCTCGTTGAGAGGCGTATGACATGGACCGCGGCATATCCTCCGGACTTTAGCTTGTATTGACCTTTGCGTCTCCCAGAATTCCGCTCGGTTCGGACCCGCTCACGGTCACAGAGCGAGAGCCTCGGATGCGTTCACAACACGTGACCGACCTACCGCCACAAGCAGCGAGTGCGCGCATGCAAAGACACCGGGTCGCCATTCTACGTGAACTTGAATCGTGGCGCCGGGAAGCAGCTAGTTGCCGGCTCGGACCGGGATGTCGGGCTGTTTCGAATCGTTAACACGTCTGGGCGAGAAGAACCCGCTCAGTCCGTCGCGGATCGAATATGGATTCGATCCTAGTCTTGACGTAATCGTTCGATTATCAAGGCGGACCGAACAATTGCGCCTGATGGCCCCGCTCCGCCTCCGCCAGGGCTCTCGACCACCAGCACACCTCCAGTGCGTACCTCTGCCACGTCACTTTCCGCCAACTCGACCACGGTGGCGCCGACCCGCTCGATCGAGTTCCGCCCCAGCGTTCCGGGCTCCCCACCCGCCATCCCGTACGGCGGGTCGCGCCGGTGGTTGGTCAGCAGGCTGATGGTCATCGACTCGTGGAACCGGATCCGCCGCACCCCGCCGTCATCGCCGCGCCACCGACCCGCTCCCCCGCTGCCGCGGCGGATCGCGTAGGACTCCAGGAGCACCGGCAGGCGCCTCTCGAGCACCACCTCGGGGGCGTTCAGGCGCGAGTTCGCCATGTGGGTCTGCACCACGTTGGTCCCGTCTAACCCCGGCCCGGCGCCCGACCTCGACGCGACCGTCTCGTAGTACTGGTGCCGCTCGTTCCCGAACGTCACGTTGTCCATCGTCCCGGACCCTTCGGCCATCACCCCGAGCGCCGCGTACAGCGCCCCCGTCACGGCCTGGGAGGTTTTGACGTCCCCGCCCACCACCGCCGCCGGGTACTCCGGCGCGAGCATCGACGGCTCGGGCAGCACGATCCGCAGCCCGCAGGCACCCGTCGTTCGAAGGAATGTCCGCGGCCGCCAGGCTGCGGAACACGTACAGCACGGCCGCCGTCGTCACCGCCGACGGCGCGTTGAGGTTCGTGCACAGCTGGCCGGATGTGCCCGTGAAGTCGATCGTCGCCGACCGCCCCACCCCCACCTCGACTCGGATGTGCGCGCCGGCGTCGGTCTCGTAGTCGTACGCACCGTCGTCGAGCCGGTCGATCACCCGCCGGACCGCCTCCTCGGCGTTGTCCTGCACGTGCCGCATGTACGCCTGCACCACGTCGAGGCCGAAGTGGTCGATCATCGCCCGCACCTCGTCCACGCCCTTGGCGTTCGCGGCCACCTGGGCGCGCAGGTCGGCGAGGTTCGTGGCCGGGTCGCGCGAGGGGCACGGTCCAGCGGTGAGCAGCTCCTCCGTCTCGGCCTCGCGGAACCGCCCGCCGTCGACGAGGAGCCAGTTGTCGAACAGCACGCCCTTCTCCGCCAGCGTGGTCGAGAAGGCCGGCATGGACCCGGGCGTGAGCCCGCCGATCTCGGCGTGGTGCCCGCGGGAGGCGACACCCGGGCGCCGTCGTCGTCGAAGACCGGCGTGACCACGGTGACGTGGGTGCCCATCTGCTCGGCGACCGACATGAACAGGTTGTTGACGGTCTTCAGCTGCACCTAATCGGCCGCGGTGCTCGCCCATGGCCGCGGCGTCGTCGGGCTCGGTAGCCGGTCGGGCACGGACAGCGCACGACCTGGGTCGATGGTCCCTGGCGGAGGGGTAGATCGGGGACAAGCATGGGAGACGAACCACCCCAAAGTGGC
Organism: Georgenia daeguensis; assembly: GCF_039537705.1. Lineage (NCBI taxonomy): Bacteria > Bacillati > Actinomycetota > Actinomycetes > Allobogoriellales > Allobogoriellaceae > Georgenia > Georgenia daeguensis. The sequence goes on from NZ_BAABBA010000030.1 coordinate 31,843, forward strand.
AGATATGGGGCCCGCAAGGCACCAGGCCGGGGGACGGCGTCAACGATCCTCCCGCGGGCAGCACTGCCGCAGAGAGATGCCGAGATGGTCACTCTCAGTGCATTCTCGGACAGGAACCTCGATGGCCAGGGCTTCGGCTATCTCGACCGCGAAGCCAAGGCCCACTACGCACGGGCGCTGCGGTTCACCCCGGCGGTCTGCGCCGTCCTGCTGGCGATCGGGCTGGTCATGCAGTCGCCCGTCTGGTTGGCCTCGTTGGTCCCCATCGGTCTGAGCGGGGCCCTGTTCCCCAGGGGCATGATCATCGACGTGGTGTACAACTTCGGCGTCCGTCACCTCTTCCGGGCACCGAAGCTGCCGCCCACGCCGACGCCCCGGCGGTTCTCCTACCTGCTGTCCACCACCCTGGCGGCGGGTGCGGCCCTGTCCTTCCAGTACGGGCTCCCGGTGCTGGGATTCATCCTGGGCGGAGCGGTCATCGCCGGTGCGACGGTCCTGGCCACGACGCTCTGGTGCGTCGGGTCGTGGATCTACCGGATGCTCTTCGAGCCCCGGCCCCACGCACGGGCCGCCGCGGGTGTGTCGTAGCGAGGTCGTGCGGGATCAGGCCCGGGTGGCCGGGACGGGTGACGCTGCCGAGGTGGCGCTCTCGGCCCGGTCGCGCAGGGTGAGCAGCATCTTGCGCATCATCCAGATGTCGCCGAGCTCCAGCAGCACTGAGAAGGCGATGGCGGGCGAGAACCACCGGTAGCGCGACCTGACCCGGGTGATCAGGCGGGTCGAGCCGTCCAGCAGCGGGTCCAGCTGCCAGGTCCACGTGGTGTCGCCCGGCGTGCCCCAGATCATGGACGACGGCGGATCCATCGCGTGGACCCTGATGCCGTGCCTGCCGTCGGGGCTCATCGGCACGACGTCGCCCACGGCGAGGTGCTGCAGCTCGGGGACGATGCGCCGGGCGCTGGGGCGGCCGAGGTTGTCGAGGAGGTCGTAGCTGTACCAGCCGGCGCGGGTCACCCCGGCCTGCACGAGCCACGGCCAGATCCGCTCCGGCGGTGCGGCCACCGTGATCGCGCGCGTGGCGTTGAAGGTCGGCGCCTGCACGAGGTCGTCGCCGGGCAGGGCACGGGACACCTCGTCCGGGGTCGCGCCCCGGTTAGCTGCCAGGGACGGACGTACCGGGCGTAGAGGACCGCCGCCGCGACGGCGGCAGGAACGAGAGCCAGGCCGGTGCGAGACCTCACCGTGCCAGCGTCCGGGCACGACCGGCGTCGGGCAAGGACCGAAGGTCCCCGGTGCCGTTTCGCAGACACTGGCGCCCTCCGTAGATCCTCGAGGAAGGCCCCGGCGCATGCCGACACAGCGGCACCGGCGATCACTAGGTCGAGCAGTTGTCGGGGTCAGCGAATCTCCGGCGCGAGGACGATGTCGAAGCGGGTGCGGGCCCAGGCCTGGTCGCCGAGGTCGCGCCCGTCCGGGGTCGGGGTGCCGGGCGCCTGGTCCTCGAAGCGCTTGATCAGGGAGTCCTTGACGCCGAACACGGAGTCACCGATCTCGAGCTGGGGGTCGCCCTCGACGAAGATGTGGGTCACCAGGGTGCGGTAGCCGGGGGCGGTAACCATGAAGTGCAGGTGGGCAGCCCGCACCGGGGAGCGGCCGACCGAGTCGAGCATCTTGCCCACCGGTCCGTCGTGCGGGATCGGGTACGGGGTCGGGGTAAGGCCCCAGAAGGAGTACCTGCCCTCCTCGTCGGAGGGCAGCCAGGCCCGGCCGGCGATGCGGCCGTCGTCGTACTGGACGTCGTAGAAGCCGTCGTCGTCGGCCTCCCACACCTCGATCCGCGCGTTCGGCACCACGTTGCCTTCGGTGTCCGTCACGGTGCCCTCCACCCAGCACGGCGTGCCGTGCGCGCCGCCGGCGATGTCCCCGCCGCGCGGGATCTCTGGTGCGTCGGCGACGAAGAAGGGCCCGAAGACGGTGGCCTCGGTGGCGTTCTTGTACGCCTCGTTGTTTACCGCGATGGTCTGCATCGAGGCGCCGAGGACGTCGGAGAGCAGGATGAACTCCTGGCGTCGCTCGTCGGTGATGTGCCCGGCGTCGGTGAGGAACGCGATGGCGGTGTTCCACTCCTCCTCGGTCAGGCGCACGTCGCGGACGAAGGCGTGCAGGTGCCGGGTCAGGGACTGCATGACCTGCTTCAGCCGCGGGTTCTCGCAGCGGTCGAAGCTGGCGACGACGCGGTCGGTCAGATCCTGCTCGCGTGCGGCCTGCTCCAGGCTCGCGTTCGTCGTCGTGGTGGTCTGGGTCATGGTGGTGCTCCCGTCTGGTAGGTGCCGGCTCAGCGAACGGGCTGGAGGCCTGGGCTCGGCGTGACGCCCTCCAGGGCGTCACGGAGCAGGATGGTGAGGTTCTCCCGCGTCACGGGCGTGGGGTTCGACGGCGGGGCCGCCTCGAGCACGCGGCTCACCGCCTCGGCGAGGTCACCCTCCGTCAGGCCGTGGTCGGCCAGTCGCCGTGGGGCGTCCAGCGTTTCGTAGAGCCGGTTGAGCGTCTCGACCGCTGTCCCGGCGGGCCCCTGACCTTCGTCGGCGGACCCACCCAGCGCGACCGCGAGGCGGCCGGCCAGCTCCGGGACGGCCGGCGTGTTCAGCGCGACGACGTAGCGCAGCACGATCGCGTGCGTCTGCGCGTGCGGCAGGTCGAACGTGCCGCCCAGGACGTGGCAGATCTTGTGGTGCAGGCCCGACCCGGCGGAGGCGAACGCCACCGCCGAGAGGTAGCAGCCGTACAGGGCCCGCTCCCGCGCCGTCAGGTCCGCGGGATCCGAGACGATCCCCGGCAGGGCGAGCGCCAGAGCCCGGGCGCCCTCCAGGGCGAGGGCCTGGTTGATCGGGTCCGCCCGCGGCGCCCACAGCGAGTCCACGCAGTGCGCCAGGCCGTTGAGCCCCGACGCCACCGACAGGTCCACCGGCAGCGATGTCGTCAGGGTGGCGTCGTAGATCACGGTGGCGGGCAGGACCCGGTCGTCCACGCCCGTGGTCTTGGTCCGGTCCTCCGTCAGCCCCCACACGTTCGTGGCCTCCGAGCCGGCGTACGTCGTCGGGACGGCGACGATCGGGATGCCCGCCGTCAGGGCGACCGCCTTCGCCAGGCCGACCGTCGACCCGCCGCCCACGCTGACGAGCAGGTCCATACCTCGCTCGGCCGCCACCGCGCGGGCCCTCTGGGCCTTCCCCACCGGCACGTGCTGCACCACGTCGTCGAACCACACCCCGACCTCGATGCGCGCACACACCCGCTCGGCGATCTCCCGCTCCCGCGGCGACGCCACCACCATCACCCGGCCCGCCCCGCGGCGCGCCACCTCCGCCGCGACGTGCTCCGCGGCCCGACCCGCCCCGAACACCACCCGCTGGCCCAGCGTGACATGCTCGAACACATCAAGCACCACTGTCGTTCCTTTCGTCTTGCAGCAAGCAATTGACCATTGAGTGCTTAACGGCTCGGGAATGTCAGTCGTGCACCACCCGTGCGCACCGGAGCCGTAATCAGCACCTCACAGAGGGGTCGCTACCGGTTCTGTCGGCGAAGGCTGTTTCACCGTTTCCATAGATGCAGCCTCCTCGTCGGGGCGGTGGCCGCGCTTGGCCTTCTGGACGAGGTCGTAGACGTGGGCGCGCAGGCGGGCGAACTCGGGGTCGTTGCGGGTGGTGAGCTGGTCGCGCTGGTCGGGGAGGTTGACGACGACGTCCTCCATGATGACCGTGGGCCGGCCGGACAGGACGAGGACGCGCTGGCCGAGGTAGATGGACTCGTCGATGTCGTGGGTGACGAAGAGCAGGGTCAGGCCCAGGCGGTGCCACAGGTCGCGGACGAGGTCCTCGAGGTCGGCGCGGGTCTGGGCGTCGACGGCGGCGAAGGGCTCGTCCATGAGGAGGATGTGCGGCTCGTAGGCCACCGCCCGGGCGATGGCCACGCGCTGCTGCATGCCGCCGGAGAGCTGCCAGGGGTAGGAGCGTGGCACGTCGGCCAGGCCCACGGCCTCCAGCGCGGCGGCGACCTTGGGGCCGCGCTGGGCCTTGGGCACGCCCTTCTCCTTCAGGGGCAGCTCGACGTTCTGCGCGACGGTCAGCCAGGGGAACAGGGAGCGGGCGTACTCCTGGAAGACCATGGCCATGCCCTTGGGCGGGCCCTTGACGACCTGGCCCTCCAGCGACACGGTCCCGTGGGTCGGGGCCAGCAGCCCGGACAGGCAACGCAGGAGGGTGGTCTTGCCGGCGCCGGAGGGGCCGACGATGCAGACCATCTCCCCGGCCTTGACGGTGAAGGTGAGGTCGCGGATGGCCTCGGTGTCCCCGGCGGCGGAGTGGTAGACCTTGTTCAGCCCGGTCACGTCGAGCATGTCGGTCCCGGCCACGGGCCGGTAGGCGGTCTCGGCGGTGGTGTTCGAGCTCATTTAGTTGCCTCCTCGTTGGGACTGGCGCAGGCCGCGGTACCAGGCCAGCACGGGGCGCTCGACGGCGCGGAAGATGATCGAGAGCACGACCCCGACGAGGCCGAGCAGGATGATGCCGGTCCACATCTGCGGGATCGCGAAGGACCGCTGGAACTGCACGATGGTGAACCCGAGCCCGTTGGTCGCGGCGAACATCTCCGAGATCACCATCAGGATGATCCCGATGGACAGGGCCTGGCGGGCGCCGGTCATGATCTGCGGGGACGCCCCGCGCAGCACGAGGGTGCGCAGCTGGGTGCCCCGGCGCAGCCGGTAGACCTGGGAGGTGTCGCGCAGCACGTCGTCGATGCCGCGCACGCCCTCGATGGTGTTCAGCAGGATCGGCCACAGGCACCCGGTGGCGATGACGAAGACCTTCATGGTGGTGAAGATGCCCAGGAACAGCATGAGGATCGGGATCATCACCGGCGGCGGGATGGCCCGGAAGAACTCCAGCGCAGGCTCGGTGAACGCGCGCAGGGTCGGGGACAGGCCGATCGCCATGCCCAGGCCGATGCCCACCACCAGCGCGATGGCGTAACCGATGAGCAGCCGGATCACCGACGGCAGCACGTCCGAGGTCAGCCGTCCCTCCAGCCACGTGCCGGGGAACGCGGCGACGATGTCGGCCAGCGGCGGGGCGAAGAAGGACGTACTGTCCGCCGACCACAGCCACCAGGCCACGACCAGCGCCACAGGCAGGGCCAGGATGACGATGAGTGGCCGTAGCAGGGGGTCCCGGGGCTTGTCGCGCAGGTTTACCCGCGCCTTGGGAACGGTCGTGCTCATGCTGCGGTCTCCCGCCGGATCGAGGGGTGCCAGCGCAGGATCCTGCGCTCCAGGGCACGGGCCAGAAGGTTCACGGCCACGCCGAGCAGACCGGTCACGATCACCAGGGCGTACATCGACGCCGTGGCCCCGGAGGACTGGGCCACCGCGAGCAGCTTGCCCAGCCCCGGGGTGCCGATGATCAGCTCGCCCGTCACCGTCAGAATCAGCGCGACGGTGGCCGCCAGCCGGAACCCGGTGACGATGT
>NZ_BAABBA010000031.1:0-37024 GCF_039537705.1 Georgenia daeguensis
GTCGACACCGGCCGCGCGGAGGGCGTCGCGTTGCAGGTCGGTGGTCTGGGACCCGTCGGCCTTTGAGACCCGCATGTACCCGACGAGCATCATGCTCTCCATTCGTCTGTCACTTATTCGACCGATTGCGTGACAGTCCGCAGCGGAACGGCTGCCCACGGCGTCTATGTCACTTAACCCGTGACCTATTCTATGTCCTACGAAGGGTCCCAACTCCGCAAGATGTGACAGTCGTTGTCGACCCGGCCGGCGTCTGGCGTGCACGCTGCTCTGCCAGCGTCCGTGGGAGGTGGTCGTCCGGGATGCCGAGGACGATCAGGTCATCGCGAATGCGTTGGAAGGTCACCTCGCTGCGAGTCAGGGCGGTGAGGGTGGCCAGCAGTTGCCGGGCCGGGGCGGGATCATGCTGGGCAAGGGCCACTGCGGCGTTGATCGCGTCCTCGGCCTGCTGCCAGTAGTGACGATCTGATGGGGTGCCGTCGGAGACGGGACGGTGAGGCTCTGGAGTCAGCAGAGACGCGAGGGTGCCGTGGGCGGTGATCTCGCCGGTCTCGATGAGGTCAAGGGCGGCGGCAGCGGCTTCGAGGAGCATCTGCTGCTTGCGCCAGGGCAACGCTTCGTAGGGACGCCAGGGAGCGACCATGCCGGCGCGGACGGGGTGACCGGCGGTGTGCCAGATGTGCCGGACGCTTCGGTGGGAGCGGGTGCGCAGCGCCGAGACGGGGCCGGAGAGCTCGTCGATGAGAGTGCGCAGCAGCCGACACCACACGCCCACGTGCACGGACCGGCGCGGCAAGGTCACCGTGCCGGTGCGCAGGGCCTGGTGGGTGCGTGCGTCCATGGCGACGACCGCAGCCGGTGCCGGGCGGGCGCCGGTGTCCTGCTTCTCCCAGGCGACGAAGGTGCCAATGCCGCCGAAGGCGGGGTCGAGGTGGCAGCCGTGGTGCGGGCAGCTGAGCGTGAGCGGCAGCTGGGAGATCAGGGTGAATCCGAAGGTGCCAGCCGCGGCGGTGCTCTGGCAGGTCGGGCAGGCTCGGCGCAGCGCCCCGCGCTTGGGGTCGGTCGGCAACCAGGCACGCCAGCCTGGAACCTGCCGCCGGGGCCGTTCCTTGGCGGTCAGGAGCACCGAGTCCTGGTGGACGTAGGTATCGAACGCTGCCCCGGGCACCGGCTCGCGGTCGAGGGTGTCCAGGAGCCAGGGCGCCTGCCCGGCGATCGTCATGTGGCGCAGCTGGTCCATCGGTACGCCGGTTCGGGCGGCCAGCGTAGGAAGCACCCCTGAGGGTGGGTTCAGGTCCAGGGCGCTGGTGTGGTCGTCGAGAAGGTCGAGGTCCGGTGGGGCGAGGTTGTGCCGGATGAGTTCCTCGACGCTCATGCTGTAGGGCTCGGCCAGGCGGCTGAGCCAGGACGTCAGCGCCTCGCCCTCACTTGGCGGTGGGTGCAGGGGCCAGCGAGCGGTCATGCCAGCTCGCGTTCGAACATGCGGCGCCGTTCGGTGGGGCCGACGTAGGGCGCCATGAGCAAGGTCCGTTGGTTGATCGCCTCCTCGCCGGACTCGATCGCTGCCACCGCGGCGTCGGTGAGCAGGTGGGTGAGCTCTCCGATGGTGCCCTCACTGCGGGAGACCAGGTAGCGGGCCATGTCTTCAGTGGCGATCGTCGAGGGGCGGCGTAGCGGGAAGGCGGCGGCGAAGCTGGCCAACAGCGTGCGGGTCTCCTTGTTCGATTCCCAGCGGGGCAGGGTGAACGGCTCGAAGCGGTTCTCCAGCTGGTCATCGGACCGGATCGCCAGATAGGCCTCGTGGGTCCCGACCCCCACGAGCGGGATGCGCAGCTCGTTGCCCAGGAACCGGATGAGGTTGAGGAACTCGCGCCGGGTCTCGCCGCGCCCGGCCAGGAGGTTATGCAGTTCGTCGATGACCAGGACCCGCACCTCGGCCGCGCGCAGGAGCGCCAAGGTGACCTGCTCCAGCTCGGCCAGCCGCTGGCGCGGACGTAGCGGTGCTCCCATCGCGGCCAGCAGCGCGACGTAGAAGCGGATCACCGAGGGCTCTGAAGGCATCTGCACCGCGAGCACCGGCATCTGCTCACGATCGGCGTGGGACGTGGCCGGGTGGAGGCGGCGGAACTTCTCGATGATCATCGACTTACCGTTGTTCGTCGGACCGATCAGCAACAGGTTGGGCATGCGCTGCTTGCCCGGCCACTCGTACAGCGTCTCCAGTCGCTCCAGCGCCGCGGTGGCGCGGGAGTAGCCGATCCACCGGTCGGCGCGCACGTGCCGCAGCCGCTCCTCCGCCGGCAGCCGGGCCACGGCCCCGGCACTGGCGTGCAGATGACCAAGGTCGCCATCCGCGACGTCCTCGACTGTCCGGTCCTGGCCCTGGCTCACCACTGCTCGATCACCTCGAACGGCGCTACGGACCCCGCATCAGTGGCATTGGCCCTGCCGGCGTCACCAGCCGGGATGTCCTCGGGCGGGACCGCCACGGCGGGCTTGTCCCGTGGGCCTGCGGCACCCGCTTTGCTGCGGCGTTCAGCGTCTCGGCGGGCCTTGCGTGTGGTCGATTTGGCGGTGTCGGCAATGGTGCGCATCTGCTCGACCATCCGGAACAGCGCCTCCTCATCGACCTGCGCCCGGCCCTCCGCCCGGAGCCGCTCCACCGCGGCGCGGTGCTCCCACACACTCACCGCCGGATGGGACAGCGTTCGGTAGGGCACCGTCAGGTAGGACCCGCCCTCGGGATCGAGCACCCAGATACGGCTGATGTCGCGCGGATCGCGGCGGATCACGAACCGGTCCAGCTGCCCGCGGCGGGCAATCCACGGCTTGAGCGCGTCGCTGAAATAGCGCACGTGGTCGATGACGAACCCGGTGCGCGTCAGCGTCCTGCGGATCACCGGCAAGAAGTCCACCAAGAACGCAGTCTCACTGGCCACCGTCACCGCAGGCGTCTGGGCCGTGCCAGCGGCCCAGATTGCCTGTGGCGTCTGCGCGATCGTGCCGTGGATCTTGCCGTGGTAGCTCGCCACCGCGAGGGCCAGCCACTTCTCCAGCTCCGCGACCGTCAAGGCGGCCTTGGCCTCGGAGTCGTAGCTGCCGCGCTGGGCTGGGTTGGAGAACGTCGTGCCGGGCAGCTCGTGGACCATCTCCATCAGCGTGCCGATGACTCGCTCGATGATGCCGCCGTAGTGCGGGCGTCCCGGTGGCCGGTAGCGCAGCGTGATCCCGTGCTGCTCACAGCCCCGCCGCAGGGCCTCGCTCTTGAACTCCGCCGCGTTGTCCAAGTACAGCTCGCCGGGCTTGCCGGCCATCGGCCAGTCCCCCTCGATGTCCAGGCGCTCCAGCCAGGCCCGCTTGTCGGTGACCATGTGCGCCAGGCACAACCCCACCGACAGCGCCGAGGGTGCCTCCAGGGTGATTACCAGGCCCACGATGCACCGGGAGAAGACGTCGATCGCGACCGTCACGTACGGCCGCCCGATCGGCAAACGGTGGTGCTCATCGACCACGATCAGGTCCACCACGGTGTGATCGATCTGTACCTGCTCCAGCACCCCGGACACCGGTGGCACCTGCCCACCGGCCGACTCCAGCGCCCGGGCCGCGTCTGCTCCCCGACGCGCTGTTGTCTCGGCGTGTGGGTCAAGGACCGCGATGCGGCGCGTAATCGCGCCGAGTGAAGGCACTGGCAGGCCGCGGGTGCGGCACACCCGCGTGATCTCGCGGTGCACCGCGGCGGTCGTCTTGCGCTGCCGTGTCAGGTAGTGCTTGCGCAGGACCTCCCGAATGACCGCCTCGACCTCGGCCGACAGCCGCTGACCGCCGCGGCCACCGCTGGAGCGACCCGGGAGCAGATCGGAGACCACACCTTGTCCCTCGCGCCACCGACGCAGCAAGACATAGACCTGCCTACGCGAGATGCCCAGCTGCTCGGCGGCCGCCTCCACTGCCCCCGCACCGGCCGTCCCGGCCTCGGCCAGCGGGCCGATCACCTCCGCCCGGCGCACCGCCAGCGCCCACACCTCTTCGGGGACGGTCAGTAGACCAAGCTCAGGAATTCGGTCCTCATCGACCGTTTCGTCGTGCACAGCACTATGGAATAACAAGCCGATCGTGCACACGGGTACGGACACGCCGGGCGATCAAACTTCTGTGCACACTGCCTCGAACGTGCAGGTCACCTGTGCAGACGACTTCGGACATTCACACCCGCCGGACAGAACCCCGGCGGTGTAGCGGAAACGTTCGTTAACGGTACGACGCGATAGTGCGGGCGCGCGCCTGGAGCCTCCACGCGTTCTTCGCCAAGCCACCCGCGACGGCCGCCGCACTCCGCCGCGAGTCATCAACGATTCCCGCCCGGATCGCGATCTCCGCCGGGGGACGGTGTCGGTCCGCCAACCTCGGCGAAGAACTGCGTTCTGAGGCTGCCTGGGGATCTCAAGGCGGTGGCACAGTGGGCGGTGTCGTCGGGAGAGTGACGGTGAAGGTGGCTCCCTGACCGGGGCCGTCGCTGGTGGCCCTGATGTGTCCGCCGTGGGCCTCGGTTAGGGCTCGGGCGATGGTCAGGCCGATGCCGCTGCCGCCGTGCTGGCGGGAGCGGCCGGGGTCGGCGCGGTAGAAGCGCTCGAAGACGCGTCGGAGGTGCTCGGGGGCCAGGCCGTCGCCGGTGTCCGCCACCGCGAGTTCGACAGCGCCAGCGCCGCTGCGGCGGCCGGTGAGCGTCACGGCGCCAGGTGCGGCGGTGTGCCGGAGGGCGTTGTCGAGCAGGTTGGTGAGCACCTCCTGGATCCGGTCCTGGTCCACGCGCACGTCAGGCAGGCCCGCGGTCACGTCGGTCCGCAGGCGCACCCCGGCCCTGGCGTACGCCGCCCGGGCAGCCTCCACGGCGGCATCCACCAGCTGCGCGGGGGCCATGGCTCGCAGGTGCAGGTCGAGCCGGCGTTCCTCGGCTCGGGAGACGGTGGCGAGGTCGTCCACGAGCCGTTCGACGCGCGCCAGCTCAGCGTGCAGGGTGCGGACCGCGTCGGCGTCGAGCTGCAGCACGCCGTCGGCGAGGGCGTCGATGTATCCGCGCAACGCCGTCAGCGGTGTGCGTAGTTCGTGTGCGACGTCGCGGAGCATCTCAGCGCGAGTGCGCTCGGTGACGGCGAGGTCGTGCGCCGTCTGGTCCAGCGCCTTGCCCAGGGCCTTCAGCTCCGGGCCGGTGCCCCTGACGCTCACCCGGGCGGTGTAGTCTCCGCCGGCGATGCGGTCTGCCGCGCCGGCCATGGTCTGGATCGGTCGGACGACCCGCCGTGTCACGAACCAGCTCACGGCCAGCACAGTGACCAGGGAAGCGAGCACGGCCACGGCGAGGGAGGTCCCCGTGGCCCCGAGGAAGGCCGCGATGATGTGCCGCTCAGAGGCGGCGTCGACCGGCTCGGGCATCTGGCTCAGGTGGTCCTCGAACAGCCCGGGGGCGAGCATCAGGGTGACGCCCAGGAGGGTCAGCGCACCTGCCACGACGACGAGGCCCTGGGCCAGGAAGAGGCGCGGCCCGAGGCCCACGGGCCGGCGGGTCATGTGCCGGCTCCCATGCCGTAGCCGAAGCCGCGTACGGTGCGGATGTAGCGGGGAGACTGGGCGTCGTCGCCGAGCTTGCGCCGCAAGTTCGCCACGTGGACGTCCACGACGTGGCGGTCGCCGAACCACTGCCCGCCCCAGACCTGTTCGAAGATCTGATCCCGGCTGAGCACGTGCCCGGGACGCTCGGTCAGGACGTCGAGCAGGTCGAATTCGGTACGCGTCAGCTCCAGGCGCTGACCGCCGCGGAGGGCCTCACGGGTCACCGGGTCGATGGTGAGGTCCCCGACCCGGCGCACCGGCTCATCCCTGGCCGTGCCGGCGCGTGGGCGCCGGAGCATCGCACGCACCCGCGCCACCAGCTCCGGGGCCGAGAACGGCTTTGTGACGTAGTCGTCCGCCCCCGTGGAGAGCCCGATCACCCGGTCGAGCTCCTCGGTGCGGGCGGTCAGCATGATGACGTAGGCGTCGGAGAACGTCCGCAGCCGCCGGCACACCTCCAGTCCGTCGATGCCCGGGAGCATCAGGTCCAGCACGACGACGTCGGGCTCCCGGTCCCGCGCGAGGTCCAGCGCGGCGTGCCCCTCGCCGGCGACGGCTACCTCGAAACCCTCCCGTTCGAGGTAGCCGGCGACCACCCGCGCGATGGCGGGCTCGTCCTCCACGACGAGGACCCGCGGCCGCGGCGGCGTGCCGCCACGGCCCGCGGGCTGTGCCGTGCCCGAACCGAGACTCACCCGTCCTCCGACATCTCAACGAAGCTGCCGTGCCAGCCGTGGGACCACACCGCGCCGGTGGCCGCGTTGACCGACACCATGCCCTCGATCTCGCCGTCCTGGAGCGTGTGGAGGGTGTAGTAGCCCGGGAACTCCTCCGCAGGCCCGACGGTGGTCCCGTCCCCTCCCCGCGCGCGCTCCGCCGCGGCACGGGCCTCCTCGGGGGCCACCTCCGGCGTGCCGGAAGCGGCGGCGGCCATCCCGTAGCGGGAGTTCCACATCATGGCCGGGCCGAACTCCACCTGGACGCGGCCGGTGCCGGGATCCACCAACACCTCGGTGACCCTCGACCCCTCGGGGTTCAGGATCTGGGCGTAGTAGTGGTTCGAGAACCGCATCACCTCACCGACACGGAGATCACCGCCCAGGAACCGGGCGAAGCCGGCGGCCTGTTCACGGGCGCCATCCAGGTCAGCCACCGGGCCGGCGTTGCCGCCGACCCAGCCCATCATTCCCGTGCCGGCGCTGCCCATCATTCCCGTGCCGGCGCTGCCCATCATCCCGGTGCCGTTGCCGCCCATCCCGGTGCCGTCCGTCATTCCCGTGCCCACGGCGCCCATCATCCCCGGGCCCGAGCCAATCCGGTCCGGACCGTTCTGAGCGTTGAGCGTCGCCCATGGGATCGGCGACGCCCAGGCCGGGATCTCCTGGGTTACCAGCCAGGCGCCCGAGCCAAGGGCACCGACCACGGCCACGGCGGGCACCAGGAACCGTGAGATCGCACGCCTCATGACAGTTCCCGATCCACCCGGCCGGAGTCCAGCGCGGCGCGCATGGCGCGGTAGGTCTCGGAGTCGATCTCACCGGAGGCGAACCGCCGGTCCAGGATCTCCTGCGGGGTCTCGGCCCGCGGCGCGGAGCCCCGGCCACCACCGGCCGGGAACACCCGCATGACCGCCCAGATGATCAGCGCGAGTACCGCTACCCAGAAGATCACCATGGCGATCCAGCCGCCGGCGCCCATTCCCCATCCCCAACCCATCATCTTCGTGTCCTTCCGTGAGTGCTTTCCAACTTGGGAGCAACGGTCGCGCACGCAGATGAAGGGACCGTTCGCCGAACATCAAGACCACATCAAGGAGACCGCGTCGACCGGGCGATTGGCCCAATGTTGGCCCCCTGCCAGCGCTGCTCGACCCGGCCCAGGCGCCAGACGACGAGACTGATCAGCCACGCGCCGACGAACAGGGCGACGAGGGCGTAGCCGACGTTGCCCATGTCGAGCCCGGCAACCCAGCCGAGCAGCCCGCCGGTGAGTTGGAGGTGCTCGGCGAGGAGCTGGAGCAGCACGGTGGCGCCGATGCCCAGGGCGGCGATGACCGACAGGACCGTGACGGTGAGGTTGTAGTAGACCTTCCGCACCGGGGCCAGGAAGGCCCACCGGTAGGCGCGTGCCATGAGGACGCCGTCGGCGGCGTCGAACAGGCTCATCCCGGCGGCGAAGAGCACCGGCAGGACGAGGATGGCGTACCAGGGCAGGGTCAGGGCGACGGTACCGCCGGCGAGGACGAGCAGGGCGACCTGGGTGGCGGTGTCGAACCCGAGGCCCATGAGCAGCCCCACGGGGTACATGTGCCAGGGCCTGGTCACGCGGCGCGTGAACCGGCCCAGCAGGCGGGCGAGCAGGCCGCGGTTGTTCAGGTGCCGTTCTAGCTCGGCGTCGTTGAGCGGGGCGCCGCGCATCTCGCGGAACACCCGCACGATGCCCCTCACGGAGCCGAGGTTGAGAAGGCCGATGAGGATGAGGAAGGTGCCGGCGGCGATCGAGCCGACCGTACCGAGAGTCTGCTGCAGCGCCGAGCCGGAGTCCGTGACCGGGCCGGCGACGGCCCGCAGGCCCAGGGCGAGCAGCAGGGCCAGGCCGAAGACGACGCTGGAGTGGCCGAGGGAGAACCAGAACCCGACGCTCAGCGCCGGCCGGTTCTCGCCGATGAGCTTGCGGGTGGTGTTGTCGATGGCGGCGATGTGGTCGGCGTCGAAGGCGTGCCGCACACCGAGCAGGAACGCGGTCACGCCCAGCCCGATGCCGAACACACCGGCGCTGCCGACGGTCAGCCGCTGCGGCGCAACGGCGAGGAGCAGAACCCCCCAGCCGACGAGGTTGAGCAGCAGCACCACCGCTGCCATGCCGGCGATCGAGCGCTGCTCGGCATCGCCCCACCGGCGTGGCCGGGACGTGCGGGAGATGACGGACGCGATCTGTGACATGTGACGGTCCTCGGGGCCGGAGCGGGGTCAGAGGAACTGCGGGATGCTGCGGGCCGCGGTGTAGAGCGCCACGACCACCAGCAACACGGTGAAGGCGAGGTTGAGCCGAGCCGGGCTCACCTTCGCGGTGATCCGGGCGCCGATCAAGCTGCCGATCACCGACGCGGCGGTGAACGAGCCGATGAGGGCCCAGTCGAGGGTGACGTCCTGGCCGAGGCGGGAGAGCAGCGAACTGGCGCTGTTGATGGTGATGACCACCAGGGAGGTGCCGACGGCCACGGGCATGGGCAGCCGCATGGCCAGCACGAGGGCGGGCACGACGGCGAAGCCGCCGCCCACGCCGAAGAATCCGGTCAGCAGCCCGACGGCGGTGGCCGTCAGGAGCAGGACGCCGAGGGCGTGGCAGTCGCAGCGGAACGGGCGCAGGGAGACCACCGGGGTGGTCCGGGCCTCGACCTGGCCGTGGCCGGCGGCCTGGTTGCGGGCGGCGGCCCACCGGCGCCGGGTCATCACCGCGGCGACGACGAGCATGAGGCCCGCGAAGGCGGCGAGCAGGACGTTCTGGGGCACCGCCGTCGACAGCAGTGAGCCGACGAAGGCCCCGCCCAGGCCGAGGAGGCCGAAGACGACGCCCTGCCCCAGGCGCACCCGGCGGGCGCGCAGGTGCGGGAGCATCCCGATCAGCGTCGTGACGCCGACGATGACGAGCGAGCCGGTCGTCGCAGACCGGGGGTCGAGCCCGAGGAGGTAGACCAGGACCGGGACGGTCAGGATGGATCCCCCGCCGCCGAGGGCGCCGAGGGTGATGCCGACGACGAGGCCGATCGGCAGGGTCAGGGCAAGCACGGACCGGGGGTCCTTCCCGAGGTTCGAGGGCACGCGACCCACCAGGTGCCCGCCCGGTGGTGCGTGCACCGCGGAGCGTGCCGGGGTGGTTGCCGTGACAAGCGGGGCCGCAGCCCACTCACGGTCAGGCGGAGGCCGGGGTCGCCTCGGTGACGATGGGCAGGCCGGCGGTCCGGGCGGAGCGGTCGAAGCTGTCGTCGACCACGACCACGCGGCGGCCGGTGGCCGCGACCAGCGAGGCTGCGATGGAGGCGCGGTAGCCGGACGCGCAGTGCACCCAGACCTCACCCTCGGGCACCTCGTCCATGCGCTTGACGATGTCGTGGATCGGGATGTGCACGGCGCCGTCGATGTGGGCCTCGCGCCACTCGCTGCCCCGGCGCACGTCCAGGACGGTGACGGGCCGGTGGTGGCGGACCTGGGCGAGGTCGGCGAAGCTCGCGGACGGCAAGGTGGCGAGCGGGGCGTCGGTCCACTCCTGCGGGCGGCCGGTCGCGGCCGCGGCGGGGCGGTCGATCCCGATCCGGGTCAGCTCGCGCTGGGCCTCGGCGACCTGCTCCCGGGACTCCCCGAGCAGGGTGACCGGGGTGCCCCACGGGATCAGCCAGCCGAGATAGGTGGCGAACTGCCCGTCCAGCCCGAAGTTGAACGTGCCCGGCACGTGGCCGGCGGCGAAGGCGGTGCGGGTGCGCAGGTCCACCAGCCACTCCCCGGCCGCGAGCCGGCGGCGGAGCTGGTCCTTGTCGGCCCGCTCGGGCTCGGACAGGTCCGAGGCGCTCGGGCCGACGGCGTTGGCCGGGCCCATGTGCACGTAGTAGGCGGGGTAGTCGTCGAGGCCGGCGAGGGTGTCGGCGACGTAGTCCCCCTCGTCCTGGCTCAGCACCGGGTTGATCAGCCGCTCCTGGCCGATCGTGGAGGCGGTGGTGTTCCCGCCGGCGGAGGTGGCGGCGCAGAAGGAGCCGAAGCCGTGGGTGGGCATGACCTTGGTGTCCTCGCTCAGCTCGGCCGCGAGCCTGCGGGCGGAGCTGTACTGGTGGCGGGCGAGGTCGTGGGTGTGGGCCTCGCCGAGCAGGTCGGGCCGACCGGTGGAGCCGAACAGCAACGACCCGCCGGAGAACACCGCGGGCTCGGCGCCCTCGAGCACGTAGGACAGGTGCGTGAAGGTGTGGCCCGGGGTGTGCATGGCGCGCACCCGCAGGGCGGGACTGACCTCGACGACCTGGCCGTCGCGGATCTGGGTGCGCTCGAAGGAGACCTCGTCCTCGGCGTTGACGTAGTAGCGCGCGCCGGTCTGCTGGGCGAGGGCGTAGCCGCCGGTGACGTAGTCGTTGTGGATGTGGGTCTCGAAGACGTGCGTGATCCGCACGCCCGCCTTCTCGGCGGCGTCCAGGACGCGGTCGATGTCGCGCTGGGGGTCGACGACGAAGGCGACCTCGCCGTCGTGGACGAGGTAGCTGCGGTCGCCGAGGGACGGGGTCTCGATCGAGATAATCGTGGTGGCCATCAAGGTGGTCCTTTCAGGGGGGTGAGGTGGCGGTCACGCCGCGGCGTGCGGGCCGGTCACGACGGTGTTGCCGGCGCTGATCCAGTCCTGGGTTCCGCCGCGGACCGAGTAGGCCTCGAAGCCCGCACCGCGCAGGTGGTCGGTGGCGCGCCGGCTGCGGTTACCGCTGGCGCAGATGACGTATACGGGCTGGTTCGTCGGTAGAGCGGCGGTCCGCTCCGCGACCTCGCCCAGCGGGAGCAGCTCGGCACCGGGGACGTGACCCTGCACGTACTCGAACGGCTCGCGCACGTCGATGACGAACGCGCCGTCCGCCTTCGCGGCGGCGAACTGGTCGATGGAGACCTCAGTCATGGTCTTTCCTTCCTGAGAAGATACCCCTGGGGGTATAGGTTCGGGAGTCTATAACGCGCCACCCGCCGACCGCATTCCCCGCCCGGCAACGACCCTCGAGGCCGCGGCTCGCCGCGCCGCCACATGACACCATCATACCCCCGGGGGTATAGTGCCGGTTGAGAGGAGTTCACCCATGACCACCACCACCCTTGTGACCCGGCTGCGCGCCTTGTTCGGCCGCGGCGCGGACGACGGGCGGCTCGGCTCGACGGTCAGCGCGGCGCGCGCGGTCGAGCTGGTCCGTGACGGCGCGGCCCTGCTCGACGTGCGCGAGCACCACGAGTGGCGCACCGGGCACGCCCCCCAGGCTGTCCACCTCCCCCTCGGCCAGCTCGACAAGGCCCCGCAGCGCCTACCCAAGGACGGCCCCGTCGTGGTCGTGTGCGCGAGCGGCATGCGCTCACGCACCGCCGCGAAGCGGCTGCGCGACCTCGGCTTCGAGGCCGCCAGCGTTGCCGGCGGCATGGGCGCCTGGCAGCGCGCCGGCGGCGCCGTCCGCCGCTGAGCACGCCGACCGACGAGCCCCGACACGCACGACCACCCCCGGAGATGACCCATGTGCAGTCCCGCACGTTGCACCACCTGCGGCAAGACAACCTGGACCGGCTGCGGCATGCACGTCGACGCCGTCCTGTCCGGTCTCGACCCGGCCCAGCGGTGCACCTGCCAGTGACCGCGCCCTGCAGACCGACGACCGACACCGGGCCCGCCGACACCGGGCCCGCCCACGCCGCCCGGGCGGAGGCGCTCCAGCGCGAGGCGATGACCCGACTGACCGAGACGGCCGGGAACCAGTCCCTGTGCACGCTCTCCCGCGACGGCTCGGCGTGCTCCGTGGCGAAGTACCACGAGGGTGCCATCGCCGCCCTGGCCCAGGCCCGACGCGCGCTCACCGCGGCCGAGCCGGGAGCCGACCCGGCCGACCGGATCAGGGTCGTGCGCGCCCGTTGGGTCGGGCAGGCAGGCGCAGGGACCACCGGCGCGGCCTGGCGGGCCTACCTCGAGGGCGGCCGTGACGGTCTCGACGTCCTGCTGGCCCCGGCCGCAGCCGGTGAGCGGGCCACCGGACCGGCGTCGCGAGTCCTTGTCGGTTCCGCCGCGGCAGGCCGGCTCGGCGGCGGGCGCTGGCCCCGCCGCCGCGTCACCGCCACGGCGGTGCTCACACCCGCACTCTTCGCCGTGCTGGTCGCCGCGGGCGGCGGCTTCCCCGCCGCTGCGCTGTGGACCGTGCTCGTCGCCCTCGTGGCGGTCGCTGCGGCCGCGACGCTGGCGACCTACCTGCCCGGCCCCGGGAAGGGCCGCCGACCGGACCTCGGGTGCTCCCCGTGCGCGGCCATGGCGGCGATGACGGTCCTGGCGGCCGCCTGGTTCCTCCAGGCGGCGCCGCACCAGCCGTCCATGGCCGCCGCAGCCCTCGCCGCGGTGGGGTTCGGGCTTCTCCAGCGCCTCACCCAGACCGACGCCAGCTGCGCCAGCTGACCCGCGCCGGTGCGGGCACCCGGACCGGAATATCGGCGTCCCACGAGTGTTGTATACCCCGGAGGGTATCTTCCGGAGACCTACGCAAGGGAGTTCGCCACATGGCTACCGTCAACCTCACCGCCCACGCCTTCATGGAGACCATCCACCGGGACGGCATCGTCCTGGTCGACTGGTGGGCGTCCTGGTGCGGCCCGTGCCGGATGTTCGCCCCCGTCTACGAGCGGGCCTCCCAGGCCCACGACGACATCGTGTTCGCCAAGGTCGACACCGAGGCCGAGCAGTCCCTTTCCGCCCAGGCCGGCATCACCTCCATCCCGACGTTGATGGCCTTCCGCGACGGCATCGGCGTCTTCGCCCAGCCGGGTGCGCTGCCCCCGGCGGCGCTCGAACAGGTCATCGCGGCCGTGCGCGACCTGGACATGGACCAGGTCCGCGCGCAGCTGGCGGAGCAGGAAAAGCAGTCCGCCTGACATCGGTCAGGTCCGACCCGAGAAACGGAGAGCAACCATGAGCTACAGCATCACCACCACCGTCGACCAGCCGTTCGACCAGACCGTCACCGCGGTCCGCGACGCTTTGGCCGGGCAGGGCTTCGGCATCCTGACCGAGATCGACATGGCCACGACACTGAAGAACAAGCTCGACGTCGACATCCCCCCGCAGGTCATCCTCGGCGCCTGCAACCCACCCCTGGCCCACCGCGCCCTGCAGGCCGAGGAGTCCATCGGACTGCTCCTGCCCTGCAACGTCGTCGTGCGCTCCGCCGGCCCGCACCGCACCGTCGTCGAGGCCCTCGACCCGCAGATCATGGTCGGGGTCACCCACAACGACCAGCTCGGCGCCGTGGCAGACGAGGCTGCCGGCCGGCTGCGCACGGCCCTGTCCGCCCTCCAGCGGGCATGACGACAACCACACCGTGGGCACGACCTGGCTCGATACCCGGCGGGGTAAATTGGCTGAACCAGCACGAGGGAGGCACGGTCATGGAGCTCGACCCCAGCGAGATGGGCAAGGTCGTCAACCGGCTCAAGCGCGCCCAGGGCCAGCTCGCCGGCGTCGTGCGCATGATTGAGGAGGGCCGGGACTGCGAGGACGTCGTCACCCAGCTCTCCGCCGTCTCCAAGGCCCTAGACCGCGCCGGGTTCGCGATCATCGCCTCGGGCATGAAGCAGTGCCTGCTCGAGTCCGACGGCCAAGACACCCTCGATGTGCAGAAGCTGCAGAAACTCTTCCTCTCACTGGCCTGACCGGAGCGCCGCGCGCCAGCGCAGCGCAGCTCGGCCCGTCTCAAGCTGCTCGTCCTCACCGGCGCGGCCACCGCGGGCGGTGCGCTGACCAACGCGATCGAGGTGGAACGCATCCCGGCTCACGGCACTGACGGTCGTGAGCTGATGCAGGACGTGCAGAGGCAGACCCTGCGCGGGGCGCGCCCGTCTGTCGCGAGCTGGAAGGCCACCACCAAGACGTCGCCGTCGACCTGACCGGCGTCACCAGATGGATCACACGCTTTCTTGTACGTCACGTTCTTGTACGTCACGCCGACCGACAACGGCACCGCTTGTGTCGACCGCTACGACTCACCGTGGAGGTGGATTGTGGGTTGGAACCAGATGGGGTCGGGGATGGGCTGGGGCTGGTTGTTCCTCGCCCTGCTTGTGATCGGCATCGTCGTGCTGGTGGTAGTGCTGATGCGTCTCCTGGCCGGGGGCGATCGTGGCCGGCCGCGTGACCCAAGGGTGACCGGCCGCAACCCGGCCCGGGAAACCCTTGATGAGCGGTACGCCCGGGGAGAGATCGACGCCGCGGAGTACGACGAACGGCGCCGGCGCCTCGCCGGGGACCGGGAGGGCTGAGGGGTGGAACCGATCACGCGTCGCCGGGCGCTCCAACTCGGCGCTCTCGGTGCGCTCGGTGCCGCGGCCGGCGGGGTGGGCCTGTCCCGGACCGGGCTGCCCTGGACCAACCCGTCCACCTGGTCGTCGACGTCGGAGGGAGCCCGCGTGGAAGCCGTCCCGGGCGGTGAGCTGCTGGAACCCGAGGTGCTGCGAAGCCAGGACGGCGTGCTCCGCGTGGACCTCGTGGCCGAAGCTCGGGTGACCGAGGTCGCCGGGCGGCGGGCACAGGTCCTGACCTACAACGGCACCCTCCCGGGGCAAACCTGGCAGGTGCGGCCCGGGGACCGGCTCGAGGTTCGCCTGCGCAACGAGCTCGACACCGCGACCAACATGCACACTCACGGGCTGGTGGTCTCCCCGCAGGGCAACGGGGACAACCCGTTCATCAGCATCGCACCCGGAGAGAGCTTCGACTACCGCATCGATCTGCCCGAGGACCATCCCACCGGGGTGTTCTGGTACCACCCCCACCGGCACGGCACGGTGGCCGACCAACTCTTCGGGGGCCTGTACGGGGCCATCATCGTCACCGGTGACGAGGTCCCGGTCAGCCGGGACCGCAGCCTCATCGTCTCCGACATCTCCCTGACCACCGACGGGACCATCGCACCGGTGTCCGCGCAGGAAGTGATGATGGGCCGCGAAGGAGACCTGGTCCTGGTCAACGGTCAGCACAAGCCGCGCCTGGCCGCCCGGCCCGGTGAGCGGGAACGGTGGCGAGTGATCAACGCCTGCACCTCCCGCTACCTGCGCCTGGCCCAGCCCGGGCAGGACCTGGAGCTGCTCGGCGTCGACGGCGGTCACGAACCGGCACCCCGGGCGGTGGATGAGGTGTTGCTGGCCCCCGGCAACCGCGCGGACCTGCTCGTGACCATGCGAAACGGGACCAGCGAGCTGCGCACGCTCGGCTACGACCGCGGCGGGATGGGCATGATGGGCGCAGGCATGTCCGGGCCCGTCACCCTGGCCACCCTCGCCGTCACCGGGCAGGACACCGGCACTACCCGCCCGGTCCCCGAGCGCACGGCTGACCCCGACCTGCGCGAGCGGCCCGTGGACCGGCGGCGGGAGATCGCCTTCACCATGACCATGGGCGGAGCGATGATGGGGCCCGGCGGGATGGGCGAGATGATGGACCTCGGGTTCGACGGTCGCGCCTTCGCCGCGGACCGGGTTGACCAGCAGGTCGCGGCCGGTGCGGTGGAGGAATGGACCATCACCAACCCCACCCCGATGGACCACCCCTTCCACCTTCATGTCTGGCCCATGCAGCTCATCGAGACCGACAGAGAACCAGTCCTCGAACCCACCTGGCGGGACGTCGTCAACGTCCCCACCCAAGGGCAGGTCCGTGTCCTGGTCGACTTCAGCCGCCACCCAGGCCGCAGCGTCTACCACTGCCACATCCTCGACCACGAAGACGCCGGCATGATGGCCACCGTCGAGACAGGCTGACCCCCGGCCCCACTGGCCATTCTCGAGAACGCTCGACAAGACAGGGCTGCCACTACGTCGGCACGTTTGATGGCCCCCGTGACCGACTCAGCCGCCACCGTGTACCCACAGAACCCCGCCACATAAGAGCGCAAGCCACAGGCCGTCGGCTCCGATCGTGTCACTTAACCCGTAACATATTCTATGTCACGTAAAGGGTATCCACGGCGGATAAGTGACACGGCGCGGCTGGCGGTGCGGGGCGACCAGTCGCGGGTGAGCATCCGCCACCTCGGAAGGGCGAACCGGCTGGAGTTGGGGTAAGCGGCAAACTCGGGGCAGCGTGAGTACCAAGGGGGCCCTGACATGACAATGCAGCCGACGGAGGCCGCTATCACCGACCGGTCGGCGGGACGAGCGCCGGGCCGTCCACGGCAGACCGACGTCGAGCCCCGCTGCTACGCGGCGGTCCTCGAGCTGTTCGGCCAGCACGGCTGGGCCGGCCTGAGCCTCGACGCGGTCGCCACCCACGCCGGGATCGGGAAGTCCACGATCTACCTGCGCTGGAAGACCAAGCGCGCCCTGCTCCTCGATGCGATTCGCTACTTCGAGACCCGGCGCGAAAACCCCGTCGACGACGGCCAGCCGCTGCGCGAGTACCTCATCGAGTACTGCCTCACCCTAGGGCGCCTGCTGCTGGGCCCGCACGGACCGACGATGCTCCACATCGCTGCCGGTGCGATCACGCACCCGGAGGACTTCCACGAGATCCGGAGAGAGTCGATCACTCGCGGCACGCTCCCAATCGCGGCCCGCATCCTGCGGGCCGTCATCGACGGCGAGCTGCCGGAGGGCACGGACAGCGGCCAGCTGCTCGACATGATCGAGGGCTCACTGGTCTTCCACCTGGTGATCGCACCGCTCGGGGCGACGCGCGAGGAACTGGGGGCGGACCTGGAGCGATACGTCACGACGCTGGTCGACAAGGCGCTACGCACCGCCATTGACTAACTAACCGCCGAACGCCCCGCACCTACAGGGGGATGGGCGACGGCCGCCGGGTCGCCACGACAGGCCGAAGTCGAGCCCCGCAGCTGCGCGGCGGTGCTCGACTTCGGCCAGCACGGCTGGGCCCGGGCGATGTCCGTCTGCGCGGGCGCTTTTTAGTCCCCTCTACTGGAGCTCGTCCTGATCGTGATGTCTGAGTGCACGGCTGGAGGCCGCCACCGGGCGCCGGGCAGCGACCGGAGGGTACGGCAGTCACCTGGACAGGCCTGCTGAAAGGGGTGCAGATGCTTTCAGGCTCCTTTCAGGGGAGAGCAGCACACTGGCGGGGTTCGCATGTAGCGATCACAGTGAAGGTGTTCCCATGGGCCACACCATCCTCAGCCGCTTCTCAGCTGCAGCGGCGGGGTTGTCGATGATGAGCGGCGCATTTCCCGCGGCTGCAGCCAGCCCCGCCACCGTCCCTGCCAGCCATAGCTCCTACGACCGCGAGCACAGCCAGAACGACTGTTGGGACGCCAACTTCTACAAGCACCGCAACCACTGGCACGTGACCTGGGAAGACTCGGACGGCACGCATAACAAGCGCGCCCAGTCCTATCGCGACGCCGTGGGTCAGTTCGCGGACAACTGCGACCGCTACAGCAGCCACCGCGACCACGAGAACGTCCGCGACCGTGGCCGTGACAAGGAGCACGACCGCAGCCGCTAGCTGCAGTTGGCGCCGTACGCATCGGCCCACGATTCCTCGTGCCGCACTCCGTGCTCGGACACTAAGACGACCGTGTTGGTTGGCGCGGTGCGGTCGACGAAGGGCGCGACGGTGGTCCTGATGGTGCGGCGGTAGCAGGGGCGTCGGTGCTGCGCAGGCTGTGATCAGCCCAACCAGGGCTGTCTCGGCTGGCGGTGCATTGGCAGAAGGGTACGCAGCGAGGTTGCCCTGGGCCGATGGATTGTCGTAGCGCCGGAGCGCCGTTCTGCCACGGGCACGTAAAGGGGGGAACCGGCTTCATATTCGCGCTGTACAGCACACAGCCCTGTCCCAGCCGCTGACTCTTCGAGGATGGTTACCTCGTTAGGTAACTGAAACGTCCGTCAGATTCGTTCAGGCTCTGTTCATGGGTGCTACTTCAGGGTTGTGATCGCCCGCATGACCCACAATCCAGGAGGACACTCCCATGCATCGCAAACTCGTCGGCAGCGTGGCTGCCGCTGTCATCGGTCTGGGCATCGTCGGCACCACCGGTACCGCGTTCGCGGCCCCGGCGTCGACCACCGCGGCCCACAGTGCTGTGGCGTTCGGTCATCCCAACGGCGACCACAACGACAAGGACCACAAGCGCCACCACGGCAAGTGGGACAACGAGTGGCACAAGCACGACAACGGCAAGTGGTACGACGAGTGGCACAACCGCGACCACCACGACGATGACGACGACAACGGCCACAACCACCGCGACCACAGGGACAACGACCACCGCGATCATCACCGCGATCACAGGGACAACGACCACCGCGATCACCGCGACCACAGGGACAACGACCACCGCGATCACCGCGATCACAAGGACAACGACCACCGCCACAACAGGAACGACAACCACGATCACAAGAAGCACGATGACGAGAGGAAGCACCACAAGAAGTTCGATGACGACTGACGCCACCTTGCTAGCCCGAATCGAAGGTCTCGGGACGTAGCTACGGCACATTCGCGTTCGAGGGCGGCCCATGCGGTCGCCCTCGAGTGCACTGCGGTTGGCTTACAGGGTGTAAGAGACAATCCTTAGGAGGTTTCATGGATTCGAGTCTTGAAGTGAGTCGCAGCGAAGAACTTCTCGAGAACGGAATTCGCGTTGAGATTCGGCTTGCTGTCAGTTCCTGGCGCGAGTTGTATCGGCGCCTCGCGGACCGCGAGGAGGTGGCTGTCGTGGTCCGTGCCGGCCCAGTTGACGGGCAGGCTGACGGGTTCGTATCGAGCGAGCATCTTAAGCAGCATGTGCTGGCGCCGTTCTCACCTGTTCGGTTGACTGTGACAGCGCGGCAGAACGCACCCGTCGAAGCGTCACCATCTGGGATGCAGGTGGGGCCGTTGCGGTTGGATTTTCGCGGTGGACAGGTGTGGGTGGGTGAGAAGAATGTGAGCGTGACGGCACGGGAACTGGCTGTGCTGGCCTATCTGGCGGACCGTACTGAACGTGCGGTGAGCAAATCCGAACTATTGAGGGACGTCTGGGGGGAAGGCGGGGTCAATCCCAATGCGGTCGAGGTTTGCATCGCAAAGTTGCGTCGCAGGCTGGAGCCATTGGAGGAGATCAGCATCTTGACAGTCAAGGGAGAGGGATACTGTCTCAGCACCTTCGACGCTGCCTGAATCTAATCTGCCTACACAGCGCGGCGTCGTGCCCTCGACGCTTCCGACTATGAAGCCAGGCCCGCCCGGACCCAGCTCTTAGTGGCGCATCTGGGTATCTACGAGCATCGAGCGCATCCACCCTCTCCCGTAGGTGACGAACCGATGCACGGATGGGTTCGTGCACCAGAGTTCGCTATATATGTGAGCGATTGTCATGGGCTGGTGTGCTGTACTGGTCACCTCGAAGTTCGGGTTACCGAACTTTCCGGGGGAGGTGCTGGGTGGCCGCCGCGGGGACGTTGAGCACGACGGGGCGCCGGCGCAGAGTTGTGCCGCTGCTGGGACCGGCATTCGTGGCGGCGATCGCTTATGTGGATCCTGGCAACGTCGCGGCAAATCTCACCGCCGGTGCCCGGTACGGGTTCTTGCTGGTGTGGGTGCTCGTCGTGGCCAACGCGATGGCGGTGCTGGTGCAGTACCAGTCCGCCAAGCTCGGTCTGGTCACCGGGCGCACGTTGCCGGAACTGGTCGGGCAGCGGCTTCGCAGGCCGGCGCGGCTGGCGTTCTGGGGGCAGGCCGAGGTGGTCGCGGCGGCGACAGACCTTGCCGAGGTGATCGGTGGGGCGATCGCCCTGCGCCTGCTGTTCGGCACCCCGCTGCTGCTCGGTGGGGTGATCGTCGGTTGCGTCTCGATGGTGCTCCTGGCGGTCCAGAACCATTTCGGGCAGCGTCACTTCGAAGCGGTCGTCGTGGCACTGCTTAGCGTCATCACGATCGGGTTCGTCGCCGGACTCGTGGTGAACCCGCCGGCCCCCGGCGAGGTGGCCTCGGGGCTGGTTCCTCGGTTTGCCGGCACGGACAGTCTCTTGCTGGCGACGAGCATGCTCGGTGCGACGGTCATGCCGCACGCGATCTACGTCCACTCCGCGCTGACGCGGGACCGGCACGGGTCCGTCGCGGCGCGTGACGGCTACGTGCACCTGGTGCGCGCGAGTCGGTGGGATGTGCTGGGGGCGCTCGGGGTCGCGGGTGCTGTGAATATCGCGATGCTGCTCCTGGCGGCGTCCAGCCTGCGGGGTGTCCCGGGGACGGGCACGATCGAGGGCGCACATGCTGCAGTTGTGTCGAATCTCGGGCCCGCGATCGGGCTCGTCTTCGCGATCGGGCTGCTGGCGTCCGGCCTGGCTTCGACGTCGGTGGGGTGCTATGCCGGTGCGGCGATCATGCAGGGCCTCGTCCACCGGCAGATCCCGCTGCTGCTGCGCCGTCTGATCACGATGATCCCCGCCCTGGCGTTGCTCGCGCTGGGGGCCGACCCGACATGGGCGCTGGTGATCAGTCAGGTGATTCTCAGCTTCGGCATCCCGTTCGCGCTGGTGCCCCTGCTGAGGCTGACCGGTGACCGGGACCTGATGGGGCACGCGGTCAACCGGCGTGTCACCGGGTGGGCGATGACGGCGGTCGTGCTCCTGGTCACGATGCTGAATCTGGCGCTGATCGCCCTGACGCTCACCGGTACCTGAGCCAGTCCCACCCTGGTGCCGTCTCCAGACGGGCCGGGAGTCGTGGCGCTCGTGGTTGTTGGTAGGTGGACACAGGCCGGAGCGGCTGGTGGGAGGTGTGGTCATCGTTGGTCGGTCTGCTGGCGCCGCTCGCGGGGGCTCGGGGGTGGAGGGGGAGAACTGCTGCGGAGGGCCGTGTCGACGGCTGTTTTGAGGAGGCGTTCGAGTGGCCCGCGGCCGAGGAAGTGTCGCCACGACCATGCCCCGATCAGGGCGGTCGCGATGAACCAGATCAGGACTGCGTTCGACTGGGGGTTCCAGACCACGTCGTTGCCGAGCAGAAAGATGGCGAGGATCTGCAGCGAGTACACGGTCAGCGGCATGGCCCCGGCAGCCGCCACGGGGGCGAGCCCACGGGCGAGGTTCCGACCAAGTGTGGTCATCGGGCGGGTCACCAGGAGGCACAGGCCGATGAGGGCCAGGGAGGTGCCGCTGTTCCCGATCACCTCCAGGGTGGAGTTGTCGTGCGCCGCGGCACTGACCAGACGCCTCGCCAGAGGCGCGGCGTCGGGCCCGAGGGAGTCCTGCGCGAGGCGCGAGGTCCCCCACGCGAGGCACGCGAGGACGGTCCCGGCGCCCACCAGGATGGTGTGGGTCCGGACGCGGGACAGGTCGCTGTGGCCCACGGCCATGCCGAGGAGGACGTAGGCGAGGAAGACGAGGGCCGGGTATGGCCCGGTGACGAACTCGTCCATGGGCAGCCGGACCGGGTCAGGCAGGTTGGTGAGGCGGGCGAGGGCGCTGGGCCGGCCGTCGGCGGTCGGGGTGGTGAGAGCGAAGATGACTGTGGGCGAGATCGCCGCGGCAGTGACCGCGCCCACCACCACCCACCTGCGACGCAGCCCCAGGAAGGGGGCGGCGAGGGCGAACAGGACGGCGTACGCCGGCAGGATGACGAGCACCGGTGTGCCCAGGGCGACGAGGAAGACGCCGAGGAGCAGCAGGATCCCGGCACGGACGAACGCTGCAAGGCGCGCCCGGATCAGCGCCACACCCGAGGGGAGGACCTGCCGCCCGCTGGTCAGGGCAAGGGAGACCCCGGCGAGCAACGCGAAGAGGGCGGAGGAGCGCCCGTCCGCGATGACGAACCATTCCGGGTCATGCCTGCCGTCTGGCCCGTCGTCGCCGAGGTGGGCGACGAACATGCCCAGGACCGCCAGACCGCGTGCGACGTCGATACCCACCAGGCGTGGCGGGAGGACCCGGTCGACCGGAGGGCTCACCCCCGCTGCCCCTGCTGCCCTCGGTGGAACGCGGTTGGTGGGCAGACCGTGCGTGACGCGCCCTGAGCCGTCGGTGCTACCCATGGGGCGAGGGTAGGTGTCGTGGAGTCTTGGCCCGGCGAAAGGGTGTCCGGTGAGCGGTGACCGGCGTCACCATAGGGGCAGCAGGCGTCTCGTGCGGACCTGCGAAGGGAGTGGGCGTGGCCGGTCGTCGTCCTCGGGTCTTGTTCGTCGGTGCCCACAACTGTGGTCGTTCCCAGATGGCTGGTGCGTATCTGACTGCCCTGTGCGAGGGGCGGGTGGACGTGCGCACTGCCGGCGCCGAGCCGGCCGACGATGTCGACCCGGTGGTGGGGCTGGTCATGGCCGAGGAGGGCATCGACCTTGGTGCCGTGAGGCCGGGCGCCCTTTCCGCTGCCGACGTCCTGGCGTCCGACGTCGTGATCACCGTGGGCGGCGCGGACGTCTGCCCCTACTTCCATGGCGTGCGGTATCAGGACTGGGAGCTCGAGGACCCGGTCGGCCAGGACGTCGAGCGCGTGCGCACCATTCGTGAGGTGATCCGGCGTCGTGTCGAGGGCCTCCTGACCGACCTTCCCACCCCCGCTCCGTCGGCCCCTCCGCCAGATGCTGCATAGTCTGGCTCTGCCGGAGGACTGTCCAACGCCGTTACGTCCCTGCACGGCTGGCTATCCGATGCCGCTGTAGGAGTGCAGGCTGTTGAAGACGAGGTTGACGAGGAAGTAGTTGCCGAGGATGGCGACGAACCCGGTGATGGAGAGGTAGGCGGCCCGGCGCCCTTCCCAGCCGCGGGTGGCGCGGGCGTGCAGGTAGGCGGCGTAGATGACCCAGATGACGAAGGACCAGGTCTCCTTGGCGTCCCAGCCCCAGGGCCGGCCCCAGGCGTGCTCGGCCCAGATCGCGCCGGCGATGAGGGTGAAGGTCCACATCATGAAGCCGACGGCGTTGAGCCGGAAGGCGAGGCGTTCGAGCTCGACCGAGGAAGGCACCACATCGAGCAGCCGCCCCCACAGACCGTGGGCCCTGGTCTGCGTTTCTGTCCGAGCCAGGGTGGCCGTCACGGTTGCACCGACGGGCTGTGGCGCCGGCGCGGGGGTGGACGGGGGAGTCGCCGCAGCTGTGCGGGCCCGGCGCAGCTCGGCCCGTTCCTGGACGAGCTGGAGGACCGAGAGGGTCGCGGCGATGGAGAAGACACCGACGGCCAGGGTCGCGATGGAGACGTGGATGACGAGCCAGTAGGTCTGCAGGGCCGGTTGGACGCCGTCGGCGCGGACGTAGAGCACGGAGACGGCGATACCGAGCATGAGGAGCACCGGGCCGAGGACGAAGCTGCCGAGGAAGCGCATGTCCCGGCCGCGTTGCAGGGCCAGGAAGATCACCATCGCGACGAGGGTGAAGAGGATGGAGAACTCGTACATGTTGGCCCAGGGCACCCGGGCGGCAGCGATGGCGCGGGTGACGACGCCGAGCAGATGCAGGGCGAAACCGAGCCAGGTAGTGGTCATCGCGATGCCGGCGGCGCGGCGGCGCCGGTCGCCGGGGCCGCGGTCGCGCAGTCCGGAGAGGTCGATGGCAAAGGCGATAAAGCTGACGAGGTAGGCGGCCATCGCGCCGTAGATCAGTATCAGGCTGACCTGGCCCAGGGCAGTCTCGGGCATCGGTGTCCTTTCCGTGCCGGGGTTGTTACCGGCGAAGGGTGGTGGGAGTCGGCTCGGTCGCCGTGCCGTCCCGATCTTGGGCTTCCGGTGCTGTGCCGGGCGGTGGGTCGGCCGGGGTGCCGGCACTGCGGAGCACCCGGGTGAGGTCTCGGACCAGGCCGGGGTCGTCCCCGCGGGCCAGTGCCGCCCCCGCGACGACGGTGCCCCCGTCCGGGGTGTCGGCGAGCTTGACCCACAGGCGCCGGCGGGGCACGAACAGCGAGGCGAACAGGCCGAGCATGGCTGCGACGGAGGAGCCGAGCAGGTAGGGCAGGGAGGGGTCGTGGCGCAGGTCCAGGCCGACGAAGCGCGGGAGGGACTCGAACGTCACGGTCCCGAGCCCTTCGGGCAGCTCGACGCTCTCACCGGGGGTGAGGAACAAGGTGACCGGTTTCTGGCCACCCTCGGCGGAACCGGGGGAGCCGTCAGGCGCCTCCTCGTAGACCTGGCGCATGTCCTCGGTGTCGAGGACGTAGACGTTCTGGGGCACGCCCTCGTCCAGCCCGAGGTCACCGGCCCAGAGGGTGAGCACCATCAACGGCGCGTTGGGTTGGGGGTGGGCGGAGTACGCCCCCGACCCGTCCGGAGCCATCATGGCGGTGGGCAGGAAGGCCCCGGTGAGCCCGAGCTGCTCGCCGCCGCTGACGTCGGGGACCTTGATGACACCCTTGGAGGTGTAGACGGCGTCCTCGGGCAGGAACGGGACCGGCCCGGAGAAGGCGATCTCGCCCGCACCGTCGCGCACGGTGATCCGGGGGGCGAACCCGTTGCCCATCAGGTACACGTTGGCGCCGCCGGCGTTCATGGGGTCGTTGACCTTGATGACCTCCCGCCGGGTCGTGCCGTCCGGCTCGGTCACGCTCACGGTGGCGGCGAAGTCGCGGGCCAGGGCGTCGAGGGTGAACTCTGAGTCGAACTTCTCCAGGGTGAAGGTGAAGGGCTCGAGCGAGTCGGGGTCGAAGAAGGTGCCCGGGTCGAAGGTGTCGTAGTCGACGACGGAGTTGGCGAAGGACTCGCCCTCGACGACGATGAACTGGCCGCGGTAGCTGTAGAGCTGCCCGGCCGCGAGGGCGAGCAGGACGCCGATCAGTGAGAGGTGGAAGACGAGGTTGCCGCTCTCGCGCAGGTACCCGCGTTCGGCGGTGATGCCCTCGGCGGTGACCGCGGCGCGGTAGCGGCCCTTCAGGGCGGCCATGATGCTGGCCTGCACCATCTCGCGGGGCTGAGTGACCGTGCGCTCCTGGCGCACCGGGAACCGTTGGAAGCTCCGGGGCACCCGCGGGGGCTGGGCGCGCAGGGCCCGCCAGTGCACCCGGATGCGCGGCACGATGCACCCGATCAGCGAGGTGAACAGCAGCAGGTACACCGCGGCGAACCAGGGCGAGTTGTACACGTCGAAGAAGCCGAGCCGCTCCAGCCAGGGGGCCAGGCGCGGGTAGGAGGTGAAGTACTCGTCCACCCGGGCCGGGTCCTGCGGCTGCTGGGGGAAGAGCGACCCGGGCAGCGCGGTGATGGCCAGGAGCAGAAGCAGCAGGATCGCGACCCGCATGCTGGTCAGCTGGCGCCACATCCAGCGCAGCCACCCGGCCAGGCCCAGCCGGCTTCCCTGCAGCGGGTCCGCGGCGCCCGGGCGGTAGTCCTGTCCCTGCCCGGCCTTGGAGCTCAGGTTCGTCGCGTCGACCTCAGTGTCCTTCATCGTTCTCACACCAGTGTCTCGAAGTTGGCGACCAGGCCCTGCAGGTAACCCGACAGCAGTCCCCACAGGCCGGTGACCATGGCCAGCCCGAGCGCGACGAGCAGGGCTCCGCCGAGGCGTTGGATGGTCAGCCGGTGACGGCGCAGGAAGCCCAGCACCCGGGTCGATCGCGAGAACGCCATGGCCAGGATCACGAAGGGCACGCCCAGGCCGAGGCTGTAGGCCAGCACCAGGATGGCGCCGCGGGCCGGGTCGGCCTCCCCGAAGGACAGGGTCAGCACCGCGGCGAGGGTCGGTCCCATGCACGGGGCCCACCCGAGCCCGAACACCACCCCGAGCAGCGGGGCACCCCACAGGCCCTGTCGCGGCAGGGTGTGGATACGGGCCTCGCGCTGCAGCACGGGCAGGCGCCCGAGGAACGCCAGCCCCATGACGATCACGAAGACGCCGAGGACCCGTGTGGCGACGTCGAGCCACGGGGCGAGGAGGATCCCCGCCCAGGAGAAGACGACGCCGAGCAGCACGAACACCGCCGTGAAGCCGGCCACGAAGAGCAGGACCCCGGCCAGCAGCTGGGCGGTGCCGGCGCCTCCGGATCGTCGCACGCGGCTCTTCGTGACGGTGCCGCCCGGAAGTGCCGTGGGGGTGGCGCTGCCTGTTGTCGCGCCGGCCATCCCGCCGAGGTAGCCCACGTATCCGGGCAGCAGCGGCAGGACGCACGGGGAGGCGAAGGAGACGAACCCGGCGACGGCCGCGACCGGCAGGGCTGCGAGCATCGGCCCGGTCAGCACGAGGTTCGCGAAGGTGTCACCTATCTGTCCCCAGCTCACTCAGGCCTCCTCGGCGAGGGTGTCGTCGATGAGCCCGCGCAGGATGGTCGGGTCGATCTGGCCGAGAACGCGGGCGGCGACGCGTCCCTGGCGGTCCAGGACCACGGTGGAGGGCATGGCCTGCAGCGGCACCAGCCCCTCGAAGGCGGCGACCCCACGGGCGTCCTGGTCGTGCAGGGAGGGGTAGGGCACCTCGAAGCTGCGCTCGAAGGCCTGGGCCGTGCCGACGTCGTCGCGGGGGTTGATCCCGAGCATCTTCACCCCCTGCGGGGTGTAGTCGGTGTGGATGGCCTTCAGATCGGGGGCCTCCGCCCGGCACGGCGGGCAGGCCGCGTACCAGAAGTTCACCACCACCACATCGCCGCGCCAGTCCGCCAGGTCGAGCTCCTCACCGGTATAGGTGGTCCCGACCAGGGAGATCGGGTCCGCGCGCTGGTCCGGCGCCCAGGTGGCGAAGGTGCCGTCCCCGGCCACGTAGCCGGCATCGGTTCCCGCGGCTGCAGCCGCCGCAGCGGGAGACTGCGGGTTGCTGCCCGGGGCGCAGGCGCCCAGCACGAACGCGGCCGCAGCTCCAAGGCCGCCTCCTATCACGGCACGTCGACTGAGCGACCGCTGCGGCGGGGCATCGCGAGGCGAGGTCGGCTGTTCGGCAGTGTCGTGCATGGTGGTCTTTCGGCTGGGGGCGCCCGGTGGGGGTGTCATCTATCGCTCTCGGTGTGGTGATCGGCGGTGTGCCACCGTTGGGAAAGGGCGGCGGACTGCGGCCTCATACACGGCAGGGCGCCGCATGGTCAACGGTCGGCCGGTCGTGCTCTGCGAGTCGTCATTTCTGGGGATCGGGCTCTGGTTGCTCCTGATCGTCTGCGCCGGGAGTCGGCTGTCCCGAGCGGGCGGCGAGCATGTCGTTGTAGGCGCGCAGCTCGGCGTCGTCGTCGCGCTCTGCCTTGCGGTCGGAGCGGCGGGCGGCCCTGTCGTCCTCCTTCGCCCACGCCAGCGCCACGGCGACGGCCAGGGCAAGGGTGGGGATCTCCCCGATGCCCCAGGTGATCGCTCCGCCGACCTCCTGGT
The DNA here is from genome assembly GCF_039537705.1 of Georgenia daeguensis. Taxonomy (NCBI): domain Bacteria; kingdom Bacillati; phylum Actinomycetota; class Actinomycetes; order Allobogoriellales; family Allobogoriellaceae; genus Georgenia; species Georgenia daeguensis. The sequence goes on from NZ_BAABBA010000031.1 coordinate 27,568, forward strand.
CGGCGAGAAGGTCGCCGCCCCAGCTGACGTCGAGCTGACCGAAGTAGCCGGCCGCCAGCACGGTGGACTGCGTGATCAGGGAGATACCGAAGAAGGCGTGGAAGGCCATGGTGGCGAACAGCAGCAGCAGGCGCAGCGGGTAGGACGGCCGCGTCGGGCCGGGGTCGACACCGATGAGGGCGTTGGCGAAGAGATACCCGGCGGCGGTGAAGTGCACGACCATCAGCAGGTGCCCGACGTGGCTCGTCATGGCGTACTCGAAGAGCGGGGAGTAGTAGAAGACGACCAGCGACCCGGCGAAGTTCACCCCGGCGACCACCGGGTGGGAGAAGAACCTGGCCGGGCGGGAGTGCACCACCGCCAGGAGCCACTCCCGAGGCCCGCGGGAGCCGTCCCTGCGGGCCGGAAGGGCACGCAGGGCCAGGGTTACCGGGGCGGCGAGCACCAGGAAGATGGGCACGACCATGGCCAGCAGCATGTGCTGGACCATGTGGCCGCTGAACTGCACCCTCCCGTAGGCCGCGGGCCCGCCGTTGGTGACCCAGAGGAACAGCAGCAGGCCCACGACCCAGCTGACGGTGCGCGCGGCGGGCCAGGCGTCGCCCCGGCGCCGCAGGCGCCGCACCCAGCGCAGATACACGAACACCCCTGCCAGCGCGGCCAAGGCGAGCAGCGGTTCTGGGCGCCACTGCGTGAGATAGGTCAGCACCGTCGGCGCGGGGGGCTCCGGGTATCCGGTCAGGACGAAGAGCGCTCCGGCGTTGCTGACCGGTTCCAGGGGGTCCGGCGGTGCCGAGGATCCCAGGGCCACGGCGATGCCGACCACCGCACCCATGACGAGGACCTCCACCCCGGCCAGGCGCCAGAAGGCCCAGCCCGCCTTGGCGCCGGCCGCGTCTGCATGGGCGCGGATCGCCGGGATGGTGCTGGTGCGGTGGATCCAGCCGGCCAGACCCAGCGCCAGGGTGAGCACCACCTTGATCAGCAGCAGCTGGCCGTAGGGGTGGGTGATCAGGTCCAGCGGCGTGGTCAGTCGGACCCAGGCGTTCGCGGCCCCGGCGACCGTGGTGATCAGGAAGGCCCACAGCGCGACGCGGGAGTACCGCTCCACCGTGCGCGGAAGAGCGGCGCCGAGCCTGGAGGCGACGAGACACAGCGCGGCCAGGCCGCCGACCCACACGGTGACGCCCCCCAGGTGCAGCCACCACGAGGACACCGCCAGGTCGTGGTTCGCCGCCCCTGCGGCGTGCCCGGTCTGGGCGACCGGGTACAGCGAGACCAGGGCGAGCACGCCCGCCCACGCCACCGCGGCGTAGCTCGTGGTGGCCACGGCCAGCATCGGGATCACCGCGACCAGCAGCGTGGCCAGAGCCAAGTAGCGGCCCACCTCGATCTCGGTGACGAAGTGGACGAGCTGAACGTCGTAACCGGGTCCGCCGATCGGCGTCCCGAGGACCGCCGCATGCGTGAGCAGCAGACCCGCCAGCTGGGCGAGCGCCCACACCACCGCGGCCACCACACCCACCGGCGCGAGGAGACGCCACGCGCCGCCGCCGCCCGGCGTCGCGTTACCTCGGCCCGCTCCGGGGCGAGGCAGCACCAGGGCGCACAGCGTGAATGCACCGATGGTCAGCGTCGCGCCGACCCAGGTGAGCGCGGTGACGAAGGGCAGGCCCCAGCGCACGAGCGGACCGGGATCGAACAGCTCCGGTGGGGCCACGGCACCGGTCAGCGCCAACCCCCCGACCATGGCGACGAGCACCATGGGCAGCGACCCCAGGGGGAACAACCACACCCTTCGCAGCGCGGAGCCACGTTCACCCTCGGGGAAAGATGGCAGGGCGCCCGGGCCTTCGTGCGTCTTCTCCGGCGTACCGGGGGCACGGTCCGCGCCGTCACCGGGGGACGCGGGCGTCTTCATAGGATCACTCACACAGGTGTAGGGACGGTAGGCAGCCGGGGCGATCCGGCGACCGCCGTCTGAGGCAACCGGAACTGCTGGACAGAGCGCCGCCACCGAGAGTCGGGGACCCGTCGAGGGTGCTGCGAGCCACTGCGGTCAGCATCAGGTCGGTTCACTCGTGATCGGTGCGCTGGTCGAGGACCCGTTCCCGTCCGTGGGTCTCCGGGCTGGCGTAGAGCGAGTCGAGGAGGTCCTGGTTGGGCTCGGGGTGGTCGAGGGCGGCCACCTCGGGGTGGTGCAGGTCGAAGGCGGGGCGCTCGGAGCGGATCCGCGGCAGCGAGGTGAAGTTGTGCCGCGGGAACGGGGAGGCCGTGGCCCACTCGAGGGAGTTGCCGAAGCCCCACGGGTCGTCGACGAACACGGTGCGCGGACCGCGCATGGTCTTGTAGACGTTCCACAGGAACGGCAGCGTCGAGACGGCGATGAGCACCGACCCGACCGTGGAGATCTGGTTGTAGAGGGTGAACCCGTCCTCGGGCATGTAGTCGGCGTACCGGCGCGGCATGCCCTGCACGCCCAGCCAGTGCTGCACCAGGAAGGTGGTGTGGAAGCCGATGAACAGGATCCAGAACTGGATCTTGCCGAGCCGCTCGTCGAGCATCCGGCCGGTCCACTTGGGCCACCAGAAGAAGAAGCCCGCGTACATCGCGAAGACGACGGTGCCGAAGACGACGTAGTGGAAGTGGGCCACCACGAAGTAGGTGTCGTGGACCTGGAAGTCCATGGCCGGGCTGGACAGGATCACCCCGGTGAGCCCGCCGAAGAGGAACGTGAACATGAACCCCAGGCAGTACAGCATCGGGGTCTCGAAGGTGAGCTTCCCGCGCCACATCGTGCCGATCCAGTTGAAGAACTTCACGCCCGTGGGGATCGCGATCAGCATCGTCATCAGCGAGAAGAACGACAGCATCACTGCGCCGGTGGTGAACATGTGGTGCGCCCACACGGTCACGGACAGCGCCGCGATGGCGATGGTGGCGAAGACGAGGCCCTTGTAGCCGAAGATCGGCTTGCGGGAGAAGACGGGGATGATCTCGGAGACCACGCCGAAGAACGGCAGGGCGATGATGTAGACCTCGGGGTGGCCGAAGAACCAGAACAGGTGCTGCCACAGCAGCGCCCCGCCGGCCTCGGGGTTGAAGATCTGCCCGCCCAGTATCCGGTCGACCGCCAGGCCGAAGAGGGCGGCGGCCAGGATCGGGAACGCCATGAGCGCGAGGATCGAGGTGATGAGGATGTTCCAGGTGAAGATGGGCATCCGGAACATCGTCATGCCGGGGGCGCGCATCGTGATGATGGTCGCGATGAAGTTCACGGACCCGAAGATCGTGCCGAAGCCGGTCATGATCAGGCCGAGGACCCACAGGTCACCGCCCAGGCCCGGGGAGAACGTCGCGTTGGACAGCGGCGTGTAGGCGGTCCAGCCGAAGCTCGCCGCCCCCTTGGGCGTGAGGAAGCCCGCGATCGTCAGGAGGCCGCCCATGCTGAACAACCAGAAGCTGAACATGTTCAGCCGCGGGTAGGCCACGTCCGGTGCCCCGATCTGGATCGGGACCATGATGTTGCCCAATGCCGTGAACAGCGGTGTGGCGAAGAGGAACATCATGATCGTGCCGTGCATGGTGAACAGCTGGTTGTACTGCTCCTTGGACTGCAGCAGCATCCCCGGCTCGAACAGCTCCGCGCGGACCAGCAGGGCGAGCACGCCGCCAAACATGAAGAAGATGAACGCCGAGACGACGTACATGTAGCCGATCGTCTTGTGATCGGTCGACGTCATCCAGCTGACAATGGTCCGCCCGAGGCTCTGCCGCTGGGGGCGCAGCCCGGGGACGATCCGCGGGCCGGTCTCTACGGTGCTCGCCACTGCTGTACTTCCTTCCGACGAAATTTCCTCGCTCGTCCCCGGCGAACGTCTCCTTGCACGAGACCAGACCGTGGGCCCCCCGCTACCAGGTCAGGTCGTTGCAAGCTCCGTGGTCGGCGGGTTCGACCTGCAAGGTGGCGTGCTCGATCCCGTACCGGTCCCGCAGGACGTCTCGTGCGGCGACGAGGACGGCGGCCTGGTCCGCCCCGTCGGCCGCGACGAGATGAGCGGTGGCGACGTTCATGCCGGACGTCAGCGTCCACAGGTGCAGGTCGTGGACCTGGGCGACCCCATCAAGGTCACCCAGCACGCCGGCCACCGCCTCGGGGTCCATGCCGGCGGGGGCGTGCTGGCCGAGCACACTGAGCACCTGCCGCCCCAGCGAAAGAGCCCGGACGATGACGAAGACCGCGATCAGAGCTGCGACCACCACGTCCCACACCGGCTGGCCGGTGGTCAGGATCAGCACGCCGGCGACCATGACGCCCACCGACCCGGCGGCGTCGGCCACGACCTCGTAGTAGGCGCCCTTGACGTTCAGGCTCTCCTTCGACCCGCTGCGCAGCAGCAGCATCGAGACGACGTTGACGATCAGCCCGATCAGGCCGACGGCGAGCATCGTCCCCGAGGTGACCTCGGGCGCCTCACCGATGCGGCTGACCGCCTCGAGCAGGACGTAGGCGCCCACGCCCAGCATGATCAGCACCGTCAGCCCCGAGGCGAAGACCTCGGCACGGTAGGACCCGTAGGTCCGCCGCCCGGAGGTGTCCGGGCGGGTCGCGATGCGGGTGGCCACCAGGGAGGCGCCCAGCGCCACCACGTCGGCCGCCATGTGGCCGGCGTCGGAGATCAGCGCCAGCGAGCCGGACAGGAAGCCGGCGACGAGCTCGACCAGGAAGAACGTCGCGGTCAGGCCGAACGCGCCCGCCAGGCGGGTGCGGTAGCGCCCGCCGGCGTGCCCGGCCACGGGCGCAGGTCCGTGACTGTGTCCGGTGCCCATCAGGTCCGCTCCTCGTGGCGGGCGTGCTCGCGGGAGAGGTCCAGCAGCATCCGGACGTGCCCGTCGGCGAGCCGGTAGTACACCATCCGGCCGGCGCGGCGGTTGTCGACGACTCCGGCGGTGCGCAGCAGCCGCAGCGAGTGCGAGACCGCGGTCTCGGGGACGTCGACCGAGGCGGCGAGGTCGCACACGCACAGCTCCCCGGCCTCGAGCAGGGCGTACAGGATCCGCGCGCGGCGCGGATCGCCGAGGAGCTTGAACAGGGCAGCCAGCCGCCCCGTCTCGGTCAGGTCGGGGATGTTCTCCCGCGTCAGGGCCACCTTGTCCGGATGAACGGTGATGACCTCGCAGGAGTCCAACGGAGTGACCGCACCCATCAGAACCCTCCACATCTGCACAGTTGTGCAGACGTTACCATCACCTTCTGAGCGGTCTCAAAGCGCTCAGCCGGACGACGGTCCGCCGCGGGCGGCGAGGAGATCGTTCAGCACCGCCAGTTCCGCGGTCTGGGCCTTGACGATGCTGGCCGCCAGGTCCCGGACGGCTTCCTGCTGTGCCTCGTTCGCGGCGTACCCGGCCATCTCGACCCCGCCCTGGTGGTGCGGGATCATGAGCTCGAGGTAGAGCCGTTCGGCGTCGCGCCCGGTGGACGCGGCGAGCTGGTTCAGCTCGTCCTGGCTCGCCATGCCGGGCATGCTGCCGGTGGACTCTGTGGCCTCTGCGCCCTGCGCCTTCATGCTCGCGTGGTCCTGCATCCAGGCCATGGGGGGCTGCTGGGTGGACTGCGGCAGGCCCCACAGCTCGAGCCAGCCGAACATCTGTCCGGCCTGCTGCTGCTGGGTGAGGAGGACGTCGAGGGCGAGGGCGCGGATCTCGGGGTCCTCGGTGCGGTCGCGCACGAGCGCCGACATCTGCACGGCCTGGGCGTGGTGGGCGCCCATGTCCCGGGCGAAGCCCACATCCACGGAGCCGGGACGGGGGACGTCCGGGCCAGCGACCAGCCGTGACCCGGCGACGAGGCCAGTGACCCCGGCGAGAGCGGCGAGCACCAGCGCGAGAGCTACCACCACGGCGCCGGACACGCCCGGCCCGGCGGGCCGAGCGTCGACCCGGCCGGTCGGTTCGACCGTTGGCCGGTCCGTCGTTCCGCTTCGGGACGGGGTCGGCTCGGACATGGTCACGCCGCCGGGGTACCGATGCCGCTGAAGCACGCCGCGCCCGGCTCCGGCGTCTGCTCGCCCTGGAGGTACCGGGCCAGGAAGGCGTCGATGCGCGGGTCGTCGGCATCCTCCACCGAGAGCTGAGCGCCCCAGGCGCTCAGCATGATCGGGGACTCCATGTCCTCGTAGGGACTGACCAGCGCGTACTCCTCGTTCTCCGTCTTGTCCGTCAGCGCCTCGACCTGATCAGCGGGCAGGTCGGGTGAGTAGGCGATCCACACCGCGCCGTGCTCGAGGGAGTGCACGGCGTTCTCGTCCGCCACCGGGTCGGTGTAGACGCCACAGTTCTGCCACGCCTGGTCGTGGTCCCCGCCCGCGGCGGGGGCCATCGGGTAGTCCACGCTTCCGGTGACGTGGTTGGCGCTCAGGTCCTCGAACTCCTCCACCCCTTCGATCGGGGCGTCGGCCGCCGCCTCGACGGCCTCGCGCTGACGGGCGGCCCCCACCAGGGGGATCGCCACCGCGGCGATCAGCCCGAGACTGACCAGGGAGACGGCCGCGATGATCAGGTTCCGATGGCGGCGGTCCTTGCGGGCCTGCTCGGCACGCATTGCGGCGACCCGGGCGGCGCGCTCCTGGGCCTGCTTCTTCTTGGTCACGGTCGTCTGCCTGATCCTCGAAGTTGGTCGTGGGTGAGCGTGCCCTCGGCCGGCGTTGGGCTGTGGGCTGCCCGGGTCACGATAACCCGTTGCCCGACTTCTGAGGTGTGTGTCCCGGACTCGTGTCGGGGTCAGCGACCGGACCGCCAACGCTTGTAGGCCAGGGCCGCCGCGACGGCGAGCACCACGATACCGGCCTGAACGATGAGGATGGTGGTCCAGGAAGGCATCCAGCTGGCCCCGTCCTCCTGCGCGCCGGTGCCGGCGTTCATATCCGGTGTCGTGCTCGCCTCGGGTGTCTGTGCGGACCCTTGGGGGGCAGTGGTGGGCGTGCTCTCCGTGGCGGACTGCGACGGTGTCGCGTCATCGGCGGCTGCGAGCGTGAACGTGTACCTGTCCTCGGTGCGGTGCCCGTCGGAGGAGACGACGGACCAGGTCACGTCGTAGTCGCCGCTCGGCAGGTTCGGCGGCAGGGGGAGTCGGACCGTCTGGCCGTCGACCACGGGGGTGCCCTCGGCCACGACGGCGCCGTCGGCGGCGGTCACGACGATGGTGGTGGGCAGGTCGAGAATCTCGGCGCTGAAAGTCAGGGCCACCTCGGTGGGTGATTCCTCGACGACGGCGTCCTGACCCGGGCTGGCCTCGACGAGCGTGTCGTGCGCACGTGCGCTCGGCGCGGTAACCAACGCCACGACACCAAGAAGCGTCAGGAGGACGAGCCGGGCGGCGAGCGTGCTGAGGCGTCGGACGTGGGCCCCACCGAGGCTCGCGAAGGCGGTGACGGTCATGCAGGCCACCGTAGGCAACGTCTGTCCGAGACCCACAACGCCGGAGCACGCAAGTGGTCAAAATCGCAGCCGTAACGACTGGTCCCCACGTCCTGATCTACTGGGAAAGCTTGCTGACATCGACGGCCCCCTGCTCCTGGAGCCAGGCCAGCGGGTCAGTCGTGGTCAGGTCGTCGTCGGTGTGGAGCTCGAAGTGCAGGTGCGGCCCGGTAGACCGGCCGTTGTTACCCACGCCGGCGATGACGTCGCCGGCCTGGACCTGCTGGCCCACCTCGACGTAGAGGCCGCTGGCGTACATGTGGTTGTACCAGCTGTACACAACTTCGCCGTCGATCTCGTGCTTGAGCACGATGATCATGCTCGACCGGCCGGCCTTTCCGGGGCCGACGTAGTCGACCACGCCGTCGGCCACGGCGTAGATCGGGGTGTCCAGCGGCGCCGCCAGGTCGACCCCGGTGTGGGACGACGACCCGCCGGTGAACGGGTCCGCGCGCCCCCCGTAGGAGGAGGTCTTGCGGAACGCTCCCTGCGGGAGCGGCATGACGATCTTCCTCTCGGGCACCGCCGCGGCCATTGCCCCGTGCGCCCCCTCGACGTTCGCGCCGTCGAGGGCGCCGCGCTCGGCGGCCCGGGACGCCTGCAACGACTCGGCCCGGGCCTGTGCCGTCGGGGTGGCCAGCAGGCTCTGCGGGGTGGGGCTCGACAGCTGGGCCGCGGCAGCCCGGGAGTCGAGGAGGTCCAGCACGTTGGACTGGGTCTGCACGGCCGGTGGCGCCGCCGCCTCGTGCGCGTGGGCGGAATGGTCGGTCCCGTCCAGTCCCAGGACCGGAGCGGCGATCGTCGTCAGCCCCAGCACGGTCAGCACGGCCGCGCGCGGCAGGAGGCGCCGAGGGCGACGCTCAATCTCCTCGCGCGTGACGGGCCGGGAACGCAGATCACGACGAGACCGCGCCGGCAGCTGGGCGACCTCTTCGGTAGGCGAGTCGGCGTCGTCGTCCGTGTGTTGGGCGCGCTGTCCGCTTTCCGTATCGGTCTGTCTCGGCAGCGACCGCACATCCGTGGGCGTCACATGATCGTGCTGAGAAGTGCGGGCGTGCTCGGCCTCGCGGGCGCGCTCTGCCTGACGAATCTGCCGTCGGGTCAGCGGTACCCGGACCTCCTCGGGCACAGCAGCGTCCGACATCAAGCAAAGCCTCCGCGAGAACAGACAGACAGGCCCCGGTCTCGGCACGGGGCCGCAGCAATGCGTCACGAAAGAGTAACGGCCCGGCGGCACCTGGAAAACCACCTCGGCGATCTCGTGACCTCTTCCACACGCCGTTATCTCGAGTGCCGCTTCGCCAGGGACCGGGAAGAGCTGACCGGCGGTGTGTGTCCTGCAGGCGGTTGTGTGTTTCCCTAACCGTCGGTGCGGATTCTCTCCGCCCGATTCGTCACGTCCGGACGGCGGGGTGCCGCCGGGGCAGGAGCCTTGGTTCGCAGTGAGCAGGAATGTGAAGTTCTCGGCCGCGCTGGTCGCGGCCTTCGTCCTCGTCGTCGCCCTGGCGGTGGTGCTGGTCGGCCGCGCGGGCAGTGATCAGACGCCCGACGGCGACAGCGACCAGCCCGTCGCGGTCCCGGTGGTGCGAGAGAGCAGTCACCGACTCTCCACCGCTTCTGACGGTCGGGCCACGCTCGTGGAGTTCCTCGACTTCGAGTGCGAGGCGTGCGGGGCGGCCTACCCCTTCGTCGAGCAGCTCCGCGAGGACTACGCCGGCCGGGTCACCTTTGTCGCCCGCTACTTCCCCCTCCCCGGTCACGCCAACGCGGAGAACGCAGCGCTGGCCGTCGAGGCGGCCGCCCAGCAGGGACAGTTCGAGGCGATGTACCAGCGGATGTATGAGACGCAGCCTGAGCCTGGATCCACCGGTGGTGGGGGCGGGTCGTGAGCGACGGGTGCCGCTCTGACCTGGGACGATGGGACTGCTGAAGGTTCCAAGTCGCCAGTTAGAAGGGCACCCGTCAGGTGCGAGTCTCCCAC
>NZ_BAABBA010000032.1:0-27012 GCF_039537705.1 Georgenia daeguensis
CGCGATGAGGTCAAGGACCATCTCGCCGCGCACCGCAACCGCCCGCTGACGCCGCAGTCACCGCCGCACGAGACGGACTGACGACACCAACCGGGGGGACGGGATGTCGGCACGAACGGTCAGGCTGATCGCGCTCGGCGCGATACTCACCGTGCCCCTCGCTGGCTGCACCGACGACCGGGCGCCCACGGCCCAGGAGACGGCCGCGGCCCCCGCCCCCACCGCGACGGCCACGCACGCTCCCGCCGCGCCGCCGGCCCCGCCCATCTCCGACGGCGGGACCCCGATGGAGTCCCACCTCGGCGAGGACACCAGCGCCCCGGCGCCGGTCTGGGATGACGCCTCGCGCAAGGAAGCGCAGACCCTCGCCCAGGACGTCATGACCGCCTACGCACGGCCCGCCGCGCCCCAGGAGCAGTGGTGGGCCGAGTTCAGCAAGCACCTGAGTGCGCAGGCCGCCTACGACTACCAGTGGGTCGACCCCACCTCGATCCCCGCCAGCACGGTGACCGGCCCGGCCACCATCACCGCCGAGCCAAGCGTCTACCTCGCCGAGCTGACCGTGCCCACCGACGCCGGCCCCTACGGTGTCCTGCTCTCGCGCACCGACGGCCCGAGCCCGTGGCAGGTCGAGCGCATCACCCCGCCGGAGTCCCTCGAGCAACCGGCCGACGGGGAGTCCGCGTGAAGCTCCCCGCCCTCGTCGGTGGCGGCGCCGTCCTCACGCTCGGCGGCGTCGTGGGCTTCCTGCTGCTCCTGGCGCCCGCCGACGAGGCATCGGCGTGCGCGCCCGGGTCAGGCATCACCGTGGCGAACGCCGACTACGCCGGCGCGTCCGTGGCCGGCTACAGCGGCGAGCAGCTGCGCAACGCGGCCGCGATCGTCAACGCCGGCGCGGCGCTTGGCCTGTCGGTGCGGGACCAGACCATCGGCGTCATGACCGCGATGGGCGAGTCCGGCCTGCAGGTGCTCGACCACGGCGACGCAATCGGGCCCGACTCCCGGGGCCTGTTCCAACAGCGCGACAACGGCGCCTGGGGCACCTACGCCGACCGGATGGACCCCACCGGTTCGGCCACGATGTTCTTCCAGGGCCTGTCCCGCCTCGAGGACCGCGACACCCTGCCGCCGACCATCGCCGCGCACCGCGTCCAGCGCAACGCCGACCCCTACCACTACGAGCGGTACTGGGACGGGGCGGTGGCGATCGTCCAGGCCCTCGCCGACACCGGCACCCGGGGCGAGCCCACGACCGACCCGACCACCGACGGCGCGGTTGCCGTCGCCCGGCCGGCCGACATGAGCTGTCTGAGCGGGGCGGTCTCCCCCGCGGCCGTGAGCATGGAGGGCTGGACCGCCCCGATCGTCGGATTCCTCGAGCACAGCTCGGAGTACGGCATGCGGACCAACCCCGTTACCGCCGTCCACCAGCTGCACTCCGGCACCGACCTCGCCGCGAGGGACGGCCACCCGATCTACGCCGTCGCCGACGGCATCGTGACCATCGCCGGCCCGTCCAGCGGCGGTAACACCGGCTACATGGTCGCGATCGACCACGGCGGCGGCATCCAGTCCCGCTACGTCCACTCCTGGGCCAGCGGCGTCCACGTGCGCGTCGGAGACCGCGTCACTGTCGGTCAGCACATCGCCGACGTCGGCTCTTCCGGTAACTCCACCGGCCCGCACCTGCACTTCGAGATCCGTATCAACGGTGAACCGACCGATCCCGTGGCCTTCATGGCGGCCCGCGGCATCAACATCACCACGCCGTAACGAGGGGGAACCTTGACCACCACACCCGTACCCGACTGGCCGCACGTGGGCGCTATCGCCCGACCCGACGGCGGCGAGGTCACCATCAACGGCACCTCCCACCCCGTCGCGGGCGACTCCGTCGCCACCGTGCGCCAGGCGATCCTCGCCAAGGTGGCCGAGACCGCCCGGTCGGTCAACCGGCCGGTCAAGGTCACGGCCACCGATCCTGACGGCTCCTGGCCGCTGATCGTCCACCCCGACGGCCACGTCGAGGCCGGCGAACAGCCGGAGATCGAAGCCCGACGCACCCGCCGGACGCGGGCCGAGGACGCACCTGTGCCCTCGAGAAGGAGCGCACAGCGACTCAACGGGGATGACGACCGCCAGGACGCCGCCCCGGCGGCGGTGCTCACCGCCGAGCCTGACGTGCCCGAGCCGCAGCCAGCGCCGGTGGCCGCCCCGACCGTGCCGACCACGGCGGGCACGGCGGCCTGGGTCCAGGAAGCCCCCGAGGTGCAGGCGACCGGACCCGTCACCGCCGCGGCTGCGCCGATGACCCGGCGCGAGGCGCTGAGCCAGTCCTTCCTGACCGACAACCACGCCGAGGCGCCCGCCGAGGCGGGCTGGCGCGGACTCCTGGCCCGCATGGGCGTCAAGATCCAGCCCTCCCCCGCCGAGCTGGCCGAGCGCGCCGACGAGCGCGCCGTCTCCCAGCACTGGCCCGGCCCGCGCACCATCGCCATCGTCAACGGCAAGGGCGGCGCCAACAAGACGCCCACCACGATCCTCCTGAGCGCGCTGCTGGCACGCTACGGCGGCTCCGGCGTCCTGGCGTGGGACAACAACCCCACCCGCGGCACGCTCGGCTGGCGCACCGAGCAAGGCCCGCACGAGAACACCGTCCTCGACCTCCTCCCCCGCACCGACGCCCTCCTCGCACCCGACGCCCGGGCGGCCGAGCTCGCGCACTACGTCCACCACCAGACCCGCGACAAGTACGACGTGCTGCGCTCCCACCCCGAGGTCCTCGCCACCGACCAGCGCATCACCGCCGCCGACTTCGACGCCCTGCACACCGTCGCGTCCAAGTACTTCCGCCTCATCATCATCGACTCCGGCAACGACGAGTCCGCCGAGTCCTGGCTACGCATGATCGACCACACCGACCAGCTCGTCGTCGCCACCACCACCCGCGAGGAGCACGCCGAGTCCGGCCGCCTCCTGCTCGACGAGCTCTCCCGCCGCGATGCCCACTCCGCCGACCTGGCCGAGAACGCCGTCGTGATCGTCTCCCACGCCTCGACCAACGAGGCCGGCCCGCAGGCCATCACCGAAGGCTTCTCCCGCATCGCCCGCGAAGCCGTCGCGATCCCCTACGACCCCAAGCTCTCCGGGCGGCCCCTGCACTACGACGCCCTCGACAAACGCACCCAGCGCGCCTGGCTGCGCGCCGCCGCCGCAGTGGCAGGCGGACTGTGATGCCCAGAGGTGCCGTTTCAGCAAGTGTTGTTCACGACACGCCGGGACGCATGAGCAGTTTCAGCAAGTGCGCCTGCCAAGGTGAGTTCATGAGTGGACGCACAGGACGGCCCAGCAAGGGCGACCGGGTCGTGCTCTACAGCCGACCCCACCGTGAAGTTCGCGCAGCCGTCGAGGCCAGCGCCGCGCGAGCCGGTTACGACACGATCAGCGACTACGTCGCTGCCGTCCTTGCCCAGCACGAGGGCCTCAGTGCTCTCGCGCCGGCGCCCACCAAGCACCCGGACCAGAAGGAGTTGCCGCTAGCAGCTAGCGCATAGCCCCTAAAAACATGAGCGGGGGCCGGCCCCGAAGGGCCGGCCCCGAATCCAAGTCCTTCACCCTCTTGCTTGGCGGCGGGCGGTGAAGGGCCTAGATAGACGCACCTTCGTGCGTCCTACGTTCGGAGTTCACCATACCTGCAACAGGTTCGGGACGCCCAGCACTCGCACGCCGATCTTCTTCGGGCGTGTCGCGTGCCGACGCGTGGTCCTTGACGGCCGCGATGAGCCCGCGGCGCCGTGTGCGTGTGGCTGCCGTGGACGCCTACGGGGCGACGCTGAACCTCTACACCGGGCACACGCCGACCAGCGCACCGGCCCCGGAGCAGCCCTGGGCCGTGTACCTGACGGACCAGCAAGGGCGGTTCCGCCTGGTCGCGTTCGACCTCGACGCCAAGTCCGACCCCACCGCGGCTGCCCGCGACGCGGAGACGATCGTCGGCCTGCTGGAGGCGGCCCGTCTGCCCCACGTGGTGTGCGAGTCGGGCCCGGGAGGTGGCCGGCACGTGTGGCTGGCCCTGAGCGAGGGTGTCGCCGCCGAGACGGTGGCGGCCATGGGGCGCCTGGCGAAGACGCTGTGCCCGACTCTCGACCTCGCCCCGTTGTCGAACCCGGCCACCGGGTGCGTACGGCCCCCCGGGGCTCCGCACCGCCACGGGGGCACCTCCACCGTCCTGGCCGGGTCCCTCGAGACCCTGGCGGAGCCCACCGTGACGGCCGAGCAGCTGACCGCGTTCGTCGCCACCCTGGCCCGCCTGGTTGACCACCACGAGCCGGTCGATGAGATCGAGCTCCACCAGCCGGTCCCCGTCGACGCCCACGGCCACGTCTACCTCCCCGGCCCCAAGCGAGGCCTGCCCGCCGCCTCCGCGGCCGCCCTGGCCGAGGACGCCGCCTCCGGCGACGCCTCCGCGGTGCTCTGGCGGGTACTGATCGGCGCGGCCGCCGCCCGGTGGCACCACGAGGACGTCGCCGCCCTCGCCGCCACCGCACCGGGCCTGGAGCACGTGCGCACGCGCCGCGACCGCGGCCGCCGCGCCCCACGCCCGACTCGCGGCCCGGACAGCGGCGCCGCCGTCCTCCGCCGGCAGTGGCACAAGGCCGTGCGCTACGTCGCCGCGACCACCCGCACCACCGGCCATGACGACCCCACCTTCGACGCCCGAGCCGGGGCCGTCGCCGCCCACGTCCGCGACGTCCAGACCCGCGCCGACACCTCCCCGGGCCGGTGGGCCACCCGCAGCGGCCCCAACGACCGCCGCGTCCTCGACGTGCTCTGCCTGCTTGCCGCCCAGGCCCTCACCGTCGAGGTCGAGGCAGACATCCGCCGCCTCGCCCTGCTCGCCGGCATCGGCCGCGAGACGGCCCGCACCGCCCTCCTGCGCCTGGCCGACGAGGGCTGGATCAGCCAGACCCGCGGACCCGACGGACCCCACGCCGCGCACTGGACAATCGACCCCCACCACGAAATCCACAGGACTACGGCTACAAGTCGGTCACAAGCGGACCCGCGCCCCGAAGGGGCCGGGGCCGCTCAAAGAACCACGCTCCTCACCGAGCTCGTCGCGCGCACCCGGGCCGCCGCACACGACGCCTTCACCACAGCCGGGGGGCTGGGCCACTACGCAGGCAACCTCTACGCCCGCACCACCGACGAACCCCTCACCCTCGAGCGGCTCGCCACGAGCACCGGGTCAACGATGTCCCGGACCAGCAACACGCTCGAGCGACTCGCCGCTTTCCGTCTCGTCACGCACACCCCCGGAGGGTGGATCCGGTGCGACCGCGACCGACGCGACACCGCCGCCCGGCACCTCGGCACCCACGGCCGGCTCCGACAGCGGGCGATCCGGTACCGCATCGAGCGCGAGCTGTGGGCATGGTGGCAGGCCGAACAAGCCTGGATGCGTGCCCCCCGCCGCCCCTCCCCCGGCCGGCGACCCGGACCAGGACAGCTCGCCCTCCTGCCCGCCGACGGAACCAACATCTACGGCGCCCACCCCCGCCGACCCGACGGCCGTGCCGACTACGCCGCAGCCCGTCGCCAGCTCCTCGTCGGCCCAACCAGCTCCGACCAAGCGACGACTCGAACCTCGTTGGCCGGCGTGGCCTGATGCAGAGTCCGCCCAGAGCGGATCTGCCCACAGCAGCGTGGACGCCGCCGCAGCCCCGCCCGGGGCGAAGACTGGCGGCATGAGCGACAACAAGCCAAGACCCATCGACGACGAGCTGGTCGCCGGGCTCTTCGCCCAGCGCGTGGTCGTGCTCGGCACCGAGCTGGACCAGAACCTCGGGAACCGCCTGTGCAGCCAGCTGCTCCTGCTCTCGGCGGAGGATCCTCGCAAGGACATCGGGCTGTGGATCAACTCCCCCGGCGGTTCCGTGTCGGCGATGCTCGCGATCATGGACGTAATGCGTGCGGTCCCCAATGACGTGCGCACCCTCGCGTTCGGTATAGCCGCAAGTGCCGGGCAGTTCCTGCTCTCGGCCGGCACACCCGGCAAACGCGCCGCCCTGCCGCACGCCAAGATCCTCATGCATCAGGGCTCGGCGGGGATTGCCGGGACCGCCGTGGACATCGAGCTGCAGGCCGAGGACCTGCGCCACACCCGCGACACGGTGCTCGGACTCATTGCGGACCACACCGGGCAGCCGGTCGAGCGGATCCTCGAGGACTCCCAGCGGGACCGGTGGTACACGGCCCAGCAGGCGGTGGACTACGGCTTCATCGATCACGTCGTCGACCGCCTCGAGGACATCTCGCCGAGGAAGTCCGTGCCGATGGGGATCGGGAGCACGCTGTGAGCACGTACACGATCCCGTACGTGACCGAGCGTTCCGGCAGCGTCGAGCGGTCGATGGACGTCTACAGCAGGCTGCTCGGCGAACGGATCGTCTACCTCGGGACGGAGATCGACGACGGCGCCGCGAACGTCGTCATCGCCCAGTTGCTGCACCTCGAGGCGTCGAGCTCCGAGTCGCCGGTCAGCCTGTACCTCAACTCCCCGGGCGGGTCTCCCTCGGCGATGCTTGCGGTCTACGACACGATGCAGTACATCCGTCCGGATGTCGCGACGATCTGCGTTGGTCAGGCCGCCGGCCCGGCGGCCGTGCTGCTCGCCGGGGGTGCCCCGGGACAGCGCTCGATCCTCCAGCACGGCCGGGTGGTTCTCCACCAGCCGTCCAGCCGGGGCGAAGGCACCGTACCGGACCTCATCATTCACGCCGACGAGGTGGTGCGGGTGCGGGCCGAGCTCGAGGAGGTGCTCGCACAGCACACGGGAAAGGACGTGGCTACCCTGCGCCGGGACACCGACCGCGAACGAATCCTCACCGCACCGGACGCCGTGGCGTACGGGCTCGCCGACCACGTCCTCACCGTCCGGCCGCGGTGACCCTGCGGTACTCCCCTGGCCGCCGCTGCGAGGACGCTCGGCTCAGGCCGCGAGCAGAAGCACGTCGCCGTGCGGCCGCACGGTGGTGCCCGCATGGCGGTCCGCCCGCTCGTGGCGAGCTTCCGACGCCAGTTTCACCAGCCGCCGGTCCGTGCCCGACTCCAGCGCCAGGGTCACGCCGCGGGTGACGTCTGAGAGCGTCAGGCCGAGTGCGTCCACGACGGCGGCCAGGACCTCCGACGACGGTTCCTTGCGGCCGCGCTCGATCTCGGAGAGGTATTGCGGGGAGACACCGGCACGCGCGCCGACCTCGGTGAGGGTCTCGCCGCGGCGGCGTCGGACGGCGCGGAGATAGGCCCCGACGATGTTGCGCCATAGGTGCCGCCGCGACGGTCGCGTCATGGTCACGTGGTCGGCCATGGCGCGACAATACGGGCGGGCGGCTTCCCGGGCAGCCGAATACTCTCTGGGCGAATCAGGGCGGGCCCGTTCGAAGTCGCCGGTGCGGGACGATGGCGCATGGCGGAGACATCGGGACTTCCGACGCGTGTGGAACTGTTCCACGGCTGGGTCCAGTCACCTCTGATATCGGCCGCCCCAGTGACGGACTCCGACCGGGTCGAGCTCGTGGTCGGGTGAGGGCATCGTCGGCGACACTTCTTCGGCGAGACCGCCCACATGGACGCCGCGGCGACCCTGATCGCCGTGGAAGCCATCGAGGCCGTGACAGCAGAGCTCGGGGTCGGGCCGTTCGACGCGCTCCTCGCCCCGGGCGCAACATGGCCCTACAGGGTGGCACGCAGCTATAACCGGCCCGCTGACGACCGCGACTCCGACGCGCCACGGTGCATGCGTGAACGTCACGCAGCAGCTCCAGAAGGGATGGCGCGTTGAGTCCGTCCCCCACCGATTGTGGAAGACGTCCCCGCCCCGATCGGCCCGCAGGCATGCTGAGCGCATCGCCTCCGACGACGGCTTCCTCGACCTGACCGCCCGCCTGGATGCCGAGGTGGCGCCGCAGCTCATCCTCGAGACGGCGGAACTGGCGATGCACGCGGCGGTCAGACACGGGCTGACGCTAGATGTACACCTCACCGGCGGTGGAGCCATCCTGCACCGCGGGCCGGCGAGCCACCGCGCCCTGCTTGCGCTCGGCGGTTCCCCCGACGACCTGCGCTTGGAGATTCTCAACGCAAGCGGGGCGACCACCGCACGAGGCACGCTCTCAGCGTTCTCCCCTGCGGCTGCAGCTGCCCTCATTGCCGATCAGTTGCACATGCACGCTCGTGACGCGAGAGATTGAAAGCCCAGTCGCTGACAAAAGCACCCGTCACGTAGCTGCGCGAGCGAAAGTGCCCGTGTATTCGTCGAGAGGCCAAGGCCCGGCGCAGCACGAAAATCGAGGGTGCCGCCAAGCCCCCCACCGCGCCGAATGGCCCCGGCCTCTCGACGCCCCGATCAAGCTCTGGTGACCGCCTTGATCCGGTCCGGCCGGAACCCCGACCACCACTGCTCCCCCGTCGTGACGACCGGGGCCGCGGTGAACTCCAGCGCCAGCAGCAGCTCCCTCGCCGCCGCGTTCTCCTCGAGGTCCACCACCTCGTACTCGACGCCGGCCCGCTCGAGCGCCCGCTGCGTCAGGCGGCATGCCTGGCACCCGCCCTGGGCATACACGACCACCTGTGCCCCCATGACCCACTCCTCCCCTGAACGTTTTTCTTGCCCTTCCTGGCAGCAGTTCGATCGGAGCCGCGATGGGACGCCAGAGGTCCAGTGGGGGAACCGGCGGACAAGGAAGAATCTGGGGCGAAACAAGCGACGAAGGAGCGCGTCACAGAATCTTTCGCGGACCGCCGGCGCGCAGCGCCCGACTTGACCGGCGGCGGCCGCGGCTCAGACTCGGACGCCAGGAAGGGAAAGAAACAAAAGACTGCGGGCGACCGCGCAGCGGGCGCACCTTGCGGGGAGCAGTAGACCCAGCCACCAGCTCGACCCAGAGCCCGCCACCCCGTCGCGACATCCGAACGGCTGTTCGATAATAAGTGCATGCGAACCCAGCCACTCACCAACGGTGACGGCCCCGCCTCTCCCACCGTCCCCGCAGCCGACCTCATCAAGCTCGACTGGAACGGCCAACGCGAACCCGCCTGGTACGAAGGCCACCAACGCATCCTCAACGCCCACGACGTGCCCAAGCGGTTCACCCGCGCCAGGGTCCCCATCCCCGTGCGTGCCCGCATCCAGTGGGAGACCGACGGCGTCGAGCTCATCGACACCGTCGCGACCGCCTGGACCCACAGCCTCGTCCTCGTCCTCCTCGACGACGCCCGCGCCCGCGTCCGAGGCACCTGGGTCGACGTCGGCGAGGTCGTCCGGCGATGACGCGCCCGGGGCCTGTGGACGAGCGCGGGTGGTGGGGACTTGTCCCCGTGAGCCTTGTTCGATGTCAGTGATGGCCGAAATGATCTCGGCATGGTGACCATCGAGACGAGCCCAGAGACCGAGGCCATGGCGCGGGCGCGCGCCGCGCTCCTAGCCCTGAACGCCCGACCCGACGACACCGGCGGCCAAGCCGCCGAAGCGCTGTTCGCGCTCAACGCGGTCCACCCGCCCTACCCGCCAGCCCGGCGGCTGCCCGCTGGAGAGGTCCCGACGATCGAGCAGGCACGCGAACTGCTCATCGCGGCCGCCCAGGCCAGCACGGACGTGCCCGAGCTCGGACGTATCGCCCAGGCCGGCGACGCCCTCAACACCCCCATTGTCCGATGAGCTACCGCCAGCACAGCGCCGAGCTGGCGCAGCACATGGCCGTCCTGACCATCACGGGCGCCTCCCGCCGACTCGACACCGACGGGCTCGACGCGGCACTGCTCGGCCGCAGGGCCACCCTGGAATTGATCCGCCAGACCCTGGCCACGGTCACCGAGACCCCTCCCCCGGCTGCCCAACCCGGCCGGCAACGAACCGGACCCGCCCGCGGCAACGGGCTGACCACGGTGGAGGACGGAAGTGTGCGCGACCTGCTCGAGCAGCCCACGACCGCCTTCCAGCGCACGCTCGCGGCATACCCCGCTTCCCCGGCCCGGCGCTCCCTCGGTGAACGCGGCGCCTCAGCGCCCCACTCGGACCCGACAGCCGAGGCGTGGTACTCCATCGCGAAGGCCGCCACCCTTGCCCTCCACGACTTCTCCGACCTCCCCAAGCTCGAGGACGAGCACCGCTGGACGGTTGTGGCCGACGCGGCCGCCATAGGCCGCACCCTCTACCTCCTGGACGGCCACCTCGCCGAAGCCGCGGAGGCCCTGCCCGACCTGGACCCATCGGTCCTGGCGGATCTGCGGCAGACCCGTGAGAGTGCCTTGCCTCTGGCCGCCGAAGAGGCAAGCGCTCAGGCTCACGGCGGCCCGCTGCCCGACCTGGACACCGTCACCACCGAACCGCAGGCCACGACACCGGTCCGGGTGAACTCCCCACGGGCTGCTGTCGAGGGGCAGGCCAGGCTCCGTCGCCAGCTTGCCGGCGCCAAGGACATCAGCCCCGACGTCATCGGCTACACCGCCAGGATGCAGGGCCGACTCCTGGCCGGCGCTGCCCACCTGCTGAAGGACCACGACCCCGCCAGGGCGCAGCTGGCCGCCACCCTCCGGGACCAGCTCCTCGCCGTACGTCTGCGCGACCCACAGGTCGCCGCCCTCGCGCACGGGTCCCGGCTCCCCCTGGCCCAGTCGGCGGAGCTCAAGCGCTACCTCGACGCCGCCATGAAGACCGATCCCACCACCGCGCAGGGTGAGGGCGTCCGGCGCTGCATGAGCGCGATCGTGGACCACTCCCCCGGTGTCGTCGAGGCACTGGCCAAGGCAGCGAACAGCCAGGTCTACGGCCACCGCTGGGTCGTCGCCTACGCCGGCCAGGAAGACTCACCGTCACCGTGGGGCGCATGGCACGACGGGCTCGACGAGCCCCGGCTGTGCACGCAGCTCGACCAGGCAGCAACGGTCGCGGCCGCCGCTCAGATTCGCGCACCGCAGTCCCCCGTGAGGTACACACCCCAACCACCCGCCCACAAGACGCTCGCCGACGTCAGTAGAACCCGCTCCCGCCCTGCCGCCCCTGCAGTCAGACAGCCCGACATCGGACGCTAGACCCCGCAGAACGCCCGGCAAGGCACCAGCCGCGCACCTGAGACCTCCAGAGGATCAGCCAATGCCCTACCCCGAGGACTACCAGCACGCTGCCGACGCTCCCCTACCCGGCGACGACGACCCCATGCCCCTCCCCCGACGCCAGCTCCAGAAGGCCGACGCGATCCTCACCGCATATCTCAACGGCGCCGAGATGTGGGCCGAAGCCCTGCCCGACGTCGCCGCGTTCCTGCGAGCTGGCCACATGCACGACCTCACCAGCACCGAACAGGTCCGCGGCGTCCCCACCATCGAAGAAGCCGCAGCGAAGCTCGACAGCTGGCCCTGGCCGTCGCCGAGGCAAGCCTAGAAATACCCGCTTCCCCTGCGAACGTGGCAGGGAAGTATGCCGTCTGCGTTTCTCCCTTGCGTCGTTGCCGCGTTCCTGTGAAGGCTTGGCGACGTCAGTACTTCGCCGGCCGCCCCGTGCGCACTCGTCCCGGGCCGAGCGGTGGCCACGGTTCACCGCCGTTGTACTCCTCTTCGACCTCACGGACCCGTTGCATCAATGGCTCGGCGATCATGTCCGACATCGACAGCGGGCGGACGTTGGCCGGCATGTTGGCCCACGCGGAACGGAAGCGCTCGGCGTCTGCGGCGTCGAGCTGGACGGTGAACTTCTGCTTCGGTGCAGGCTTGTCGTCCAGGGCCTGTGACGGGGGCGCTTCCGACGCGGGCGCTGGCTGCGGAGGAGCGATGGCAACGGGCGCGGGCTGGGTGTCCGGACTCCAGCCCGTCGCAGCCGGCAAGTCGGGCGTGGTGGGCTGGACTGGGACGTCGATGACGGGCTCAGCGGCCTGCGCGGGCTGCTGAGCCGTGACGGGGTCGACTGGCGTAGCCGCGAAGGCCTCCGCGGGTGCGGTGGCCGGCGGCTCCTCGGTCGGCGCGGCCGGCCTGACTGCGGGAGTCAGGATCTCGGCGGGCGTCTGCGCACCTCTCTCCTCCCCCGGCGTCTGCGCGTTTGGGTCACGGACGGCGTGGAGCTGCACCCCTGAGACAAGGGTGTCTGTGCTGTCCGCCTTGGCCAGACTGCCGAGCGCCTCACGGGCCGGACGGGATGCAGGTCGCTTCGGTCTGCGGTCAACCACGTGCCATCACTCCCTCTGCCGCGCCGGCCTGGCGCGCCTCCGCTCGGGCGATCATCAGGTCGGCGATGTGCTTGAGGGGCACCCACACGTCGACAGCTTTCGAACCGAAAGCGCTGACCGGGAGCTGTGCGGCGGCGGCCTGGGAGACGATCTCCCTGTCGGGGATGAGTCCCTTGGGCTGGAGGACCAGCTCGCCGTACTCCTCCACCAGGACGTCGAGCCAGTACTCCGGGTCGGTGCGCCCCGAGCGGAACTGATTCACCACTATGCCGGCGATCGTCAGGGTCGGGTTGAAGTACGCCCGGACATTGGCGAGCGTGGTGACGAACTGTGCAAGGCCCTCGACGGCGGTCTTGCGGGGCTGAGCTACGGCGAGGACCTCGTCCGCGGCGACTAGGGCGTTCGCGGTCAGGGCGCCCAGCGACGGCGGGCTGTCGATCAGGACGAAGTCGTAGTCCTCGCTCACGCCGGCCAGCGCGGTGCGCAGGCGGGTCTCGCGGCCGATGTCATCATCCTTCTCACGCTCGGCGAGCTTGCGCTCGGAGGGCAGGATGTCGATTCCGTCCCACCCCTCCCCCGCGGAGATGATGGCGCCAGCCGCCTTGCCTGTGTCCTGGGGCGTCTTCACGCTGAACAGGACGTCGTTGAGAGTGAACTGCGGGCCGGCGATGTCCATGATTGCCGTCGCGTTCGCTTGAGGATCAGCGTCGACGACGAGGACGGTCTTTCCTCGGTTCCGGAGGGCGTCGGTCAGCCCGGTCACCAGGGCGGTCTTGCCGACGCCGCCCTTTTGGTTACCGATGGCCAGGGTCAGTGCCATGGCGGGGTCCTTGCCTACGAGGGGGTGAGTGCTGCTGATCCTCCGACGGTAGGCCCGGTTCCCTCTCCCACCGCGGACCTGGGTCGGAGTGTCCGCGTTTCGGCTACGCAGAAACGCAGACGTACCGAGATCTGTGTTTCGGCGTAGCGGTGATGTCGACAGATGGCACAACCCGCTGCACTCGTACTGAACGCAGAAACACACGAAGACCGCAAGGCAGGAACGCGGACACACCGGAAGCCGGGAACGCAGGAACGTGGGAAGCCGGAAAGACAGCGAACACGGGAACCCGGAAACAACGCAACACCGAAACACAGCAACACGGATCGATCCGAGGGCGGAACCACGACGCAGTGTGGGACCGTGGCGCAGCGCATCCGCTACGGGAGCCCTGGGACATCCGAAACGCAGATAGGCGGAAACACCGGCCCACGGAGGAAAGCCGGAAGCCAGCACGCCGATTGGAGTTCCGCCGCGACCAAGTCACGCTCGCGAAGCGCCGGTAGGACTCGCGGAGGAACTTCCAGGCCCTCGGCGAAGAACTCGTCCAACGCATCACCGAGAGCGAGGCGGGAGCAGGTAGCAGTCGCCGGAACACCGGCGGGGGAGGAGCAGCCATGACCGGCGAGACGCCACGACGGACACTGAGCGGGCTCACACCGAAGGCCGCAACTCCGCAGGGCAACGCGCGCCTGCTGCGCCGTAACCGGCAGACGCCGAACCCGGCGCCGGCCGACCCCAAAACCGCTCAGACCCAGACTCTGCCGGCACCTGCGCATCCGGGCTCCACGGAGCAGCCGGCGGCGACGGCCGCCGCCGAACCGCAGCGGCCGGCGAAGGCCGGCGGCAAGACCAAGCTCGGCTTCTACATCGACGTCGACGACGCCGCCCGCCTACGCGGAGCCGCCAAGTACATCCCTAACGAGCTGCGCGCCCAGGGCATCGACGGCTTCTCCGCCCTCGCGGCCAGACTCATCATGGACGGCCTCGCCGAGCTCGAGCGGCACCTACAACGACGGCAAGCCCTGGCCCAGCCTCGCCCCGGGCGAGGAACTGCCCCGCGGACGGCGGGTACAGCAGTAGGGCATCAACCCGGGCCCTCCCTCGGAGCCCCCGCACCTCTTCGGTGCGGGGGCTTCTTCATGCGCTTCCGTATTTCGTTACGTCTTTCGTAATACATTACGTTGCGTTACGTGCTAGAGTGACGTTATGAGCGAAGCCCAGACGGAACAACGCACCTGCCGGTTCCCCGGCTGCCACCGACCCGCCGCCCCGGCGGACGCCGGCACGGGCCGCCCGCCCGAGTACTGCGACGACCCCGGGCACAACCGGGCCGCCGCCTGGCGTGCACGCAGGAGGCTCGCCGACAGCGCGGACGCCGTCGGCGTCGACGAGGCCCGCCCCGTCGACGCCGCCCGCCAGCGGGCCAGCGAGATCACCGGACAGGTCACCGGGATGGTCGAGCACCTCACCCAGCAGCTCGCCACCCTCCTCGAGCAGCTGCGCACTGTGGGAGACCCCGAGGCCGTCGAGGCCCAGCTCGAGGCCGTCAACAGCGAGGCCGCCGAGCAGGTCGCGGCCGCCAACGCCCGCGCAACCCGGGCCGAGCAGGCCCAGCGGCGCGCCGAGGCCGAGCGCGAGGAGGCCGACGCGGCGGCCGCCGAAGCGAGCGACCAGGTCGAGGAACTGACCCAGGAGCTGGCCGGCGCCCGCGCCGCGTTCAGCGAGGCAGTGGAAGCGGGGGAGCGGGCAACCAAGGAACTCGCCCAGGTCCGTGCCGACGCCCAGGAGGCACAGCAGCGCGCCGCGGCCGAGGTGGGGCAGCTGACCGCCCGTCTCAGCGAGGCGGACGAGCGGCTCGCGCGCACCGAGCAGCAGAGGGACGAGGCCATCGCCCGCGCCGAAACCGCTGAGGTCAACCAGGCCACCGCCGACGAGCGGGCCCGCGCGGCCGAGCGACGCGCCGACAGCGAGGCCGAGCGCGCCACGCGCGCCGAGGCCGCCACCGCCGAGGTGCGCGACCAGCTCGACACCGCCCGCACCGACCTCGAGCACGCCCGGGAGAAGATCACCGAGCTGCGCGGAACCGTCGCCGGCGTCACCGCAGAGCGCGACGCCGCACGCAGCGACGTCGAACGCGAACGCACGCACGGCGAGCAGCGGGTCACCGACCTGCGCGAGACCTACGACCGGCAGGTCGACCAGCTGCGGGCCGAACTCACCCAGGTCCGCGCAGACCTAAACGCCACGCAGACGCGCAGGAGCGGCAAGCAACGCACCGGGGGAGAGGGGGCGTCCGCTTAGTCGGCAGCCGCACCGCTCGGGCCGTCACCGGCGGAATTTCGACATGCATCCCGAGCCCCTGCGCTCTGCTCATGCCATCGGCTAGGCCGGCTGCTGACCCAGCGGAATCCCAGACCGCCGGTCACCAGAGCCGACGAACTTAGGGGGCGACCGAAACAAAAGCTGGCCGCGCGCGGTCCGCCCGAGCAGCTCGTACAGACCCGAAGTCATCGAATATGCCGGCGACGTTGAGGTGTAGGCATACCGGCTCGGCCCATCAGCCCACAGCTCGTCCTTACGCCCGAGGTCGGGCTTCCCAGGAGCCAGGGTGACCGGCCAGCAAATGCCCCACATAGCGCACGGGGCGAGAGTGTCACCCGCCATCTGCGGCAGCCGTGGACCGGTGACCCTCGCTGAACCTTCGGCCGGGTCGTGGGGAAGGCGAAGACCGGCTCAGGACTCGGGATGCACCGCCGCGAGTGTGAGCCAGCCGCCGGAGAGGTTGCGGGCGTCGATCCCCTCGCCGCGCAGGATCCGGGTGGCCAGGTAGGAACGCACGCCGGACGCGCAGTGCACGCTGACCGGCCTGCCCTCGGCGGCGTCACGCACCTCGTCCAGACGTTCCCGGAGCTGCGTGTGCGGGACGTTGAGCGCGCCGTCGAGGTGGCCGCCGCCGTACTCGGCGCGCGAGCGGACGTCGAGGACGAGGCTGTTCTCAAGCACCTGGTCCAGGTCCCAGGCCTGCCACTGGGGCATGACGCCGTCGAGGACGTTCTGCGCGACGAAGCCCAGCATGTTCACCGGGTCCTTGGCGGAGCCGAAGGGCGGCGAGTAAGCGAGCTCGAGCTCGGCGAGGTCGTCGGCGTCCATCCCGGCGCGCAGGGCGGTCGCGAGGACGTCGATGCGCTTGTCGACGCCGGCCCGGCCGACGGCCTGCGCGCCGAGCAGCGTCCCGTCGGGCGCGAAGCTGGCGACGAGGTGGATCTGCTCCGCGCCCGGGTAGTACCCGGCGTGGTGGGCGGAGTGGGTGTGCACGACCTCGTGGGCGATGCCCGCCTTCCGGAGGGTGGCCTGGTTCGGGCCGGTGACCGCCGCCGTGAGGCCGAAGACGCGGACGATCGCCGTCCCCAGCACGGGGGCCTGCGGGGTGGTCCGGCGGCCGCAGATGGAGTCGGCGGCGCGGCGGCCCTGGCGGTTCGCGGGCCCGGCCAGCGGCACGGGGGCGGCGGTGCCGGTGACCGCCTGGACGACCTCGACGGCGTCGCCGGCGGCCCAGATGTGCGGGTCCGAGGTCCGTTGGTCCGCGTCGACGCGGATGGCGCCGGACGCTCCCAGCTCCAGCGCTGCGTCCCGGGCCAGGGAGGAGGCCGGGTCGCACGCCGACGTTGACCACGACGACGTCGGCGGTCACCGACGTGCCGTCGGAGAGGGTGACGACGACGGGGCCTCCCGCGCGGATCGTCTCCTCCCCGTAACCCTGGGCCTCCGCGGCCGGCGCGATCCGGCAGGCGCCGACACCGAGGTGCAGGCGGACGCCGTGAGCGGTCAGCTCCTGCGCCAGCAACGGCGCCAGCTCCGCGTCGAGCGGGGGCAGGACGTGGTCGGCGAGCTCGACAAGGTGGACCCGCAGCCCGCGCTCCGCCAGCGCCTCGACCGCCTCGAGACCGATGAACCCGGCCCCGACGACGACGGCGACGGGCGGCTCGCCGTCGTGCCCGCCGCGGCCGTCACGCCCGGCGAGCAGCCCGTCGACCGAGGCGCGCAGGCCGTCGACGTCGGGGACCACGCGCAGCGAGTGCACCGCCGGGTGGTCGAGTCCCTCGACCGGCGGGCGCACCGCCGTGGCGCCGGGAGCCAGCAGCAGGGCGTCGTAGGGAAGTCGGTACGTGCGCTCCGCCGTCTGGACGGTGACCTCGCGGGCCGCGCGGTCGATGGAGGTGACCCGGTGCCCGGTGCGCACGTCGAGGTTCAGGGTCGCGCCCAGCGTGGCCGGGGTGTGCAGGAGCAGGGACTCGCGCCGCTCGATCTCCCCGGACAGGTGGTACGGCAGGCCGCAGTTCGCGAAGGAGACGAACTCGCCCTGCTCGAGCACCACGATGTCGGCGTGCTCGTCCAGCCGGCGGGCGCGGGCCGCGGCGCTCATGCCGCCGGCAACCCCACCCACGACGACGATGCGCCGGGCCGGCCCCGTCATCGACGGACCGACCCGCCCGCGCGCTGCCACGCGCCGATGCCGCCGGAGACGCTCGTGGCGTCGTAGCCGAGGGAGCGCAGGTGCTTCGCCCCGGTGCGCGACCGCATGCCCGACGCGCACATGACGACGACCGGCCTGTCCTTCACCAGGCGTCGGGACGCCCGGTCGAGGTCGGCGAGAGGGATGTGCACCGCCTGCGGCGCGTGTCCGGAGCGCCACTCGGCCTTCTCGCGCACGTCGACGAGACTCGCACCGTCGCGGACGAGCTCCACGGCCCGCGCGGCGGTGACGGTAGTCCCGAGCCGCCCGTCGGAGGAACCTCCGAAGAAGGCGCGCAGCCGGCCGAGCAAGGAGGGGGAAGGCATCTGGGATGAGGGCATGTTGGTTCCTTTCGTCATCGGTAAAATACCGAGGGGGGTATGAGTATTCCTGGGAACGAGGTCCCGGAACTCCACGTGAGGGCCGTCACTCGCCTTGGGGAAAGTACCCCTCCCGGTATCCTGTAACGCAGATGGACGAACCGGAGGAGGCGCACGATGGAGCTTGACGCCACGGACATGGGCAAGGTCGTCAACCGTCTGAAGCGCGCGCAGGGCCAGCTTGCCGGCGTGCTCCGCATGCTGGAGGAGGGCAAGGACTGCGCCGACGTCGTCACCCAGCTCTCCGCCGTGAGCAAGGCGCTGGACCGGGCCGGGTTCGCCATCATCGCCTCCGGCATGCGGCAGTGCCTGGCGGACCCTGACGGTGGGGACACGCTCGACGTCAAGCGCCTCGAGAAGCTGTTCCTTTCCCTGGCCTGATGGACGCGGAGAGCTTGGGACATCCGCTACGCCGAGCAGGCGCGCCTCTGGTCCGCCGAGCCCAGCCGGTTCGTCGTGGAGACCTTCTCCGGCCTCCCCGCGGGCGCCGCTCTCGACGTCGCCACCGGTGAGGGACGGCACGCCCTTTGGTTCGCCTCACGGGGATGGACGGTGACCGCCGTCGACTTCTCCGCCGAGGCGATCCGCAAGGCGCGGGCGCTGCAGGAGGCGCACGCGCCCGAGACGGCGGACCGTATCGAGTGGGTCCGCGCGGACGTGGTGTCTGAGCCGCCGCGACGAGGCGTCTACGACGCGGTGGCCGTGGCCTACCTCCAGCTGCCGGCCGTCCAGCGCCGCCGGGCGCTGCGCGGCGCGGCGGAGGCGCTCGCGCCGGGCGGCACCCTGCTCGTCGTCGGCCACGACTCAGTCAACCTCACCGAGGGTGTCGGCGGTCCGCAGGACCCTGCCGTGCTGTTCACCGCCGCAGACGTCGTCCAGGACCTCGCGGGCTCGGGTGTCAGCATTCTGCGGGCCGAGCGTGTCGCGCGCCCCGTCGGTGAAGGTGGTGCCACGGCGCTCGACGCGGTCGTCGTCGCCCGTGGGGCCTGAGCATCGGAGATTCGCCGCCGATGCCGGCTACTGCATCGACTGGACTCGCGTACAGGCCGACGATCTAGCAGGCACCTGACGCCGTCAGACGAGGACGGCGCCCTGGGGGGTCTGGGAGGTGCCGGTGGCGGGCTCGCCGGCCTCGTCGATGCGGGCGAGGTAGCGCTCGGCGTCCAGCGGCGGCGGCCGCGCCGGTGCCGGCGGCGGTGATGGCCTGGCGGTAGATGTGGTCGACGGCGTCGCCGCAGGCGAAGACGCCGGGGATGTTGGTGGCGGTGGTGGGGTGGTCGACGACGATGTAGCCCTCGTCGTCGAGCTTGACCTGGCTCTTGAGGGTCTCGGTGCGCGGGTCGTGGCCGATGGCGACGAAGATGCCGGTGGCGTCGATCTGGCGGGTCTGGCCGGTGAGGGTGTCGCGCAGGGTCGCGCCGGTGACCTTCTGCTCGCCGTGGATCGCGGCCACCTCGCTGTTCCAGGCGAACTCGATCTTCTCGTTGGCCAGGGCGCGCTCGGCCATGATCTTGGAGGCGCGCAGCTCGTCGCGGCGGTGCACGACGGTGACCTTGTCCACGAACCGGGTCAGGAAGGTGGCCTCCTCCATCGCGGAGTCCCCGCCGCCGACCACGAGCACGTGCTGGTTGCGGAAGAAGAATCCGTCGCAGGTGGCGCACCAGGAGACCCCGCGCCCGGAGAAGGTCTTCTCCTCGGGCAGGCCGAGCTCGCGGTAGGCCGAGCCGTTGGCCAGGATCACCGCGCGCGCGGGATAAGTCTCGTCGTCGTCCGTCGTGACGGTCTTGACGTCCCCGGACAGGTCGACGGCGACGACGTCCTCGTAGCGGATCTCCGCGCCGAAGCGCTCCGCCTGCTTCTGCATGTTCTCCATCAGCTCGGGGCCGAGGATGCCCTCGGGGAAATCGGGGAAGTTCTCCACCTCGGTGGTGTTCATCAGCGCCCCGCCCGCGGTGACGGAGCCGGCGAAGACGACCGGTCGCAGGTTCGCCCGCGCCGCGTACACGGCCGCGGTGTACCCGGCCGGGCCGGACCCCACGATGATGACGTCGCGGACCTCAGGGGTGGGCAGGCTCATTCGGTCTTCTCCTGAAAGGTGGATGTTGGGGTCCGGCAGAGCGGGTCGAAAAGGATCCGGCAGGGGCCGGTCGTCAGAGGTCTGCGGGACCGGTCGGGACCGTGCCCGGGCAGTACCGAGCGAAGCTGGCGGGGTGCCTGCCTGGCCGGGATGTCGTCAGGGACGTAGGTACGCCCAGCCCTCGCGCTGACGGGCGACGAGGTGCCCGACGCCCGAGGGCACGGGAACCGCGCCCGGCACGAGGTCTTCCTCCGTCAGCCCCTGGGAGCGCATGGAGTTGCGGCAGACCCGGAGGCCGACACCAGCCTCCATGGCCTCGCTGAGCGCGTCGGCGGTCGGTCGGCCGGGGCGGGCGAGGTCGATGGCAGGCCCGTGCGTGACGAGCTCGACCACGGTGCCGGGCGGCACCTCGGGGAGGAGGTTCAGCGCGTTGCGCAGCACGGCACGGTACTTGTCCTCCCCGGGCTCGTCGAGATGAATCACCACTCCGTCGGTCATGCGGTCTCCTGCGTTCTCGTCGTTCTCGTCGTTCTCGTCGTGATGCGACGTGCTGAAGCGTGGGCGGGGCTGTCAGGCCAGCGAGAGGAAGAGCTTCTGCAGCTTCTCCACGTCGAGGGTGGACTCACCCTCGGGCTCGGTCAGGCACTGCCTCATGCCGGAGGCGATGATCGCGAAGCCGGCGCGGTCGAGGGCCTTGGAGACGGCGGAGAGCTGGGTGACGACGTCCCCGCACTCACGACCGTCCTCGAGCATGCGGATGACCCCGGCAAGCTGCCCCTGGGCGCGCTTGAGCCGGTTGATCACCTTGCCCATCTCGACCGGGTCGAGCTCCATGGCCGTGCCTCTCTCGCTCTCGTGCTGGTCCGCCCCCACGGGGGTGGGATGCCCCCGTGGCGCGGTCGTCGTCATGCCTGCCCTATAGCCGTCAGGGCCTTGCGGAGCCTGTCGGCCGCGTCGTCGGCCACCGGGCGCAGGTTCTCGTTGTCGGTGACTCCCACCATGATCTGCGGGTCCAGGGCCTCGACGACGGTGCGGTTGTCGCCGGCGGAGCGGACGACGACGTTGCACGGCAGGAGCAGCCCGATGGACTCCTCGGCCTGCAGCGCGCGGTGGGCCAGGGGCGGGTTGCACGCGCCGAGGATCACCTGCGGGGGGATGTCGACGTCGAGCTTCTTCTTCAGTGTCGCGGCCATGTCGATCTCGGTCAGGACGCCGAAGCCCTGCTCGGCCAGCGCCTCCCGGGTGGCGGTGACGGCTTGGTCGAACGGCTGCTCGACGGTGACGGTGATGCCGTAGCTCATGGTTCCCTCTCGGTCGAAGTGCTGCGGCGGATGCCGTCAGGCGGACTGCTTCTCCTGCTCGGCAAGCTGCTCCCGGACCTTGTCCATGTCCAGATCCTGCACGGCGGTGATGACTTCCTCGAGCGCGGCGGCGGGCAGCGCGCCGGGCTGGGAGAAGACCAGGATGCCGTCGCGGAAGACCATCAGCGTCGGGATGGAGGTGATGCCGGCCTGGCCCGAGAGCATCTGCTCGGCCTCGGTGTCGACCTTGCCGAACACGATGTTCTCGTGGCTCTGGGACGCCTTCTCGAAGACGGGCGCGAACATGCGGCACGGGCCGCACCAGGACGCCCACCAGTCGACGAGGACGATGCCGTCCTGCTGGACCGTGTCCATGAACGTGTCGGATGTGAGGTTGACGGTAGCCATCTGTACTCCTCGGGGTTGCAGGTGAAAGGGCTGGGGATAATACCCCTACGGGTATGCCAACGCGGGTGGGCTCCAGATATTCCAGCTCGAAGGCGGTCGTGCTGGGCGGTCAGGTGCTGCAGGTGGTGGCGGCGCCGGTGAGGCGCTGGACGAGGCCGAGGGTCACTGCCGCCAGGGCGACGACGGCCATCGCCGGCTGCAGCGGCGCCGAGCCGAGGAACCACGCGGCCGCCAGTACGCTCCCCGCCGACATGGCGGCGCACGGGCTGCAGCCCAGGTCCGGCCGCCATCCCTGGCCCCGCAGGGGCAGGTAGGTGGCCAGCGTGGCGGCGGAGACCAGTGCGGTCAGCGCCACGAGTGCGGTCCACAGCGGGGCCTCGGTCGGCGTCCAGCCGCCGCCGGTGGTGGCCAGGGCGGCGAGTAGCGCGGGTGCGAGCACCGCCGTGGCGACGATGCGCCGTCGAGGCCAACGGCCGCTGCCCCGCAGGGCGACGGCGGCGGCCGGCCCGCGGGCGGGTTCCGTCGCGGTGGCCGTACCGGGCTCCGGCGCGCGGTCACGTGCCGGGTGCGCCGCACCGTCAACCTCGCCGTCACCCTTGACGCCGTCCCTCGGCGGGGCCGGGCTGAGCAGCGTGTCGAGGGCGTCGAGTCCGCCGTCGTGATAAGCGCGCCACGCGGGGGTGTCCGCGCCGGCGTGCAATGTCCAACGGTCGCGCACGGCGCGGACCGTCTCCGTCGGGTCGTGGTCCGGGGCCTGCTTGTCGACGGCGCGTCGGGCCTGTGCCAGGGCGGCGGCGGCACCCTCGTGGTACTTCGCCGCGGGGCGCGGTTCTCCGCCGCGGGAGCGCGTGCACAGGGAGTCGTTGCCGGCGGCCGCCGTCAGGTGGCCGATCGCGTCGGTCTCCAGGTGGCGCACGAGACCCCTGACGTCCTGGGTGGTCGTTGTCGGGCCGGTCACGCCCACGGCTCCTCCAGTGCCCGGTCGTTACAGGTGCACCGTCGGTCGGGGGCGACGTCGGCCAGGACCTGGGCGGCGTGCATGCCGCAGCCGGTCCAGGTGATCATGCCGCAGGTCTCGCAGGTCGCAGGGCTGCACATATTTCTGTCCTCGCTCGATGGGTCTCGGGATCGCCGCTGGGGTCCGCGTCGGGCGGATGCGAAGGCGGCGATCACGTGCAGGAATAGAGGCGTGGAGGCTCTCGCCTGGACAGCAACTATACCCCTGGGGGTATAGTTTTGCCAGGCCGCGGAGCCGCTGACCCGCCCCGCAGGTTGGGGGCGGGAATGCTCTCGGAGTCGGCGCTGTTGTAGCCGCCGGATACCCCCCTGGGTATCGAATGTCATGTCCCCAGAGCGAGGAAAGAAGTCACATGACCGAGGTCTCCATCGATCAGTTCGCGGCCGCGAAAGCGGGCGGTGCCTTCGTCGTCGACGTTCGTGAGCCCGGCGAGTACGTGCAGGGCCACGTCGCCGGTGCGGAGCTCATCCCGCTGAGCGAGGTCCCGCAGCGGACCGCCGCCCTGCCGACGAACCAGCCCGTCTACGTCATCTGCGCCAGCGGCAACCGCAGTCTGCGCGCGGCGGAGTACCTGCGCGCGTCGGGTCTCGACGCCTACTCCGTCAACGGCGGGACCGCCGGCTGGATCCGCGCCGGCAACCCTGTCGTCACCGGCCCGCACGCCGAGGCCTGAGCACCTCCCGCCCTACCGCCTACCGCACCCGGAAGGACCCGCTTCATGACCACGATCATCTCCATCGAGACCCCCTCGCTCGGTGACCGCAGTTACCTGGCCCACGACGGCGAGGTCGCCTTCGTCGTCGACCCGCAGCGCGACATCGACCGCGTCCTGGACGCGGCCGCCAAGGCGGGGGTCCGGATCACCCACGTGTTCGAGACCCACATCCACAACGACTACGTCACCGGCGGCTACGCCCTGGCGCAGGAGACCGGGGCGGCGTACTACGTCAACGCCGACGACGAGGTCTCCTTCGAGCGGACCGGCATCCGCGACGGCGACGTCGTCGAGGTCAGCCCGACGATGCGCGTCCGGGCCATGCACACCCCGGGGCACACCTTCACCCACCTCTCCTTCGTGCTCGAGGGTGAGGACCCGGCCGTGTTCTCCGGCGGCTCCCTGCTCTTCGGCTCCACCGGCCGGCCGGACCTGCTCGGCGACGCGCACACGCACGAGCTCGCCCGCCACCAGTACAGCTCGGCACGCCGGCTCGCCGCCGAGCTGAGCGACGAGACCAAGGTGATGCCGACCCACGGGTTCGGCAGCTTCTGCGCCGCCACCTCGGCCGGGGGCGACACCACCGCCTCGACGATCGGTCGTGAGCGGATGATCAACCCGGTGATGTCCCAGGACGAGGAGGACTTCGTCGCGGACACCCTCGCCGGGCTGGACGCCTACCCCGCGTACTACGTGCACATGGGCCCGGCCAACTCCGCCGGCCCCACCGCCTCGGACCTCTCCGAGCCTGAGCGGGCCGACAAGGACCAGCTCCGCACCCGCCTCGAGGCGGGGGAGTGGCTGGTGGACCTGCGCACCCGCACCGCCTTCGCGAAGGGGCACGTGCCCGGCACGTTCAACTTCGGCCTGGACGGCCAGTTCGCCACCTACCTCGGCTGGCTCATCCCCTGGGGCACGCCGGTCACGCTGCTCGGCGAGAGCCCGGAGCAGGTGGCCGAGGCGCAGCGCGAGCTGAGCCGGATCGGCATCGACCGGCCCGCCGCGGCCGCCACCGGACGCCCCGAGGACTGGACCGACGCGCCGCTCGCCGAGCTGCCCAGCGCCAGTTTCGCCGACCTGGAGCAGGTCCGTCACCACCGGCCCGTCACCGTCCTCGACGTCCGCCGGGTCAGCGAGTGGCGCGACGGTCACATCGACGGCGCCGTGCACCTTCCCATCCACGACATCGTCAAGCGCATGGACGAGGTGCCGGAGGGTGAGGTCTGGGTGCACTGCGCGTCCGGCTACCGCGCCTCCATCGCCGCCTCGCTCGTCGCTGCCACCGGCCGTCGCGTGGTCGTGGTCGACGACAGCTTCGACCGCTCCGCGCAGGCCGCCGGCCTGCCGATCGTCTCCGACCAGGCGACCGCCTCGGCGTGAGCGCGATCGTCCTTGCCGTCCCGCTCGGGGTCGTCGTCGGGATCACCCTCGGCGCCCTGGGCGGTGGCGGGTCCATCCTCACCGTCCCCGCCCTCGTATACCTCCTGGGCCTCGACGCCCGGGCCGCGACGACCGGGTCGCTGGTCATCGTCGGCATCACGACGCTGATCGGGATGCTGCCGCACCTGCGCGCCGGCCGGGTACGGCTGGGGCAGGGCGTGGTCTTCGGCCTCCTCGGCGTCGGCGGGGCGTTCCTCGGCTCCTTGCTCTCGACGGCGGTGCCCCAGAACGTCCTGCTCGTCGCCTTCGCAGGACTCATGCTCGTCGTCGCCGCGGTGATGACCCGGCGGCGGCGGGCCGCCGCCCGCAGGCAGGCCGCCGGCCAGGGCGAGGTGGAGGCACGGACCACGCCGATGCTCTCGCTGCGACCCTTCCGGTGCGACTGCCGCGCCGTGGGCGTCCTGCTGCTGACGGCCACCGCCGTCGGGCTGCTCACCGGGTTCTTCGGGGTGGGCGGCGGCTTCGCCGTCGTGCCCGCGCTCGTGCTGGCCCTGCGGCTGCCGATGCCCGTGGCCGTGGGCACCTCGCTGGTGGTCATCACCATCAACAGCGCCAGCTCGCTCGTCTCCCGCCTCGGCCAGGACGTCACCCTCGACTGGGCACTCATCGGCGCCTTCACCGCCGCCTCGGTGGTCGGGAGCCTCATCGGCGCCCGGATCACCTCGAAGGTGAGCCCGGCCCGGCTCAACCTCGCCTTCACCGTGCTGCTGGTCCTCGTGGCGGCCTACACCGCGGCCCGCAGCATCCCTCAGCTGTTCTGACCCGCTCCGACCGGAGGATCGTCCCTATGTCCTTGACCGCGTCCGTCACCTCGCGCACGGCCCGGCCCCGCCGGTGGAGCGGCACCGAGAAGCGCTCGGTCGCCGGCATGGCCGCGATGGTGCTGCTGCTCAACCTCGTCGGCTGGGGAGTCCTGCTCCTCGCCGTCGCGCCGCAGCAGCTCACCGTCGGCAGCGCCGGGGTGTTCGGCGTCGGGCTGGGCGTGACCGCGTTCCTGCTCGGGGCACGCCACGCCTTCGACGCCGACCACATCGCCGCCATCGACAACACCACCCGCAAGCTCGTCGGTGAGAACCGCCCCGCGCTGAGCGTGGGCTTCTGGTTCTCCCTGGGCCACTCCAGCGTGGTCTTCGGGCTCGCCCTGCTGCTCGCCCTCGGCGTGAAGGCCGTCGCCGGTCCGGTCGCCGACTCCGGGTCGGCGATGCAGCAGACGCTCGGCACGGTCGGCTCGATCGTGGCCGGCACGTTCCTGATCCTCATCGGCCTGCTCAACCTCGGCTCGGTGAAGGGCATCGTGCGGGTCTTCCGGCAGATGCGCGGCGCGGCGCTGGACGAGCGCGAGCTCGAGCGGCTGCTGAACAACCGCGGCGTCATGGCGAGGCTGCTCGGGCGGTTCACCCGTCGGGTGACGAAGCCGTGGCACATGTACCCGGTCGGGCTGCTCATGGGCCTCGGGTTCGACACCGCCACCCAGGTGGCGCTGCTCGTCCTCGCCGGCGGCACCGCCGCGCTGACGCTGCCCTGGTACGCCATCCTCGTGCTGCCGGTGCTCTTCGCCGCCGGGATGAGCCTGTTCGACGCCGCCGACGGCGTCCTGATGGCCCGCGCCTACCGCTGGGCCTTCCTGGCACCGGTGCGCAAGGTCTACTACAACCTCACCGTCACGGTCCTGTCGGTCATCGCCGCCCTCGGCATAGGCGTC
Organism: Georgenia daeguensis; assembly: GCF_039537705.1. Taxonomy (NCBI): domain Bacteria; kingdom Bacillati; phylum Actinomycetota; class Actinomycetes; order Allobogoriellales; family Allobogoriellaceae; genus Georgenia; species Georgenia daeguensis. The sequence continues at coordinate 26,596 of NZ_BAABBA010000032.1, forward strand.
ACCGTCCTGCTCCAGCTGCTCGCCGAGCACCTCGAGCCCACGGGCGGGTTCCTCGGGTGGGCGGCCGGTCTCGACATGGGCGGCGTCGGGTACGCCCTCGTCGGGCTCTTCGTCACTGCCTGGCTGGTCAGCTTCGCGATCTGGCGGCTGGGTCGCATCGAGGACCGCTGGACGGCGGCCACCGCCTCCTGACCCTGGGGCGCCCAGCGCCTTCGCGCCGCCGGCCCTCCGCCTGCCCCCACGGGGCCGGTGGAGGCCGGCGTCCGGCGCGCGGACCCGGTCTCGGTCCGCGACGATGACGGGACGAGACCCAGCGGACCGGAAGGACCTTCTCGATGGCGACGTCGGACTCCGCCAGCGTCCCCGCCGGACGGCCGGCCGAGCGGGGAGCGGTCGACCTCGACCGTCGGACCGTCT
>NZ_BAABBA010000032.1:27111-28285 GCF_039537705.1 Georgenia daeguensis
TGCGCCCGGACGCTGACGGGCCTGCTGCGCCACCCCGTCGTGCGCGCCGTGACCCATCCGGCCGTCGCCGCCACGCTCAACGCAGGCGGACTCTGGCTGCTCTACACCACCGACCTCTACCACCAGATGCACGGCTCGGCGCTCGTCCATGCGGCGGTGCACACCCACGTCTTCCTCGCCGGCTACGTCTTCACCGCCTCGATCCTCAGCGTGGACCCGGACCCGCACCGCGCCCCGCTCACCGTGCGCGCCGCGGTGCTGGTGACCTTCATCGCGGCCCACTCCGTCCTGGCCAAGTGGCTCTACGCCCACCCGCCCGCGGGTGTCGATTCGGCCGACGCCGAGGCAGGCGCCCAGCTGATGTACTACGCCGGCGACGCCGTCGACGTGACCCTGATCGTGCTGCTCCTCGCGGGCTGGTACACCGCCGCACGACCGCGGGAGGCGACCCTCAGCGGCCTCCGCCCGGCAGCCTGAACCGGCTCCCGCGGCGGCCGCCGACCAACGGCCGGTCCGCGTCACCCGCGCGTGCGGTGACCGCCGCGCAGCGCCCGGCCGGCGTGCACGGCCACGCCGCCGACGAGCACGGCCATGACCACGTTGAGCACCCCGTAGCCGGACCAGCCCATCACCAGGCCCGCGGCGAGGCTGCCGAGCGCCCCCGCGCCACTCATCAGGGCGTCCGAGAGGCCCTGCGCCGTGACGCGCCGGGCGGGCGGGACGGCCTCGACGAGCAGGGCGGAGCCGGCGACCGTGGCGGCCGACCAGCCAAGCCCGAGCAGCACCAGCCCGATCGTCACGGTCGTGATCGAGCCCTGGCCGAGGCCGGCGAACGCGACCGCGGCGAGCAGCACCACCAGGCCTCCCACGGCGGTGGGGCCGCCACCGAACCGGTCGGCGGACCACCCCATCACAGGAGACAGCGCGTACATCCCCGCGACATGGAGGGAGATCGTGAACCCGACGACGGTCAGGAACCCGGGGCCTCCGGCCGTCGCCCCGGCGACGTGCTGGAGATGCAGCGGCGTCATGGACATCACCGCCACCATCGCGGTGTGCGCGGCCAGCAGTACCGTCAGCGCCGCACGAGCCCGGGTCGAGCCCCGGACGGCGCCCCAGCCGTCACGGACCGAGGGGCGGGCGGTCACAGCGCGACCGGCAGCTGCGGGGACCG
>NZ_BAABBA010000032.1:28384-32164 GCF_039537705.1 Georgenia daeguensis
CCGCCAGGGTCAGCGCTGTGGTCGTTGTGCCGGCGAATGCTTCGTTCCCGGACAGGTCGACGGCGAGGATCGAGCCGAGCGCCAGGGTGGACCCGTTGCCCAGGGCGCTGAAGATCTGCGCGAGGGTCATCGTGCGGACGGTGCGGCGCTGGACCACGTCCTGGTCCAGGCGGTTGTCGGGCAGTGCGGCGTGGTGGGCCATAGGGCTGAACCTCGAGGGAGTGGAGAGAGGAGCCGCCCCGCGCATGGACGGGGCGGCTCCAGCTGAGTACTTCACCGCACCAGGGCGGCGGAGGTACTCGTCAGACGGTGTGGGTGTCCGGCCTGAGCTGTGCGATCGCGTCGGCCGGGTCCAGCGACGCTCCGCGGTTGTACGGAAGCTTCGACAGCGCCGCGCCCATCGCGCAGGTGTTGGTCAGCGAGGCGGCGGTGAGGCCGCCGCCGAGAGCGGCGGCGAGCCACTTCGCGCCCGGGGCGCGGGTGCTCGCGAGGATGCTGCTGAGCACGACCGTGCCGGCCACGAGCCGGACCTGACGCTCGAGGTCCCACTTCTGCCTCCCGCGCCGGACCTCACCGCCGGAGGCCTGCCAGGCCTGCATGCCGCCGTCGAGCAGGTGCAGGTTCGGGAGCCCGGCCGTGGCCAGGGCCTCCTTCGCCTGGGTGGCTCGCTGTCCCGAGCGGCAGACAAGGACGACGTCCTCGTCGAGATGCCCGGCGATCTCCTCGCGGTGCTCCTTGAGCGTGTCCAGCGGGACGTTGTACGCCCCGGGGATGTGGACCGTCTCGAACTCGGCCGGGGTGCGGACGTCGATCAGGCGCGGGGGCGTCGTCGAGCTGAGCCGCTCGGCGAGCGCGTCGGGGTTGAGCACGGTCTGGTCTGTCGTCCTGTCGGTGTTGAGAGCTGTCACGAATCCGTTTCCTGAGGTTGGGGGGTGCCGCGCCGAATCGGCGACCAAAATACCCTACGGGGTATCGATCGGGACGGCAAGGGGAGAGTCTCGCCGGGCGTCCGTGACACGGTCGCGGGAGAGTCGAGCGTTCTCTCCGGACGGAGGTGTCCAGTAGCGTCGTGTTCGTGGTCACCACCGAGGCGCCGACGGAGGCTCGTCGCAGGCGCGCCGGCGGTGGCAGGCGGGCGCGGCGAAGCTTCGCTGCCGCCCTGGCCGGCCTGGCGGGAGAGCTGATGCTTGTGGAGCACCCGCGAGCGCTGGATCACCCACGGTGAGCTCGCCGGATGGGTTCCCCGGGCGGAGGGCATGCCGGCCGAGCTTCTGGAGGGTTCTTGATGTACGCGGCGATCTGGCGGATCCTGCCCGGACCGCGGTGGCTGCGGGTGATCGAGGCGGTCGTGCTCGGCCTCGTCGTCGTCTGGGCGCTGTTCACCTGGGTGTTCCCCTGGGTGGCGCAGGACCTGGGGCTACTGGAGACAACTCTGGCCTGACGTTCCCCGGAAGGCCGGTGGAGTTCCTCGCGTGCTAGCCCTCGAGCTCCTGCTGGCGGCCGCCGACGAGTCGATCATGCTCGCGCAGGCCGCTGCGCCGGCGGCTCAGCACACCGCACCCCACGGCGGCGGCGGCCAGGATCCAGACGACCGTCCTGGGAACCGTGCCAAGCCTTGTGGCGGGAGTCAGGCTGGTGCGCAGCGGCAGCGTCGCTGTCATCTGCTCTGCGGTGAACAGGCCCGTGCGCTGGAGCAGGGCTCCGTCGGGCAGCGCGATGCCGCTGGCGCCGACCGTGGAGATCTGGACAGTCGCCCGGCCGTGCTCCACCGCGCGGAACCGTGACATGGCCAGCTGCTGCGTCGACTCCGCGGAGTGGCCGAAGGATGCGTTGTTGGTGGGGACGACGATGAGCTCCCCGCCGCCGCGCACGCCTTCGCCGATCAGGTCGGCGTAGGCGACCTCGAAACAGATGCCCACGGTGACGTCGACAGCGCGGCCGAGCCGCTCGACGGGGACGGACATCAGGGCGGGGTCCGCGCCCGCCGCCATGTCGGTTCCGACCAGGTCCACCAGTGGGGTGATCTGGCGGAAGAAGTCTCTGTAGGGCACGTACTCCCCGAACGGGACCGGGTGCTGCTTGGCGTAGGCCGCGCCGGCTCCCTGATCCGCCTGCCACAGCACCATCTCGTTGTAGCGGACGTCCTGGCCGTCGGGGAACCGCTGTGTCCCTATCAGCAGCGGCGCGTCCAGCGTTTCGGCGGCCGACGCGACCGTGGCGGCCTGCTCCGCGTCGGTTCGTGGGTCGATGTCCGCGGCGCTCTCCGGCCAGAGCACGAGGTCCAAACCGTCCGAACCCACCGACTCCCCGAGCTGTCGGGTGCCCGCGGCATGGTTGGCCGTCACCTCGCGCGCCTGAGCCGCCCAGTGGGCGCCCTGCTGCGGGACATTCCCCTGAACGGCGCCCACGCGCAGCTCTCCGGCCTCCGCGCCGGTCGAGAGAGGAAGGAGCCACGGTCCGAGGGACAGGGCGAGGACGCCACGGGCGACGCTCAGCAGCCCGAGGCCGCTCGATCGCCGTCCCTGCGCCACCACGTGCGCGATCAGCGCCGCGATGACCACCACTGTCGCGGAGACCAGGACCTCGCCACCGTACGCGGCCAGCGGCAGCAGCGGGGCGTCGACCTGGGAGAAGGCAAGATTGCCCCAAGGGAACCCACCGAACGGCCACGAGCCCCGCAGCTGCTCGATCGCCACCCTAACAGCGGCCGCCGCGGCGGCGCGGACCAGAGGGTGCTTCCCGACCCAGGCGCTCCGCTGGGCCAGCGTCCACGAGATCGCGAAGCCAGTGACATAGAGTGCCTGCGAGAGGCTGAGTGCGACCCATGGCAGGAGCGAGCCGGTCGCGTCGACCGCCCAGGAGACGTGCGGGAGGAAGAAGGAGAGGCCCCACAGCAGACCGACGAGCCCGGACCGTGCCGTTCGCGCGTCCCGCAGCGCGAGCAGGAGCATGGCGACGCCGAGGTAGGCCAACGGCCACCAGCCGCGGTCCGGAAAGGCGAGGTTGGTCAGCCACCCGCCCACGGCGCTGACGAGGAGTGGCGCCACGGAGCCCGTCGAGAGGAGCGTCGTCAGGTCCCGGACGTACGAGGTGCCGCGCCGTCGCGCAGCGGTGAGCGGCGCGCCGGCATCCCGTGGGTCGGTCTCGGTCTCGGTCTCGGCCGGAACTGGGCTGGCGGTCATGTGTGGCACTCCTTGTCCGTCGTCCGGTCGGCCGCTGGCTGTCAGCAGCTGGCGGTGACCGCCATCGACAGGTACGGGACGGAGACCAGGAGAACCGCACCGATCATGGCGAAGAGGTAGGCGGCGACGACGGCGACCCCCGCACGGGGCGGGGGTGGCGCTGCCGCGACCAGCCGTTGAGCCCGGGAGAGCGGCAGGTGCCGCGCGGCGTGCAGCGCGAGGGCGGGCAGTGGCGTGGATGCGCCCGGGCGGTGCAGTGCCAGCAGCGCCCCCGCAAGGGCACGGGTGCCACGCGCACGCCGGGCGGCGTCGTCGGCGGCCATCTCGGCGTACCCGGCGACGGCGGCCGGGGCAGCGGCGACGAGCGGGACCGCGGCAAAGAGCCCGGCGAGGGTCTGCAGAGCTCCTATGACCGCGTGGTGCCGGCCGCGGACGTGCGCGTGCTCGTGCGCGAGCACCGCGGCGATCTGGTCCTCGTCCAGGCCGTCGAGCGTGCCCTGGGTCACGACGATGCCGTCGCGCCGGCGGGGCAGGGCGTAGGCGGTCCGCTCGGCCGAGGGGACGACCCACGCCGCGGTGCCCTGCACCTGGCGCAGCT
>NZ_BAABBA010000033.1:0-25286 GCF_039537705.1 Georgenia daeguensis
GCGGCCGCGGCGGCCACGGCGGGAGCTCGCGCCACCAGGGCGGCGGCGGACGGGGCGGTCTCCGCTTCCCGGCGCGCGTGCGGCCCGCGCCGCGCCCCGTCGTCGTCGAGCGGCTCGACCGCGAGGGCCTGCTCCCCGCGATCGTCTTCGTCTTCTCCCGGGCCGGGTGCGAGGCCGCCGTGCACCAGGTGGTGGCCTCCGGGATCCGGCTGACGACGGCGGCCGAGGCCGCGCAGATCCGTGACGTCGTCGAGGACGCCGGGGCCGGGATCCCTCCCGAGGACCTCGCGGTCCTGGGGTACGACACGTGGGCGGTGGCGCTCGAGCGCGGCGTCGCCGCGCACCACGCCGGCCTGCTGCCGGTGTTCAAGGAGACGGTGGAGCGCCTCTTCACCGCCGGGCTGGTCAAGGTCGTCTACGCCACGGAGACCCTGGCGCTCGGGATCAACATGCCCGCGCGGTCCGTGGTGCTCGAGTCCCTGGTGAAGTGGAACGGCAGCGCCCACGTCCAGCTCACGCCGGGGGAGTACACCCAGCTCACCGGGCGCGCCGGGCGGCGCGGCATCGACGTCGAGGGCCACGCGGTGGTCCTCTACTCCGACGAGATCGACCCGGTCGGCGTGGCCGGGCTCGCCTCGCGACGCACGTACCCGCTGCGCTCGGCGTTCCACCCGACGTACAACATGGCCGTCAACCTGCTCACCACCATGAGCCAGTCGCAGGCCCGGGAGGTGCTGGAGACCTCCTTCGCCCAGTTCCAGGCCGACCGCGGCGTGGTGGGGCTGGCGCGGCAGGCCCGCAAGCACGCCGAGGCGGTGGCCGGCTACGCCGAGGCCATGCGGTGCCACCTCGGCGACTTCACCGAGTACGCCGAGCTGCGCCGCCAGATCGGCCGGCGCGAGGCGGACGTCTCGCGGGAGCGGTCCGCGGACCGGCGCCGCGCCGTGCGCGGCTCGCTCACCGGGCTGCGCCGCGGGGAGGTGGTCGCGTACCCACGGGGGCGGCGCACCGCCCACGCCGTCGTGCTCGAGACCGACGACGGCGGCTTCGACGGGCCCCAGCTCCACGTCCTCACCGACGAGCGGCAGCTGCGCACCCTCACGGCCCAGGACCTGCCGCACGGGGTGCAGCGGGTCGGCACGGTGCGCGTGCCGCGCAACTTCAACCCGCGCAACCCGGCGCAACGGCGGGATCTGGCCTCCTCGCTGCGCAACGCGCTCGCCGAGGGCCGCATCGATCTCGCCGACCCCCGGACGGGCGGGCGGCCGGGCCCGGCGGGGCCGGACGAGGAGCTCGCCGAGCTGCGCCGCCGCCTGCGCGCCCACCCGTGCCACGGCTGCGCCGAGCGAGAGGACCACGCCCGCTGGGCGGGCCGGTGGGAGCGGGCCACCGCCGAGCACGAGGAGCTGCTCGCGCGGATCCAGAAGCGCACGGGCTCCATCGCGCAGGACTTCGACAAGGTCTGCGCGGTGCTCGCCCAGCTGGGCTACCTCGCGGCCGGCGACGGCGGAACCACGGTCACGGAGGCGGGCCGGTGGCTGGCGCGCCTGTACGCCGAGAAGGATCTCCTTCTCGCCGAGTGCCTGCGCTCGGGCGCCTGGGACCAGCTCAGCGCCGCCGAGCTCGCCGGGGTCGTCTCCACGGTGGTCTACCAGGCTCGGACCCCCGAGCCGCAGGGTCCGGGCACTCTCCCGGGCGGCCGACACGGCATGCTCGGCCAGGCGCTGACGGCGACGGTGAGCCTGAGCAACGACCTCGCCGAGCTCGAGCGGCTCCACGGCGTGCCGGTGACCGAGCCGATCGACCTCGGCCTCGTCTCGGCCGTCCACCTCTGGGCGTCCGGGGCGCCGCTGACGGACGCCCTCGACGCGGCGGAGCTCGGGGCCGGGGACTTCGTGCGCTGGTGCAAGCAGGTGCTCGACGTCCTCGACCAGCTCGCCACCGCCGCCCCGAGCGGGCGCCTGGCGGTCCGGGCGCACGAGGCCATGGGCCTCGTCCGGCGCGGCGTGGTGGCCTGGTCCAGCGTGTGAGGGTGCCCCGGTCGGCGACACGCCCTCCGACACGCCGGGATGTTTAGCGGAAGCCGCTTCCGGCAATCACCGTTGACCTGGGGTTTCGTCGATGACCTGGGCCGTCGGGCGGCTTGTGTCGCCCGCCTCACTGGCGCTAGGTTCGTCCCCTGTTCCCCCGCGAGGCAACCCAGGGCGCACCCTGCTGCGGGTGGTTCGTCGCGGGATCGACAGTGACCAGGCCCGCGTGCCCGTTAGAAAACGGCTGGGTCCCTCCGGGGCCCAGCCGGACCGAGGGGCACGCGGGTCTGTCGCTCCTCCGGGGGCCTGCCGTTGACACCACGGGGCCTGTCACGGTCACTCGTCGCGGCCCCGGCGGGCCGTGCGCCTCCCTTCACGACGGCGCACCTAGACTGACCTGGTGCCCCGCCCCGTCCCGTCGCGCGGGTGGACGTTGCTCCTGGCGGTCGCCGGCGGGCTCGCCACCGACACCGCGTTCCCGAACCGCTCGTGGTGGCCCATGGCGTACGTGGGCGTCGCCCTGCTCGTGCTCGCCCTGCGCCGCGACTCCGTGCCCTGGGCGTGGCTCACCGGACTGGCGTGGGGGCTCGGCTTCTTCCTCCCGCACCTGTACTGGGCCGACGAGGCGGTCGGCGAGCCGATCGGCTGGATCGCGCTGTCGGTGGCCGAGGCCGCCCTCGTCGGCGTCTTCGCCGCGGCCTGGGTCCTGGTCCGGCGCGTGCCGCTCCTCGAACGCCGCACCTGGCTGCAGCCGCTCGCTGTCGCGGTCCTGTGGGTCGCCGTCGAGCAGCTGCGGGCCCGGTGGCCCTTCGGCGGGTTCCCCTGGGGCAACCTCGCGTTCTCCCAGACCGACGCGCCGCTGGTGCGTCTGGCCTCCATCGGCTCCACCGTGCTGGTCAGCGGCGCGGTCGTGGTCATCGGTGCCGTGCTGGCCGGGGCGCTGGTCCGGCTGCGCCACCTCCAGGTGGGCGCGGCCAGCGCGCTCCTCCTCGTCGTCGCCGCGCTCGTCTTCGCCCCCTGGCTGGTGCCCCTGGGCACCCGGGCCGAGGCGGGCACCCTGCGGGTGGGCGCGGTGCAGGGCAACGTGCCGCAGCAGGGCGCCGAGGCCGGCTCGCAGGCCCGCGCGGTCACCGAGAACCACGCCGCGGGCACAGCTGCCCTGCTCGAACGGGTGGAGCCGGGCGGCCTCGACCTGGTCCTGTGGCCGGAGAGCGCCGCCGACATCGACCCGCGCACCGACGCCGGGGTGGCAGCTGTGGTCCAGGGCGCCGCCCGCACCGTTGGCGCGCCGATCCTGCTCGGCACGCAGCGCTACGTCGACGCCCCCGGCGGCCAGGGCCCGCGCACGCGGTACAACGAGCTCATCCTGTGGGAGCCGGACGGGCCGACGGACCTCGTCTACACCAAGCAGCACCCGGTGCCGTTCGGCGAGTACATGCCGCACCGCGACTTCTTCCGGCAGTTCACCAGCGCCGTCGACCTCATCACCGTCGACATGGCCGCGGGCACGGAGATGAGCCTGATGCCCGTGCCGGTGGAGCGCCTGGGGCGGGACGTGCCGATCGCCGTCGGGATCTGCTTCGAGGTCGCCTACGACGAGCTGATCCGCGAGTCGGTCGTGGCCGGCGGCGAGCTCATCGTCATCCCGACGAACAACGCCTCCTTCGGGATGACGCAGGAGTCGACGCAGCAGCTCGCGATGTCCCGATTCCGGGCGGTCGAGCACGGGCGCGCCGTCGTGCAAGTCTCCACCGTCGGCGTCAGCGGCATCGTCAGCCCGAACGGGGTCTTCCAGGACACCACCGGCCTGTTCACCGCCGAGCAGATGGTCGAGGCCCTGCCGCTGCGGACCACTCTGACCGTCTCGGACCGGCTCGGCCAGTGGCCGGCACTGCTCACGGGGCTGCTCGCCGCCGCCGCGGTGGTGGCCGGGGTCATGACGTCGTCCCGGCGAGCGCGGGACGCCCGGCGGCGGGCGTCCGTGCGGCGTCGTCCCGGCGGCGGCGGACGCGGGGCCGGCCGCCCGACGGCCCCGGTCTCGCGAGGCGGCTCCAGAGCTGGCGCGAGGACCGGCTCGTCCGCTCGTGGCGCGAGGACCGGCTCGCCCGCCCGCGGCGGGAGGAGCCGCCGGTGAGGACGCTCGTCATCATCCCGACCTACAACGAGCGGGACGCCCTGCCCCACGCCATCCGGCGCACGCGCGCGGCGGTGCCCGCGGCGGACGTGCTGGTGGTCGACGACGCCAGCCCCGACGGCACCGGCGACCTCGCCGACGCCGCCGCGGCCACGGACCCGGCGGTCCACGTGCTGCACCGCACCGCCAAGGACGGGCTCGGCCGGGCCTACGTCGCCGGGTTCGGGTGGGCCCTGGAGCGCGACTACGAGCTCGTGGTGGAGATGGACGCCGACGGCTCCCACCGGCCGGAGGAGCTGCCCCTGCTGCTCGAGCGCGCCGCGCTCTCGGACGCGCCGGACCTCGTGCTGGGCTCGCGCTGGGTGCCCGGGGGGCAGGTGGTCAACTGGCCGGCGCACCGGGAGGTCCTCTCGCGCGGCGGGAACCTGTGGGTCCGCCTCGCCCTGGGCGTGCCGGTGCAGGACGCCACGGGCGGCTTCCGCGTCTACCGGGCCGCGACGCTGCGGCGCCTGCCGCTGGAGGAGATCGAGTCCCAGGGGTACTGCTTCCAGGTCGACATGACCTGGCGGGTCCACCGTGACGGCGGCACGATCGTGGAGATGCCGATCACCTTCGTCGAGCGCGCGGAGGGCCAGTCGAAGATGAGCCGGGCGATCGTCGTCGAGGCCCTGTGGCGCACGACCGCATGGGGCCTCGCCCACCGCGGCCGGCAGCTCGCGGACCTCGGCCGGCAGCTCGCGGCCCGCGGGCGGCCGCGCCCGCGCCGGTGAGCCGGCCCTCTCGCCGACTGCTCACCCGCGCCGCTGAGCCGGGCCCCGCGCCGACTGCTCACCACGCGCCGACGACGGCCCCGGACGCGCGACGGCCCGCCGGGTCCGGGGACCGGGCGGGCCGTGGTGGCGCGTGGCGTCAGGCGCTGCGACGGCGCAGCTCGCCGCTGCGCAGCAGCGCGAGCCGCTCCTCGAGGAGCACCTCGAGCTCGGCGATGCTGCGGCGCTCCAGGAGCATGTCCCAGTGCGTGCGCGGGGGCTTCACCGCCTTCTTCGGCTCCGGCTTGGAGGCGTCGCGCAGCAGCGCCTCCTTGCCGCAGACCTTGCACTCCCAGACCGGCGGCAGCTCCGCGTCGACCGAGAACGGCAGCGTGAACACGTGCCCGTCGGGGCAGGTGAACTCCGCCAGCATCCGGGGGGCGAGCTCGACGCCCTCCTCCGACTCCATGCTGTTGGCGCCGATCTTCATACCGCGTAGTGAGCGTTCTGCCATGAGCATCTCCCTCGCTCGTGAGTGGTCCGGAGGCAGGTGCGCGCCGTCCGGATAGTGGGGGCCGGGCAGGGCCCACCACCCGCTGTGTTTCCACCAGGTCCAACGTCAAGCGTCCTCCAGGTGTTCCGGTTCTGCTCGTCGAGTTCTGTGACCTCCGTCTTATCCGGGGCACACCCCCACGAGCCGTCGAGCGGGGGAGCGGGGCCGCGACGAACTCGGACGAACGCACCCGGACCGGCGGATGTGCGGCATGCTTGGCGCGGACCAGCACCACCGCAGAAGGAGAAGCATGTCAGCCACCGCCGTCCCCGCGTCGCGTTCCCTCGTCCTCGCCGACGTCGTCCCCGGTGCCCGGGCGCGCGACGCCGCCCTCGTGCTCACCGGAGCCGGGCTGATCGCGGGGATCGGCCAGCTCGCCGTGCCGCTGCCCTTCACGCCCGTCCCGCTCACGCTGGGGACCTTCGCGGTGCTCCTCGTCGGGGCGTCGCTCGGCCCCGTCCGCGGCGCCCTGAGCGTCATCGTCTACATGCTGGCCGGGCTGGCCGGCGCACCCGTCTTCGCCGACGGCGCGAGCGGCTGGGCGATGGCCTCCTTCGGCTACGTCCTCGGCTACCTGCCCGCCGCCGCGGCACTCGGGCACCTCGCCCGCCGTGGCGGGGACCGCTCGCCCTGGCGTACCGCCCTCGGCGCGATCGGCGCGTCTGCGCTCGTCTACGTCCCTGGCGTGCTGTGGCTGATGGCGTTCCTCGGTGTCGGCCTGGGCGAGGCCCTCGCGCTCGGTGTGGTGCCGTTCGTCCTCGGCGACGTCGTCAAGGCCGTCGCGGCCGCCCTGGTGCTGCCCGGGGCGTGGGCGCTGCTCGGCGAGCGCGGCCGGGGCCCGTGCCGCTGACCGCCCGCCGGTAGAGACGAGGAGCCCCCATGGCGTTGCTGCGCTGCGACTTCTTCTCCGACGTGCTGGGCCTCAGCACGTCCATGACGGTCATCCTGCCTCAGGCGACGACGCAGCAGATCGGCATGACCGGCGCGGCGCCCGCCGGCCCGCCGCCGGTGCTCTACCTGCTCCACGGCCTGAGCGACGACGCGACGATCTGGACCCGGCGCACCTCGATCGAGCGCTACGTCGCCGACCGGGGCCTCGCCGTCGTGATGCCCCAGGTGGACCGCAGCTTCTACGTGGACGAGCACCAGGGGAACCGGTACGGCACGTTCCTCATGGACGAGCTGCCGCAGGTCGTCGGCCAGCTCTTCCGCGTCTCCGACCGCCGCGAGGACACGTTCGTGGCGGGGCTGTCGATGGGCGGGTACGGGGCGATGCGCTGGGCGCTGTCCCGGCCGGACCGGTTCGCGGCGGCGGCGTCGCTCTCGGGCGCCCTGGACGTCGCGTGGCTCCAGGAGGACGGGGACATGCCCGAGCTCCTCCAGCGCGTCTTCGGCTCCGCCCCGCTGCGGGGCACCGACCACGACCTGCTCGCGCTCCTCGAGGGCGCCGACGCCACCTCGCTGCCGCGCCTGTACGCGACGTGCGGGACCGACGACCCGCTCCTGGCGCAGCAGGAGAGCTTCGCCCGGGCGGCGGACCGTGCCGGCGCGGACCTCACCCGGGACGTGCGCCCCGGCGCGCACGACTGGGCCTTCTGGGACGCGACGATCCAGGACGTCCTCGCCTGGCTGCCGCTCCGCGACCGCGCCGCGGCCGTCCCGAGCTCGTAGGCCTCCGGCACACCCGACCTCACCGACCAGCACAGGAGTGGCATTGGCACACGTCGCGCTGGTGAACGTCCTCGTCCGCGACTACGACGAGGCGATCGCCTTCTACACCCGGGCCTTCGGGCTCGACCTGCTCGAGGACAGCCCGCAGGGCGGCGGCAAGCGCTGGGTCGTCGTCGGCTCGCGCGACGGCGGCGCCGGGCTGCGGCTCGCCGTCGCCAAGCCGGGGCAGGAGGCGCTCGTCGGCCGGCAGAACGGGGACGCGGTCGGGTTCTTCCTGCATGTGGAGGACCTGGACACGACGCTCGCCCAGGCGCTCGCCCACGGCGCCGTGCCGACCGAGAAGATCCGCGAGGAGCCCCACGGGCGGGTCATCATCCTCGAGGACCTCTACGGCAACCGCTGGGACGTCATCCAGCCCGCGTGACGTCGGCGGGGTGACCCGCCCCTTCTTGTCCCCAGGGTCCCGCACCCTGCGGCCCCGGGCCGGGCGCTACCGTGCTCGCCATGACGATCACGGTGGACCGCCGCTTCCGCGGGCCCGACGACTCCGGCAACGGCGGGTACGTCGCCGGGCTGGTCGCCGGCGGGCTCGGCCAAGGCCCGGTGACCGTGACGCTGCGGGTCCCGCCGCCCCTCGACCGGCCGCTGAGCCTCACCCGCTCCGGCGAGGGCGTGCGGCTCACCTCCGACGACGTCCTCGTCGCCGAGGCCGTGCACGCCGGGGACGAGCTCCGCGCCGTGGCACCGGTGCCGGCGGACGTCGCGCGGACGACGGCGGAGCACTACGGCGGCCGTCACCAGCACCCCTTCCCGCACTGCTTCGTCTGCGGCCCGGCCCGGGCGCCGGGCGACGGCCTGCGCCTGGAGCCGGGGCGGCTCCAGGACGGGCGTACCGCCTGCGTGTGGTCCGTCGCCGCCGACCTCGCCGGGCGGCCGGAGCTCGTCTGGGCGGCGCTGGACTGTCCCGGCGGCTGGGCGGCGCCGATCGAGGGCCGCCCCATGGTGCTCGGGCGGATGACGGCGCAGGTCTCCGCCACGCCGCTGGCCGGCGAGGACGTCGTCGTCATGGGGGAGCTGCTCGGGCAGGACGGCCGCAAGTACTTCACCGCGACCACGGCCTACGGCGCCGACGGGCGCGAGCTCGGGCGTGCGGGCGCCACCTGGATCCTGCTGCGCACCAGCGAGTGACGGTCGGGACGCGCACCGGGAAGGGAGGATCGGAGGATCCGGTCCGAAAGGAGCCCGGAACGCGCGGCACCTCGGGCCTACGGTGGACGTTGGCTCGACGCCGGCAGCTCGGACGCCCCGGCACCGGCCGGTGCGGCACGATGGTGCCATGGCGGAGGAATGGGGGGTGCCGGCCCGTGTGGAGCTGTTCCACGGCTGGGCGGAATCACCCCTGTGGGACCGCACGCCGGAACGTGCGGGCCCCGTCGCGCTGGCCACGCTGCCGATCTCGTCCGAGCTGCGGGAGCGGCTCGCTCGGTGGAACCGACTCTTCGGCCAGACGCTCGCGGCGCACAACTTCGACTGGCCCGACGCGCGCACCGAGGAGAGGTTCACGGCCGCCGGATCCGTGCTCGCTCAGGACCTCCGCGACGAGCTGGGGATCGAGGTCATCTACACGCCCGACGGGGACGTCGACACCTCTGTCCCGCCGTCGGAGCCCCGGCCGGACACCGGCGGGTGGTACGCGTACGCCCCACTGAGCGGCCACAGCCTCGGCCCCGCGGCGCGGAGCCAGGCGGACTCGTGAGCCAGGAAGGCGTGGACCCGTGACGGAGCGCTACCGGTACGACGTCGAGATCCTGCACCTGCTGGTCTCGCCGCAGCACGCCTACTTCGGTCGCGCGCGCGACGGTGCCGCGGCCGTGCCGACGACGGACGCCGACCGGGTCGAGCTCGTGGCGGGCAAGGGCATCGTCGGCGACCGGTTCTTCGGCAAGGCCGCCCACATGGACGCCGCCGTGACCCTCATCGCCGTCGAGGCCCTCGAAGCCATGGCCGCGGAGCTGGGCGCGGGCCCGTTCGACCCCCTCCGCACCCGGCGCAACGTGGTCCTACGCGGAGCCGAGCTGGCCCCGCTGCTCGGCGAGGAGATCGTGCTGGAGTCGCACGGAGGCTCCGCTCGGCTCCTGGTCGGGCGGCCCGCCAACCCCTGTGCCTGGATGGACCGGGTGCTCGCCCAGGGCGCCCACGCGGCGATGCGCGGGCGCGGGGGAGTGCGCTGCCGGGTGCTGACGGACGGCGTGCTCCACCGGGGGACGGCGGTCCTGCACAGCCCCGTGCCGCTGGACGCGGGGCGCGCCGGTGCCGCGGTGGTGCGCCGCGCGTCGCGCCTCCCGTAGCCGCGGCCGCCGGAGGTCACTTCTCGCCGCGCCCACCGTCCGCCGACGCCACCACGGCCGCCGGCTTCTCGGGCTCCCAGCGCAGGAGGTCGCCTGGCTGGCACTCGAGCACCTCGCACAGCGCGGCGAGCGTCGTGAAGCGGACAGCCTTGGCACGACCGTTCTTGAGCACCGCGAGGTTGGCGGGCGTGATCCCGACCCGTTCCGCGAGCGTCCCCACCGCCATCTTCCGACGGGCCAGCATCACGTCGATGTCGACGACGATCGGCATCAGATCACCTCGTCGAGCTCGGCCCGGAGGTTGCTGGCCTCGGCGTCGCGGGCGACCGCCTGAGCGAGCAGCATGCGCATGACGTAGACGATCAGGGCGACGCCGGCGATCATCAGCGCTGCGCCGCAGATCAGGAGGACGATGCCGGGCGCGATCTCCCCCGGGGCGAGGACGACTGCGACCCCGAACATCAGCACGGCCGCCGCGGCGATCGCGCCGATCACGATGTCGACGTACCGGAAGGCCGCGTGCGAGAACACGGTGCCGCGACGGACCATCGTCAGCAGCTTCCACACGCAGACCAGCGTCACCTGCACGGTGACGATGCCCAGCAGCACCAGGCACAGGAAGACGACGGCCAGGGCGGGGAGCCTGAGGCTTCCGAGAACGAGACCCTCCTCCTGCTGCAGGTCGACGGCGAGCAGCGGCACCATCACCACCTGGACGAACAGGGTGCCGGCGAGGCAGATCGCTAGCACGATCCGCAGTGCGTGCAGGGCGAGGTTTCCCACGGGACGGCTCCTTAGATCGATGAACGGTATGAACCTATCGTTTTACGATAAGTCGCGCAAGTAGTTCCGATCGCGCCGCGCGGCCGACGCCCGAGAAGGGGGAGCGGGAGGCTTCGGGCTCCTGGGCAACCGGCCCGCGGCGTGGCACGATCACGGCCATGAGCAGCGGGGCAGCCGACACCCGGCACCTGCGCGAGCTCGCGCTGCTGCGCCGCGTGCGCGACCGGATCGACCGCGAGTACGCGCAGCCCCTGGACGTCGAGGCGCTCGCCCGAGGTGTGCACCTCTCGGCCGGGCACCTCAGCCGCCAGTTCCGCCGGGCGTACGGCGAGTCGCCGTACTCCTACCTGATGACTCGGCGCATCGAGCGGGCGATGGCGCTGCTCCGCCGTGGCGACCTCAGCGTGACGGAGGTCTGCTTCGCCGTCGGCTGCTCGTCGCTGGGCACCTTCAGCACGCGCTTCGCGGAGCTGGTCGGCGTGCCTCCGAGCACGTACCGGCGGGAGTCGGCGGGTGCGACGCAGGGGATGGCTCCGTGCGTCGCCAAACAGGTCACCAGACCGGTCAGGAATCGAGAAGCGCAGGCCTCGGCGCCGCACCTAGCCTGATCGCCATGGACATCACCATTCACGCGAGCTTCCTCCCGCACGACGACCCGGACGCCTCGCTGGCGTTCTACCGCGACACCCTCGGCTTCGAGGTCCGCAACGACGTCGGCAAGGGCACGATGCGCTGGATCACGGTCGGGCCCGTCGGTCAGCCGGAGACGTCGATCGTCCTGGACCCGCCCGGCGCCAACCCCGGCATCACCGAGGACGAGCGCCGCACCATCGCGGAGATGATGGCCAAGGGCACCTACGCCATGCTGCTCCTGGCCACCAAGGATCTCGACGGCACCTTCGAGCGGCTGGCGTCGAGCGACGCCGAGATCGTGCAGGAGCCGACCGAGCAGCCCTACGGGGTGCGCGACTGCGCCGTCCGCGATCCTGCCGGCAACCTCATCCGGATCCAGGAAATTCGCTGAGTCGGTCCCGCCTGATACTGAGATGGTCTGACGACCGCGGCGCCCGACGGCGCCACCGCCCCGAGAGATGGAGAACCGATGAGCACGGCCACGAGGACGGACGCCCCGGCGTCGGCCGCCGCACCGCACGTCGCTGACAGTCACGACCTCATCCGCGTGCAGGGTGCCCGGGAGAACAACCTCAAGGAGGTCAGCGTCGAGATCCCGAAGCGCCGGCTGACCGTGTTCACCGGCGTCTCCGGCTCGGGCAAGAGCTCGCTCGTGTTCGACACGATCGCCGCGGAGTCGCGGCGGATGATCAACGAGACCTACAGCGCCTTCGTCCAGGGCTTCATGCCCAACCTGCCCCGCCCGGACGTGGACCTCCTGGACGGGCTGACGACGGCGATCATCGTGGACCAGGAGCGGATGGGAGCCAACCCCCGGTCCACCGTCGGCACCGCCACCGACGCCAACGCCCTGCTGCGCATCCTCTTCAGCCGGCTCGGAGACCCCCACATCGGCTCGCCCAACGCCTTCTCGTTCAACATGCCCACGGTGCGGGCCAGCGGCGCCATCACGGTGGAGCGCGGAAACAGGACCAAGGCCGAGAAGGCGACCTTCACCCAGCTCGGCGGGATGTGCCCGCGGTGCGAGGGCATGGGCTCGGTCACGGACTTCGACCTCACCGCGCTGTACGACGCCTCGAGGGCGCTCAGCGACGGCGCACTCACCGTCCCGGGCTACAGCATGGACGGCTGGTACGGCCGCATCTTCAGCGGGGCCGGTCTTCCCATGGACAAGCCGATCGGGCAGTTCACCAAGAAGGAGCTGCACAAGCTGCTCTACGCGGAGCCGACCAAGATCAAGGTCGAGGGGATCAACCTCACGTACGAGGGCCTGATCCCCAAGATCCAGAAGTCGATGCTCGCCAAGGACCGCGAGGCGATGCAGCCCCACATCCGCGCCTTCGTGGACCGCGCCATCACCTTCACCACCTGCCCGGACTGCGACGGCACCCGGCTCAGCCCCGAGGCCCGTTCGTCGAGGATCAGGGGGAAGAACATCGCCGACCTGTGCGCGATGCAGATCAGCGACCTGGCCCAGTGGGTCCGCGACCTCGACGAGCCGTCGGTGGCTCCGCTGCTCAGCGGGCTGCGGCACCTCCTGGACTCGTTCACCGAGATCGGGCTGGGCTACCTCTCGCTCGACCGGCCGGCGGGCACACTGTCCGGGGGAGAGGCGCAGCGCACCAAGATGATCCGTCACCTCGGATCCTCCCTCACCGACCTCACGTACGTCTTCGACGAGCCCACCATCGGCCTGCACCCCCACGACATCGCCCGGATGAATCAGCTGCTGCTGCGACTGCGAGACAAGGGCAACACCGTCCTCGTCGTCGAGCACAAGCCGGAGACCATCACCATCGCCGACCACGTCGTCGACCTCGGCCCGGGTGCCGGCAGCGGCGGTGGGGAGGTGGTCTTCGAGGGCACCGTCGAGCAGCTGCGGGGGAGCGGCACGCTCACCGGCCGCCACCTCGACGACCGGGCAGCGCTGAAGGAGACGGTGCGGACGCCGGGCGACAGGCTCTCGATCCGCGGCGCCAGCACGCACAACCTGCGCGACGTCGACGTCGACATTCCCCTCGGGGTGCTGTGCGTCCTCACGGGGGTCGCGGGCTCGGGCAAGAGCTCGCTGATCGACGGCTCGGTCGCCCGCCGCGACGGCGTGGTGCTGATCGACCAGGGCGCGATCCGCGGCTCGCGGCGGTCCAACCCGGCCACCTACACCGGGCTGCTCGACCCCATCCGCAAGGCGTTCGCCAAGGCCAACGGCGTCAAGCCGTCGCTCTTCAGCGCCAACTCGGAGGGCGCCTGCCCCACCTGCAACGGCGCGGGCGTGATCTTCACCGACCTCGGGGTCATGGCCACCGTCGAGTCCACCTGCGAGGAGTGCGAGGGCAGGGGCTTCCAGGCCTCGGTGCTGGAGTACACGCTCGGCGGCCGCAACATCGCCGAGGTGCTGGCGATGCCCGTCAGCGAGGCGGAGGAGTTCTTCGGCGACGGCGAGGCCCGGGTGCCGGCCGCGCACAAGATCCTCGACCGGCTCGCCGACGTCGGGCTCGGCTACCTCACCATCGGCCAGCCGCTCACCACGCTGTCCGGGGGCGAGCGGCAGCGGCTCAAGCTGGCCACGCACATGGGGGAGAGGGGCGGCATCTACGTCCTCGACGAGCCGACCACCGGCCTCCACCTCGCCGACGTCCGGCAGCTGCTCGGGCTGCTCGACCGGCTCGTCGACTCCGGCAAGTCGGTCATCGTCATCGAGCACCACCAGGCGGTCATGGCGCACGCCGACTGGATCATCGACCTCGGGCCGGGCGCGGGTCACGACGGCGGCAGGATCGTCTTCGAGGGCACGCCCGCCGACCTCGTGGCCGCCCGCTCGACGCTTACGGGGGAGCACCTCGCGGCCTACGTCGGCTGAGGGGGCGGAGGCGGGCGACCTCTGCGGCAGCAGCGCCGACCGGCGCGACGCCCCGTGCGGCCGAGGTCGTCGGCCTCACGGCGTCGTGAGCACGACGAGCTGCTGGGTCGCCCGGGTCATCGCGACGTAGCGGTCGACGGCGCCCTCGACTCCCGTCCCGAACGACTCGGGGTCGACGAGGACGACAAGGTCGAACTCCAGGCCCTTGGCGTGCTCGGGCGTCAGGGCCCGGACGCGGGACCTCGTCGTGAGGGTGGGGGCGCCGATGACGCAGGCGATGCCTTCGGCATGGGCGTCGAGCCACTCGTCGAGGATCGGGCCCAGGTCGGCGGCCGACCCGTGCACGACGGGAACGCCTCCCGAGCGGACGGAGGTCGGCACGTTCGCGTCCGGGAGCACGAGCCGGATGACCGGCTCGGCCTCCGCCATCACCTCCTCCGGCGTCCGGTAGTTGATGCTGAGGGAGGCGAGCCGGACCTGGTCGAGCCCAACTCTCCGCAGCCGCTCCTCCCAGGACTCCGTGAAGCCGCGCCGGGCCTGCGCGCGGTCGCCGACCACGGTGAGGCTCCGGGACGGGCAGCGGGCCAGCAGCATCTGCCACTCGGCGTCGGTCAGCTCCTGAGCCTCGTCCACGACGACGTGCGCGAACGGGCCGGCGAGCAGGTCGTGGTCCGGACCGGGCGTCGTCGAGGCGTGCACCAGGGCGGCGCGCAGGTCCTGGCCGCGCAGCATCGACATCACGCCCAGGTCCGAGTCGTCGTTCGCGATGAGGTCTCCGACGACGTCGGCCATGCGCTCGCGCTCGGCGGCGACCGCCTCCTCCTCCCGGCGCCGGCGGCGCGACGCGCGCGGGTCGCCGAGCCGCCGGCGCGCCGCGTCGAGCAGCGGCAGGTCCGCGGTCGTCCAGGCGTGGGCGTCCGGCCGCTGCAGGGCGGACACCTCCTCGGGCCGCAGCCACGGCGCGCACATGCGCAGGTAGGCGGGTACCGACCAGAGGTCCCCGACGACGTCGGTCGCCTCCAGCAGCGGCCACGCCCGGCCGAAGGCCCGCGCCAGCTCCCGGTTGCCGCCGAGAGCCCGGCGGAGCCTGCCGTCGTCGCTCTCGCCGGCCAGCCCGTACGCGTCGAACTCCTCCTCGTCGTCGTCCCGGCGTTCGTCGAAGTCGTCGACCTCGTCATCGGCGGCGAGCTCCGCCCCGAGCTTGTCCACCAGGATCTCGAGCAGCGCCTCCCAGACCTGGCCGCGCGCCTCGTTGTGCGGGGTGCCGGGGTCCGGCGTCGCGAAAGCCTCGGCCCAGTCCCGCGGGCTGAGCCAGATGTCTCCCCAGGGTGTCTCGACGGTCATCCCCTCGGCGGGCGGCTCCTCGTACAGGCGGACGGCGGGCTCGATCGCCCGCACCAGGTCCGCCGACACCTTGAGCCGTGCGACCCGCGGGTCCGGCTCGACGGACGCCGTCGCCCCCTCGGGCACGAGGTCGCGCAGTGTCGCCGTCCGCACGCCCTCCTCGCCGAGGCTGGGCAGTACGTCGGAGACGTAGCTCAGGTACGGCTCGTGCGGCCCGACGAACAGCACGCCGCCGCGCCGGTGGCCCAGGCGCGGGTCGGCGTAGAGGAGGTAGGCGGTGCGGTGCAGGGCGACGACGGTCTTGCCGGTGCCGGGGCCGCCGTCGACGACGAGCGCGCCGTCGGAACCTGCGCGGATGATCGCGTCCTGGTCCGCCTGGATGGTCCCGAGCACGTCACGCATCCGAGGGGAGCGGCTGGCGCCCAGGCTGGCGATGAACGCGGACTGGTCGTCGAGCGCGGCGTGCCCCTCGAGTGCGTCCGCGGTGAACACCTCGTCCCAGTAGTCGCTGACCCGGCCGCGGGTCCACCGGTACCGCCGGCGGCTGGCGAGGCCCATCGGGTTGGCGTGGGTCGCCCCGAAGAACGGCTCGGCAGCGGGGGAGCGCCAGTCGACGAGCAGCCGGCGCCCCGCCCGGTCCGTGAGCCCGAGCCGGCCGACGTACACGGGCTCGGCGCCGTCGGGTGCGACCGTGCGGCCCAGGCAGAGATCCAGGTCGAAGCGACGCAGGGTCCGCAGCCGGGAGGTCAGCCGGTGGATCTCCAGGTCGCGATCCATCGCCTCCTGGCCCGTGCGGACGGGCCATCTGCGCGCGACGTCGAGACGGTCGGCCAGGTCGGCGATCGACTGCTCGAGGCTCTCCGCGATCGCCGCGAAGTGACGCTCGTCGTCGGCGGTCAGCGCCGGGGCCGCCTTGTGGGCAAGGTGCTCGGGCAGGTCGAAGGCACTCGTCGTCACGGGGGGCACGTCATCAGCTCCGGGCTCGTCTGGATCCACCTGCGACCGGGATTCTCCGGGAGCAGGAGGGCCTTGCCGCAAGCCCCCCGGAGCGCTATACGTTGGAGGTGGAGAGGACCGGGTAGCGCCGTTCGTGCGACCCGGCGGTGCTCTCCTCGCGCCCCTAACGCCCACGACGGCGGCGGCTGGTCACGCTGGAGAAACGCGACCAGCCGCGACTCGCGTGGGCCCTTCGGGTCCGGACCTCAGAGCGCGGAGTCCTTCGCCGATCCGACGAGGGGCTCGCCGTCCAGGTGGTAGACCATGCAGGTGACCTGCCGGTCGCCGTCGAAGGACCAGGACTCCTGCGAGGGGAAGAAGTACTCGATGTCGAGAACGGAGTTGTCGTAGGAGTTGCCGACGAACGGCTCGAACTCGTTGAAGCAGCCCTCGTCGGCGGCGGCGATGACCTCCTCCTCGCCGGGGAAGTCACCGTCGGGCAGGTCGAAGATCGCGTAGACCTCGCTGTCGTGAGGCTGCTCGCACGGCACCGTCTCGACGTCCATCGGGGCCTCGGTGGCCTCGGTCGCCTGCTCCATCTCCCGCTGCTGCTCCTTGGGGTAGGCGATGCAGTCGCCGACCTCGACGTCGAAGGTGTCGACGGTCTCGGCGGGTGCGGACGCCGCAGGCTCGGCGGTGCCAGCTCCGTCAGCTGTGGGAGCCGCGGCCGGCTCGTCCGCGGCGGTGCCACCGCAGCCCGCCAGGAAGAAGGTGCCGGCGAGGGCCAGGGCGGCCAGTGTCTTGCGCATGATGGATGGAACCCCTGATTGTTCGAAGATCGGTGATGTCCTTGGCACAGTAGGGGCAACTGTGGACGCATTCCTCCGAAATGAAGGTCGCGTTTTGGTATCACCCGGCTGAGTCGCCGCGAAACACTTCCAGCCGCCGCCGTCGAAAAGCGGGCAACCGCCCGAAATGGGATGCGCTCGACGTCCTGGGGGATAGGCTCGCCGGCATGGAGGGGACCCGGACCAGCCCCGAGACGGTGGTAGCGGTCGCCACGCTTGCTCTCGCGGGTGCCGCCGCCATCGTGCTCGGCGTGGGTGACACGATCGGGTTCATGAGCGACAGCGCCGAAACGCTGTTCATCGCCGCACAGATCGTCGGCTGGACGCTTCTGGCATGGGCCACGATCCTCGGCGGACTCGGCGCGGTGCAGCTTCTCCGCCGGCTCGTCTCTCGAAACAGACCGGCGTTGCCCGCTGTCCTGCTGCTGGTCGTGGGCGCCGCTGTCATCGTCGCCGTGGCCAGCACTCATCTCCTCTGGGGAAGCGGCTCGGGTTCCGCTTAGCAGCGACGCGCCGAAGGAGGTAGACGTGAAGAGTGGCGGCAATGATCAATTGCCTCTCGGGATGCGACCCGGTGTCAACAACAATCTGATGCAGCCGATCTCGCGGGACGGACCTCGGCGGACCCCGCGGCGCCTCTGGCCGATCTTTTTGTCGGTCGTGGTCGCACTGTTGGCAATAGCCGCTCTGATTGCCGCAAGCATCTGGACCTAGGTTGGGTGCAGCCGACGACGGCTGGACGTTCCCGCCAGCTTCAACCCCCTCATGGACGGGACTCGGTCTAGTCAGTGCTGAGGATGGCGTAGCCCTCCACGGCCCCGTCGGGCACCTGCCTGAAGGTGATTTGTAGCGGGCCTGAGAACGGGGCGGTCGTGGAGACGACCATCTCGGTGCCATCGCACACGAACTGGCCGCTCATGACGCTGCCAAGCCCGCCAGTGGAACTCTCGCGGGCGTCAAGGACAGCGAACCACCCGGTTCCCCCGCCGGGGTCCGTGCAGGCGACGCGCACCTCGAGGGTCCCGCCCGCGACCGCGTCCCCCGAGACGACGTCCTGCCTGTCCGCGCCGAACACGGAGCGAGCGATCTCTCCCGACGGCTCGGGGATGGTCAGCCTTGCTCCGTTCTCCGAGGAAGTAGTGGTCGTGGCTCCTGGGGCAGGGGGCACGCCGGGCGCCGTCGCCCCGCAAGAAGGTGTCGTCGCAGGCGATTCTCCATAGCCGGAGCTGCAGCCGGCGAGAAGGACTGCGGTGGCCGTCAGGGCAAGGAGTCGCATGTGCACCAGCCTGTCGGACGAGGTCAAGTCTTGGAAGAATTCACTTGACGTTGTTTTTCACTGTTAACGGCGGATATCGACGAGGTGGCTGTCGCGCTGGCTCGTCCAGCGAAGGTAGATCGCCGGCCCGAACCGTCGATGTCTCAACTGGTGAACGGACGCATAAACATACCGATTCGGATACGTTGCAAGAGATGAACATGGATGACGGCGCCCGTGCAAATGACTACTACACCGCCGCCGTCACCTCTCCATCCGGCGACTCAGCTGTTGCTGGGCCCGCGGGGGCCGACGATGCTCTCCATCGCCGGCGCCGGTATTGGTGGGGGAACGTCGCCTGCCTCAGCTCAGGAGCCGCGCGGGCCGTGGAATGTGGCCGCATAGTAGGTCTGCACGTCCACGCGCTCCACTTCGAGGTCGGACACCCGTCGCGCCCGGGCGAAGAGGTGCTCAGCGAATCGCAGGGTCTCGTCGTTGTACCTGCTGATGTCGTAGGCGCACACGACGCGGTCGTTCACCAGGATGTCGATGAGTGCGTCCAGCATGTCGACGAACACCAGGCTGCGGCGGTGGCCCGGGTGGGCGAGCGTGAACCCGACGTAGTAGATGGCTCTGCGTGCGGCGTGCTGGGGGTAGCGGCGAGCGTGGAACTCCGAGCTGATCCACGGCACTGCCTCTAGGTCGGTGGCGAGCGTGGTGAGACCGGCGGCGCGGCCATCGTGGTCGCGTGCGAGCAGCTTGAGGATGCGCTCGTCGCGCATCTCCTCCTCGAACTCCTCGCGTGTGAGGACGTGCCGGGCGGCGGCCCGTGTCTCGAGCGGTTCGAACGCGGCGAGGTAAGTCGGCCAGAACGCCTCGATCAGGTCGTCGCTCAGCGTTCTTGACGTGCTCACCTGGGCGCGGCCCGGGCGTGTCACGAATCCGACCACCCCTGCGTGAGGTACGACGCGACGACGACGGCACACACCGGCTCGTGCTCGCACATGGCGTTGGCGAACGCCCGCCCGGCCGTGGTGTATCCGCCGCCCCGGCCCGCGATGAGATCCTCGAGGGATGCCGTCAGGTCCCGGTCGACCTGCTCCTTGGACGGACCCTCGTGCTCGACGAACAGCCCGGCACCGCTCCCGTCGTTCTTCAACGCCCAGGCGATCCCCGCCCAGGCCTCGTGGTACGGCAGCTCGGCGTGCGCCTCCGCGTACACGCAGAAGAGACGATCGCCGTGCCGGCCGGCCACCTGGTCGACCGGTGCCACCTCGCGCACGTCGCTCCCGGGCGGGATGACCGAGCTGAGCCGGATGAGGTTGAAGTTGGCGACCCCGGCGTCTCGCAGGGCTGCGTCGAACGCCGACAACCGCGTCCGTCCTGCGCCGGACCCCGTGCTGACCCGGACCGTCGGTGCGTCGTCGTGCATGGCCGGTTCCACGGTGTTGCTCTCGCTGTGCGCGAAGCTCATTCCATCTCCTTCTCTGTGACGCTGACATCAATCAGGTCCGTCTCGGTGGCCCGGGCCGCGATGTGGTTCGCGGTCTCGGCACGAGGGACGGTGACGTGGAACGTCGACCCTTCGCCCAGCGTGCTCGTCGCCCAGATGCGTCCGCCATGACGCTCGACGATGCTCCGGGAGATCGCGAGCCCCAGGCCGGTGCCGCCCTTCTCACGGGCGTCCGTCGTGTCGACCTGCTCGAACCGTCCGAAGATTGCCTCCAGGCGGTCGGGCGGGATGCCGCGTCCCCGGTCGGCGACCCGGAACTCCACGAACGCCCCCGACGGGCGGGCAGAGACGACCACCTCCGATCCCCGGGGCGAGAACTTGACCGCGTTGCCGAGCAGGTTGATGAAGGTCTGGACCATGCGGTCGGCGTCGGCGTGCACGTGGCCGGTCACCTCGCCGAGCCGGACCGAGACTCCCTCGGGGGCTGCCATCCCGCGTACCTGGTCGATCGCGGCATCGACGAGGTCTCGGGCGCTGTGGTCGATCGGCTCGATGGGCGACACCCCCGCCTCCATCCACTCGACATCGAGCATGTCATTGATGAGGCGGGTGAGGCGTTCGCTGCTCTCCAGTGCGATCGTGACCATGCGCGCCGCCTGAGGGTCCAGCTCGCCCGCCGCTCCGCCGGAGAGCAGCCCCAGGGACCCGCGGATCGATGTGAGCGGAGTGCGTAGCTCGTGGGATATGACCGAGACGAACGCGTTCTTCAGCCGGTCGACCTCGCGCCGCTGCGTCATGTCGCGGAAGACCACCACCGCGCCGATCACGACGGCCCCGTCGAGCAGCGAGCTCGCGGTGACCTCGACGGGGATGTCCTTCCCGTCCGACCGCCGGTAGCGGTCCTCCTCGGCGGAGGTGGTCACGCCGTCACGGACAGCCTCGGTGATGTAGCACCCGTCGGCGGGAAACGGCACGCCGTCGGGACCCGGTGCGTGGAACGTCTCGTGGGCGTCGTGTCCGACGAGGTCAGCGGGAGAGTAACCGAGCACGCGGGCCGTGGCGGGATTGACGAATGTGACCTTGCCGGCTCGGTCGACGCCGTAGATGCCGTCGGCGACGGAGGCCAGCACCAGCTCGGTGGACTGGGTCATCGTGCGCAGCTCGGAGGTCCGGGCGCGCACCCGGCCCTCGAGCTCCCGCCGCAGGCGCTCGTTGTGCACGACGAGGATCGTCTGGCGGGCCGCGACGGCGAGAAGTATGACGATCCACAAGGCAGTGGCC
This sequence comes from Georgenia daeguensis, assembly GCF_039537705.1. Classification (NCBI taxonomy): domain Bacteria; kingdom Bacillati; phylum Actinomycetota; class Actinomycetes; order Allobogoriellales; family Allobogoriellaceae; genus Georgenia; species Georgenia daeguensis. Next base: position 20,879 of record NZ_BAABBA010000033.1, read on the forward strand.
ACGGGGCTCCACGGCGCGCCGGCCACGTTAGCCACGCCCACCGCAGCGGCAACGATGAACAGGGAGAACGTAAGCACGGTGGCGACGACCGGTGACGACTCGTCCCGGCGCGGCTCAGACGCCGCGCCGACCGCGCCTGGGTGCCGCGCGGCGAGCCCACCCATGGCGTACCCGGTGATCCACCCGAGATCCACGGGGCTGCCCAGGGAGAAGGCAGCGACGCCGAGCGCCGCGTACGACAGGTCGGCGAGCGCGTACAGCACGAAACTGAGCCCCACCAGCAGTAGCGGCACGAAGTCGGACCGGGAGCTTCGGGTGATGAGCAAGACCGCCAGCGTGGCCAGCACGGCGTCGACGAGGGGCAGAACGAGTGCGATCACATAGGAGAGCCACGCGCCGACCATCTCGCGCCCGGGGAAGACCGCGACGGCCGCGATGAACAGCACCGAGCCGCCAACCACGACGCCGTCAACCAACATCCGCGCCACATGGGTGCGGCGAACCGGGCTCGAAGGGAACGACAGCAGCGCCAGCGCCCCGATCAGCAGCGCGCCGAGGTAAGCCAGATCCCCGGTCTGCGTAGTCCCGGTGAGCAGCGCGACGGCGTTGCCGGAGAACCCCACGTAGCCGGCCGCGGCGAGCAGTGCCCAGGCCCGTTTGCGGCGGCCTCGGGACCGCCGCGCCGCGAAGAGGCAGCTGGTCGCGGCCAGGACCGCCGTCACGGCGATGGCGCCGCCGGAGAACGAGGCCCGGACGGTCTCCGGGAGTCCGCTCAGCAGGACGGCGATACTGGCGAGGATCCACAGCGTCGCGGCGACTGCCGACCGGCGAAAGGTCACGTCACGGACCCGCGCCACGTCTGCCCCCATGGGCAGACCATATCGATGAGCACTCTTCCCCACGGTAGTGAAGCCGGGCAACGAGACGGTAACGTCGCAGGTGTCGGTCGCGAAGCCGCGCCGATGTGCTGACGGGGGGAAGCTATGGGAGCCGGACATGCGCTCGTCGTCGATGATGACGAGACGATCCGTGAGGTGGCGCAGATGGCGCTGGAGCTTGTCGGGGGTTGGCGAGTCACCACGGCGTCGAGCGGTGCCGAAGCTGTCAAGGTCGCCCGCACGGACCGTCCGGACGTGGTCCTGCTCGACGTCATGCTGCCCCGGGTAGACGGCCCCGCAATCCTGAAGATGCTCCGCGCGGAAACCGAGACACGGGACGTCCCGATCATCTACCTGACGGCGAAGGCGACCGCGGGCCGCGAGGAGGAGTGGCCCCTCAACGGGGCGACCGGGGTGATCGCCAAGCCGTTCGATCCGATGACGCTCGCCGACGACGTCGCTCGCCTCATCGGACGGGATGCATGACAGCCGACGACGCCGGCGGCATCGAGGGCGTCATGGCCGTACTCTCGCTGCGGGCCGCCAGACGGAACCGCGAACGTGCACAGCGGTTGGAGCGTCTCTGCGCAGACCTCGGGCCCGAGACACCGGAGCGTGCCTGGGCGGACGCCGCAGAGATGGCGCACCAGATCGCCGGGTCAAGCGGCACCTTCGGCAACGCGGCAGCGAGCGAAACCGCCCGGTCGCTGCTCGTGGCGCTCCGCTCCCGAGACCTCACGGCCCTCGCCGACCACGTGGACACGCTCACCGCCTTGCTGGCCGGGCCCGAGCGCCAGTGACACGACCTCCGCACGGGCCGACCCGGAGCGCTACGTCACGATGCTGGTCAACAAGGCGCACCGTTGGTCGGCACGAACCTGCAGACGGGCACCACCCTCGGGCAGGCGGCGTGCCCATGTTTCCCGCAGCCCACAGGCTCAGCGGCGCGACGGGCTGGAGCGCTGAAGCAACCCTTCCGGCGATGCGCGGTCACGCCTGCGGAATGACGTCGTGAACCTGGAGCTCCGGCCTAACGCGCAGTAACGGAGTGGTGGCGGTAGGAGGTGCCCGACCAGGCGACATCGGCTGTGACCTCGACGACGAGCGGTTCGCCGAGGGTGACGTCGATGGGGTCTTTGCCGCGGGCGAAGCGGTCGACCGCGGCGTGCGGGATGCGGGTGGCCACAGGTGTTCGCCGGCGGGTGGGCGGAGCAGATAGGCGAGGGCGCGGGCGGGTGCTGCGGGGCGCGTCCGACGATGCGAAGCTGGTCGCCAATGGGGAGGCGGACAATGAGTTCCTCGAGCCGCTCGAGGGTGCCGATGACGCGCGCCGCAGGTGACTTCCACGGTGTCGCGGTGGTTCACTTTCCATCAGCTTCTCGATGCCCGGTCGGGCCCCTTGAGGACCAGGCCCTCGACGCCGTTGACGTGCATCTCGTCGAGCCACCGGCTGGCGTGGTCGTAGTCGGTGGTGGTCGGGGAGATCTGCATGGGTGCGTCCGAAGCGAAGCTGACGTCTTGGACCCACACAGCGACCTGTACCGATCCGCGCACTGAGCACGGCCAGCCTCCGTCTCGGAAGACCCTGCACTCGACGTGGAACGGCGCATGCGTCGTCTGGCTCGCTAGCCGGCCAACTTCTCCCTGCCACTCCCGCGTCTTGACTGGTAGGCGCGGATATTCATAAGGCGGGACTAGCTTCTGGAAGCGTCCCGGTCACTAGCCTCTCTTCATGGCGAGGAACGAGGAGCCTCGGAAGGCATGGGGATGGCTCCTGGCCGCACTTGTGACCGCGAGTCCCAGCCACGGCCTTCGGCTACGGGACCGGCGTCTGCGTTGACTACGCGGTCGACTTTCCAGCGGAGAGCTACTGCACCTCGGGTCCGGCGGTCAGCGTCACCGCTGCGTGGCTGCTTAGCGCAAGCGCGCTCGTGTTCGCGGTCTACGCCGTCCGCCGCGGGCTGCGAATCGGCCGCCATCGCTCCCGGAGCAAGTGAGCCGGCAACGGCGCCTGGAGACAGGGTCTTGCATCTGCTTGCGACTCGTCCTGGTTGAGTGGTAGAGCCGGATATTGACGAGACGGGAGTCGGCCACCCGGCAACTGCAACACAGGGCCGTCGCTGCCACTCCATTCGGGTGAAGAAGCGCCGTAGTGGGGGAGACTTCAGCACATGGAGCCTGAGTACGGCTGGCAGCGGATGCTGACGCACAACGGCCGCTTCGTCGTAGAGGTGTCGCTGTCGACACGTGCTGCAGTCGGCAGCGGCAAGCTGCGGCCGATCCAATCTGGCATGCGGTCGAACTGGCTTCATGAGGCCACAGGTCGGATCCTCGAGGGGCCAATCATCCTGCAGGGCGGTGTCCGCAGCCTCCGACCAGGCGAGGTCGGCCAGCTGGCGATCCATCCCTTTCGGCCCCAAGACTGGGCGGGCATCTCGGAGGATTCAGAGCTCGGCCTACTTTCCGCACGCCAGACGGTCGTCGGCAACGCTCGAGCAATTAGCGTTGTCGACATGCCCGACAGGGCTGAAATCGACCTCTCTTGGTTGGAGCCACCAAGTCCTCCGGGTAGCAACTGGCTCACCCGGCGATCCGGCTCATTAAACGAGAGACTCGCATGCTGACCTGCACCGATGCGCCGACACCAAGCAGTTCCACGCGGTCCGCGCATCGTCCTCCTTGACTGGTAGGCGCGGATATAGACGAGGCGGGAGTTGTCGCTCTCGAGAGCCGACCCGACTTCAGCCAATCCCACTGGCAGTGGCTGCCAGGGTGGCGATGTGGACGATCAGCAGCGTGAGAAGGCGGAGCACCGTCTGCGGATACTGAAAGCTGTCTCGGCTGCGGTCGAGCGGCGTAACGAGGTCCTGGATGCTGTCGCTCAGTCCGCCGACACTGACGAAGCCCGAGGACGGCTGGCCGTCCTCATGAACATCGACGAGGACGCCGCAGAGGCGGTGATCAGCATGCAGTTCCGTCGCCTCAGTCAGCGAGAGCGAACCTCATTGGCAATGGAGATTCAAGAAACTCGTCGATGCGCTCTCGTCCTGACTGCGGCAACTCCCGTCGGTAACTGGCAGCGGGACGTGTTTGAAGCAACACGAGTGTCAGAGTGCGTCCTCAACCTGTGCGCGTCGCGTTGTGCGGCCATGGCACGCTCTTCGAGCATGCCTTCTCCGGCAAGACAGTAGATGACGTCGCACTCGACCCGTGTGCGCTCATCGTTGTGAGCAAGTGGAGCTCGGAAGAGATGGAACAACGGGAGCAGCAGTTCTTCACACACGCGCGATGTCTGCTCGCCGGACTGCACCCCGACGTCCGAAGCGAAGCTGACGTCTTGGACCCACAAAGCGACCTGTACCGATCTGCGCACTGAGCACGGCCAGCCTCCGTCTCGGAAGACGGGTCTGCTGCACGGATAGGTGACAGGTTGGGTCACGCAGCCTGGGTGGCTGGCGTGGTCATGATGGTCTCGTACTCGATGGGGGTCAACCGGCCGAGGGCGTCCTGTCGTCGACGGCGGTGGTAGG
>NZ_BAABBA010000034.1:0-24375 GCF_039537705.1 Georgenia daeguensis
GCTGGCAGCAACTCCCACGCTGGGTGTTTTGGAGCAATCGAACCCCTGTTGCGGAACGCTCGCGCGGGCTAAGCGTTGAGTGAAGACGACTTCGGAACACCCGTGCAGCCGACTTCGGAGATTGACAGCGGGGGTCGTGGCGAGGCTCTCTGTGTCACGGAACTGCGTGCCGGAATCTACGGCGCGATACTTCCCACGCCGGACGGGTTTCGCTACGGTCGACCGGTGGGATACCTCCTCGGGTACGCGCGCGTGTCAACGACCGACCAGGACGCGTCGTTGCAGATCGACGCGCTGACGGCGGCCGGGTGCTACCGGGTCTTCGTCGACACCGGATCAGGCTCGCTGCAGCACCGGCCCGAGCTGGACAAGCTGGTGGACCAGTTGCGTCCGGGAGACACACTGGTGGTGTGGCGCCTGGACCGGCTCGGCAGGTCGATCCGGCACCTGATCGACCAGCTGCAGGTCCTGGCCGACCGCGGCGTGGGGTTCCGATCTCTGCAGGAGACGATCGACACGACCTCCCCGGGGGGACGGCTGGTCTTCCACGTCTTCGCGGCGCTGGCCGAGTTCGAACGCGACCTGATCCGGGAGCGCACCAACGCCGGCCTCGCGGCCGCCCGCGCACGGGGCCGCACCGGTGGGCGGCCGTCATCGCTGTCCGCGGACCAGGTCCGGGCGGCCCGGCGGATGTATGAGCAGAAGGACATGACTGTCGCCCAGATCGGTGAGGTGCTCGGGGTTTCTCGCACCACGATCTACCGGGCCTTGAACCGCGCACCTGCCGCGACGGGCTCGCCGCGACGAACCACGAGCACCGTGTAGGCGGCGGGTCGTGGACGCGGACGGGCGGTGGCAGATTCTGCGGCTGCATGTCCAGGACCAAGTCCCGCTCGCCGCGCTGGCCCGTCACCACGGCCTGGGAGTGCGCACGCTGGAACGCTGGCATGCCCGCTACCGCGTAGGCGGCCTCCAGGCCCTTGGCCGACAACCGCGGGCGGACGCGGGAGGCCATCAGCTGCCGGCGGAGCTCATCACTCTGATCGAAGGGCTCGGTCTGACCCGGCCCCGCCCACCGATCGCCGCGATCCATCGGACGGTGGTGAAGGTCTGCGCGGGCACCGGGTGGCCGGTCCCCTCCTACGGAGTCGTCCGGTCGATCATCGGCGCCCTGGACCCCGGCATGGTCACCCTCGCGCTTGAAGGGCCGGGCTCCTACCGGGACAAGTACGAGCTGGCGTTGCGGCGCACGGCGGAGCGACCGAACGCGATGTGGCAGGCCGACCACACCTTGCTGGACATCGTGCTGGTCGGCGCCGACGGCAAGCCGGCCCGGCCGTGGCTGACCGTCGTGATGGACGACTGCTCCCGCGCGATCTGCGGATACACGGTCTTCTTCGGTGCGCCGTCGACGATGCACACCGCCCTGGCATTGCGGCAGGCGATCTGGCACAAGACCGACCCGCGGTGGCCGATGTGCGGTATCCCCGAGGTGCTCTACGTCGACCACGGCTCGGACTTCACCAGCGACCACCTGGCCCGTACCGCCGTCGAGCTGCGCATCCGCCTGATCCACTCCGCCGTCGCCCGACCACAAGGACGGGGCAAGGTTGAACGCTTCTTCGGAACCGTGAACACCGAGTTGCTCACCGCCCTGCCGGGACACCTCCGCAGGGATGCGGAGCGCTGGCCCGTGCCGGCCTTGGGCCTGGCCGACCTCGACGCCGTCGTCGGGGTGTTCGTCCTGGACTACAACGACCGCATCCACAGCGAGCTCGGGATCTCGCCGCGGTCGGCGTGGATCGCCGACCGGTGGCTCCCGCGCACCCCCGACAGCCTCCAGGCGCTGGATGGACTGCTGCTGACGGTGGCGCGATCCAGGATGGTGCGTCGCGACGGCATCCACTTCCAAGGCCTGCGTTACGTCTCCCCGACTCTGGCCGGCTTCGTTGGACGCCCTGTGGTCATCCGGTACGACCCCAGAGATATCACCGAGATTCGGGTCTTCGACCACGACGAGTTCATCTGCACCGCCATCGACCAGGACCACCACGGGCAGCAGATCAGCCTGAAGGAGGTGCAGGCGGCCCGCAATGCGCGCCGACGGGAGCTGCGGCTGGGCATCAACGAGCGAATTGCCGTGGTCGCCGCCCACACCAAGGAAGCGCCTGCCAGGCCGCTCCCGCCGCGGACACCGAGCCGGGCGAAGCTCAAGGTCTACAAGGAGGACCTCAGGTGAGCGAACGCTTCATCGTCACCAAGGAACACCGCAGGTTCACCGAGTTCGCCGACTCCGTCCGCCGCGGTCGCACCATCGGGCTGTGCTTCGGACCGGCCGGGGTCGGCAAGACCGTCTCCGCCCGCCGCTACGCCCACTGGGACCAAGCCCACGAATTGCTCACCGACTGGGGTCCTCGCAGCGACGAGGACGCCAAGGTCTACGCCGCCCTGGCCAGCAACCGGACCGCCCTGTACACCCCTGGCGTCCTGACCACCCCGCGGCTGCTGCGTGAAGACCTGGACCAGATCATCACCCGCACCAGCATCTGCATCCAGCAGCACGTCGAGGTCTCCGGCCGCATCCCCGTGGACCGGTGGGGCGCCCATCGCCTTACCAACTACGTCCAGCTCGTCATCGTCGACGAGTCCGAACGGCTCAGCCGCACCGCGCTGGAGCTTCTACGGGACCGGTACGACCGCGACCAGATCGCCTTGATCCTCATCGGCATGCCCGGGCTGGAGAAGCAGTTCAGCCACTACCCCCAGTTCTACAGCCGCGTCGGGTTCGCCCATCAGTACCGACCCCTGAGCAACGACGAGCTGCTCTTCGTCCTGCAACGCCACTGGCGCACCCTCGGCAGGACCCTCAACCCCGACGACGACTTCACCGACGCCCAGACCATCGCCGCCATCAGCCGCATCACCCGCGGCAACTTCCGCCTGCTGGAGCGACTCTTCCCCCAGATCGAACGCGTGCTGAAGATCAACGAGCTGCAGACCATCACAAACGACGTCGTCGAGGCCGCCGCGAGCACCCTCGTCATCGGTCCCACCTGAGACGCCCGCCACCGATCGGCCACCAAGCGCCGCCATTTACCGGCGAAGGCCACAGTCCCGCGTCAGTTTGCGGCTGTCTCATAAACGATCGTTTCTGAACCGTCGTGAACTGACGGCGGTGCATGCGCCTGGCCGCGCGACGTGCCGTTTGCGGCGGGATCAGGCTCAGACGATGCCGGCTGCCCCTAGCAGGAAGCCGATGAGGTAGGTGGCCACCAGGGCGAGCGCGCCGCCGATTACCACCCGTGCCGCGGCACGTAGTCGCGAGCCCCCGCCGATACCGGCCGCCACGGCACCGGTCAGCGCAAGCCCGACCAGAGTCGCGACGAACGTGACTGGCACGCGCAGCTCCTGCCCTGGCAGCAGGATCGCTAGCAACGGCAGCAGCGCGCCGACGGCGAAAGAGCCGAACGAGGCCAGCGCGGCGTGCCAGGGGCTGGCGACGTCGGTGGCGTCGATGTTGTGGCGCTCCCGCAGGTGGGCGTCCAGGGCGTCGCGCGCGGAAAGTTGCTCGGCCACCTTCCGGGACGTCTCCGGCGAGATCCCACGCTGCTGGTACAGCCCGGCCAGGGCCTGGAGCTCCGCGTCTGGGTCGGCGTCCAGAGCGTGCCGCGTCTCCTCGATGGTGTGGTTTTCGCTGTCGCGTTGGCTGCTGACCGAGACGTACTCGCCCAGGGCCATGGAGACGGCGCCGCCGATCGCCGCCGCGATGCCGGCCATGGCGATCGGTCCCGTGGCGGTGGTCGCCCCGGCCACGCCCACGACGACGGCCGCCGTCGAGACGATGCCGTCGTTGGCGCCGAGCACGCCGGCACGCAGGGCGTTGAGCTTCTGCTCGGGACCAACCTGCCGTCGCTGGTTCTTCCGGCTGTCGGAGTCGGGAGAAACGGTGGAGCCAGGCGATACCGCGGCCGACCGCTTTCTGAGTGTCTGCAAATCATTCATGCTTGGCACGTTATACGCCGAACAATCCTGTCCACAAGGAAGGAAAGGCAAGCCTTTGTGAGGCTCGCAACTAAGGTAAGGATGACCTTCGTGTGCGCTTTCCAAGCACGAGGCTCGCAACTAAGGGAAGCATAACCTCGGTACGGTTTCCAAACGCCTAACGGAGAGCCCATTCCCACGCAACACTGAGACGCGGAGAGCACGTCTTGGCACCGTCGCCGGCCAGGGCTCGGGGACCGCTTCACGCGCTCCGCAGCTGTGCAACGGTCGCAAAATGGCCAGCGCCCTCGATCACGCGGACAGGGCTGCTGCCGCCCGCAGAGAACTCATCGTCGAAGCAGTCTCCGTGCAATTACGTCGGGGGGCTGTTCGTTGTTGTAGATGTCGCGGCCAGCCGTTCCGAACCGCAGCTTTTGAGTGGTCCTTTCGCGCACTTTCTTGCCTCACACAACTCCCTCGGCCGGTCGCCGTTCCTGTGCATTCTCTCGGCTCGGCGCTCAAGAACGGACAAATAGGGAGATGCTGCTTATGATCTTCGGTCAGCGGTGTCGACGCCGGCTCTGCGCGTCGACATGCAGCACCTGAAGTGACCGCCGGGGGCCGAGACGATCGCCTGGACGATTCACCTTCTGCCCGGCCGTTCCTCACGTGCTCTCGCGCTGTTCCGCACGTAATCCGGTGCGGGACCATTCGACTGCGAGTTAAGCGCGCTGGCCGAACCGCTCGAGGTGCCCGCCGGTCAGTGGTGCATTGCCGGTTAGTGCCGATTGTGGGCGGCCAGCCCGAGCTGGAAGGTCGAGTGCTCGACGTTGACGTCGAAGTGCTCGGCGGCGCAGGCCTGGAGCTGGTCGAGCATGCGCGGGGCGTGGCCGTCGGTGAAACAGGAGTCGTCAGGACCATGTGGGCGGTGAGGACCGGCAGGCCGGTGGCGATCTGAGAAGCGTGCAGGTCGTGCACACTGCGGACGTGGGGCACTTCCAGGACGTGCTGGCGGACCTGGGCGAGATCCAGGCCGGTGGAGGTAGCCTCGAGCAGGACGTTGCCGGCTTCGCGCAGGATGGTGAGCGCGCGGGGCACGATCAGGACGGCGATGAGCGTGCCGGCCAGTGCGTCGGCCCGCGTCCATCCCGTCGCGGCGATGACGACGGCGCTGACGATGACCGCGATCGAGCCGAGGGCGTCGTTGACCACCTCGAGGAACGCCGCCCGCATGTTGAGGTTGGCGCCCAAGGCCAGTGCTGAGCACTGTCATTGCGACGACGTTGCCGCTCAGGCCGATGACGCCGAAGGCGAGCAGCCCGGAGGAGGAGACCTCGGCCGGGGGTAGACAAGCGCTACACGCCCTCGAGGAAGGCGTAGCCCCCTACGCCAAGCAGGATTGTGGCTTGGACGCCGGCGGCAAGGACCTCGGGCGCGGCGCCAGCCCCAGGTTCGCCGGGCGGTGCCGGGGCACAGCGTCAGCGACGCCGCGATGAGTGCCATGAGCAGTCCGCCGGCGTCGGTGAGCATGGCGGCCGGCATCCACGAGCAGCCCGAGGCTACCGGTGATCAGCGCGCCGATGACCTCCGCCACCAGGATCGCGGCGGCGATACCGAAGGCGACGGCCAGCCGCCAACGGTGGGTCTGCGGGGCCGTGGTGGTGGTCGTGGTGGTGTGCGCCGCTCACGGGCGCTCTCCTCTTGCTTGGTTCTTCTATCGGGGTTCAGCCGGACGGAGCCTCACGGCGGCGTAGAAGGCGTACGCACGGTCCGTGCGCGGCTAGCGGTGTGTTCTTCCGCCCGGCTGAAGCCTCGCGAGGCGTGCTCGAGGTGTACCGGGCGCGGCATCGTCGGTTAGGAGCGCACCATGCGGGCGATGGCGTCGGAGGCTTCCTTGATCTTGGCGTCTGCGGTGTCGCCGCCGACCTTGGCCGCGTCGACGACGCAGTGCTTGAGGTGGTCGTCGAGCAGACCGAGAGCCACGCCCTGCAGCGCGCTGGTGAGGGCGCTGATCTGGGTGAGGATGTCGATGCAGTACTGCTCTTCGTCGACCATCCGGTGGATGCCGCGGGCCTGCCCCTCGATCCGCTTGAGCCGGGCGAGGTAGCGGGCCTTGTCAGTGATGTAGCCGTGCGTGGTGCCGTGGTCGATTCCCGGGGTCTCGGAGGCGTGGGGTTCGAGCGTGCTGGTCATGGTCGTACTTCCTGTCTTGCTGTGCGGATGCTAGGCGTTGTGCGTAAGTGGGCTGCCGGTGCCGCACGTCGAGCGCGACGGTGACCGTGGGGCTGGTCCTCAGGATCGCACCAACCGGCGTGGCAGTGGGTGCCCGCTGGGTTGGGGATGGGCGGGCACCGGTGATGCTGCGCCAGGACTTGCGCGGTATCACCGGTACCGGCCCGGGGGTTTTCAGGCGGTGACGGCGTACTTGGCGGGGTCGGCGTCGAAGCGCGGGCCGCAGCCGGCGCAGCAGAACCAGTACCGCTGGCCCTTGTGGTCGCGGAAGAGGCCGGCGGCCTCGGCGTGCGCCTTGATAACCGTGCTGCCGGGCATCACGGGGCACTCGGCGACGTCATCGCCGCCAGGGGCGGCGGTGGCGAGGAGATCGGTGTGGCCGGCGGGCGCGGGGGCGCGGCAGCAGCTAGAGGTGGCGTGGTCGTGGGCCATGGGGGTTCCGCTTCTTTCTCGGTGCTGGGGTGGGTCAGACTCCGGCCGGCTGCGGCGCGCGGGTGCGCGGCGCAGCGGGGGACGGCGCGGGATCCTGCGCCTGGCTCTTGAAGGAGCGCAGGCGGAGGCTGTTGCCGACGACGAAGACGCTGGAGAACGCCATCGCCGCGCCGGCGAGCATCGGGTTGAGCAGACCCAGGGCGGCCAGCGGGATCGCCGCGGTGTTGTAGGCGAACGCCCAGAACAGGTTCGTCTTGATGGTGCCCAGGGTCCTGCGGGACAGACGGATGGCATCGGCGGCGCTGCGCAGGTCACCGCGGACGAGGGTGATGTCCGCGGCCTCGATCGCAACGTCGGTGCCGGTCCCCATCGCCAGGCCGAGGTCGGCCTGGGCCAGGGCCGCGGCGTCATTGACGCCGTCGCCGACCATCGCGACGACCTTGCCCTCGGCCTGCAGCCGGGAAATCACGTTCATCTTGTCCTTGGGCATGACCTCGGCGATGACCCGCTCAATGCCCACCTCGGCCGCGATCTGCTCGGCGACGATCTGGTTGTCGCCGGTGAGCAGCACCGGGGTCAGCCCGAGGTCCTTGAGCTGACGGATCGCCTGGGCACTGGTGGGCTTGACGGCGTCGGCCACCACCAGCACGCCGCGGGCCTGGCCGTCCCAGCCGACCGCGACGGCGGTCTTGCCCTGCGCCTCGGCGTCGGCCTTGGCCCGGGCCAGGTCGGCGGTGAGGTGCTGGGACCAGTCGGCGAGGAGGGTCTCGCGGCCGACGAGGACGGCGTGCCCGTCGACGATGCCCTGGACGCCCTTGCCCTCGACGTTGGCGAAGTCCTCCGGGGTCGGCAGGATGCCGACCTCGTCAGCGGCGGCCTTGGCGATGGCGCGGGCGATGGGGTGCTCGGAGGCGTCCTCCAGCGCGCCGGCCAGGCGTAGCAGCTCGGCGCGGTCGACGCCGGTGCCGGTGATGACGTCGGTCAGCGTCATCCTCCCGGTGGTCACGGTGCCGGTCTTGTCCAGCACCACGGTGTCGACCTTGCGGGTGGACTCCAGGACCTCGGGGCCCTTGATGAGGATGCCCATCTGGGCGCCGCGGCCGGTGCCCACGAGCAATGCGGTGGGGGTGGCCAGCCCGAGCGCGCAGGGGCAGGCGATGATCAGCACCGCCACGGCGGCGGTGAAGGCTGCCTCGAGGGGGAACCCGGCACCGATCCACGCCCCCAGGGCGCCGACGGCGATCGCGATCGCGACCGGCACGAAGATGCCGGAGACACGGTCGGCGAGGCGCTGGATCTCGGCCTTGCCGGACTGGGCGTCCTCGACCATCTTGGCCATCTGCGCCAGCTGGGTGTCCGCACCGACGCGGGTGGCCCGCACCACGAGGCGGCCGCCGGCGTTGACGGTGGCGCCGGTGACGGGGTCGCCCTCGGTGACCTCGACCGGCACGGACTCGCCGGTGAGCATCGAGGCGTCCACGGCGGAGGTGCCGGTGACGATGACCCCGTCGGTGGCGATCTTCTCGCCCGGGCGCACCACGAACTCATCGCCCACGGCCATCTCGGAGATCGGGATGCGGGTCTCGACACCACCGCGGAGCACGGCGACGTCCTTCACGCCCAGCTCGAGCAGGGCGCGCAGCGCCGCCCCGGCCTGCCGCTTGGACCGCTTCTCGAAGTAGCGGCCCGCGAGGATGAACATCGTCACCCCGGCGGCGACCTCGAGGTAGATGTTCGCGGCGCCGTCGGACGGTTCGACGGACAGCTCGAAGGCGTGCGTCATCCCCGGCACCCCGGCGGTGCCGAGGAACAGCGCGTACAGCGACCACAGGAACGCCGCGGTCGTGCCCATCGAGATCAGGGTGTCCATCGTGGCCGCGCCGTGGCGCAGGTTCGTCCATGCCGCCTTGTGGAACGGCCAGCCCGCCCACACGATCACCGGGGCGGCCAGGGCCAGCGACGCCCACTGCCAGTAGGTGAACTGCAGCGCCGGGATCATCGCCATCGCGATGACCGGGACGGAGAGGACCACGGAGCCGATCAGCCGGTGGCGCAGCGAGGTCAGCTCCGCGTCCGGCTTCTCGCCCTCGTCCTGCTCGCCGGCGTCGGTCTTCTCGACCCGGGGCAGGGCCGCGGTGTAGCCGGTCTTCTCGACCTCGGCGATCAAAGTCGCCGCGTCGATCCCGTCCGGGACGCTGACCTTGGCCTTCTCGGTGGCGTAGTTCACCGTGGCGGTGACGCCGTCGAGCTTGTTCAGCTTCTTCTCGACCCGCATCGCACACGAGGCGCAGGTCATCCCGCCGATCTCCAGCTCGATAGCCGTGCCCAGCGCCTGCGGCTGGGCCGAGGATGCAGACATTCGTTAACTTCTTTCTCGCGGTTGTGGGTGCGCCTGTTTTTCCGTATGCGGCCGGGGGTGATCGCGCCCCGGGAGAGGATCAGTGGCCGTGATCCTCGTTGCCGTGGCCGTCGGTTGCCGTGTCGGTCGCGCTGACCGGTTCTGACGTGCTGGCCGGTTCGGTCGTGTCGACCGTGAAGGTGGCGGTGTGGACCTGGCCGTCGACCTGGAAGTCCAGGTAGAGCAGGTAGCGGCCCGGGGTGGGGGCCTCAGTCATGAACGTCACGGTGGGACCCGACACCTCCCCCGATCTGGGCTCGTCGCCCTCGGGGTGGACGTGCAGGTAGGCCAGGTCCCCCTCACGCAGCGCGACCAGGTGCCCGAACGCGCCGAGGTACGGCTCAAGGGTCGTCACCGGTTCCCCGTCGCGGCTGACGTCCACAGCCAGCTCCGAGGTGGACCCAGCCCGGAGGTCACCGCTGAGGGTGACGTCGAAGCCGTCCACCGTGGAGGTCAGTGACGTCTCGGCCGCCGGTACCGGGTCGTAGTCCCCGGCCACCTCGACCGTGCGCGTCAGGGTCACGTCCTGCCCCTCGGAGGTGTCGGCGGGCACGAAGTCCGCGAAGACCCGGTACGTGCCGGCCGCGTCCCAGGTCCACGGCAGCGACCACACCCCGTCGGCGCCCATCGTGGGGTGCTCGTGACGGAACTGTGAACCGTCGGAGCGCACCACGATCAGGTGAAGCGCCTTGTCGTGCGAGACCGCGTAGTCGGTGAGCGGCTCGCCGTCCGGGCCGATGATGCGGAACGAGAACTCCCCGGCGGAACCGGCCGCGGCGGGCGCGGCTACCTCGCCCAGCAGGTACCCGTCCTGCTCGAGCGAGAGGCCCCGCACCGCCCCGGCACCGGTCGCCGTGGGGTGCTCGTCGTGCGCCGTCGCGCCGTGCTCCATCGCGCTGTCCTCCACAGAGTTCGTCCAGGCCGCCACCGATTCCTCGGGCACGACCGCCCCCGCGGTCGCGGCAGAGGCGGCGAACACCACCGCCAGGCCGGCCGCGTACAGGCCGATCCGACTTCCCGCCTTCATCAGACGCGCACCGCCGTGTACCCGGCCTCGTCGACGGCGGCCAGCACGGCGGCGTCGTCGACGGGCTGGCTAGCGGTGACGACGAGCCTGCCGGTCTGGGCGCTGACGTCGATCTGCTCCACGCCGGGGACCTGGCCGACCTCCTCGCGGACGGACATCTCGCAGTGCCCGCACGTCATGCCGGTCACCTGGTACTCGAGGTCGATCTGGTTCATCGGTGTCCCTTCCATCTCTTCCGATACCCAGAGGGGGTATCTCTTGCTGGACTGTATACCCCGGGTGGGTATGTTCGTCAACCGGGGGCCAGGGCGTGCCCGGACGGCCTGCAGGGTCGGTCACCGCTCGGGGCAGACGGGAGACTGCGGGACTCCCGGCCTGTCCCGGGGACACGGGACTCGACCGATCGAACGCGCGGAGCCTCGCACCGCAAGGAGCCAGGCTGGTGGGTCACCCCCGGGAACCGAGCGCTTCAGGAACCTTGCTCCGCCGCCATCGCGAGCCGCTCGCGCAGGCGGATGGTCTCTTTCAGGCGCAGCGCGGCAAGCGCCGGGCCGACGCCGACAGCGCTGACGACGGCTCCGCCGGCGTCCAGCCCGGCGACGGTGAAGGCGTCGGAGGCCGGGTCGCCGTCGAGCACCGTCTCGGTCGTCACGGCGCCCGGGTCTCCGATGACGGTCAGGCGGGTGCCGTACGCGTCGGTAGTGAACGTCGGCTGGGCGTCGAACGGATCTGGCTCCGCGGCCGTCACGCCCAGGTCGAACAGGGCGGTCCGGGCGGCGTGCCTGCCCTGCTCGAGGGCGAGCGTCCAATGCCCGCCCGGCCCGCGCCGGCCGTCCGGGCCCAGGGTCCGGGCGGCGTCGCCGGCGGCGTATACACCGGCCGTGTGGCGCACCCGGAACCGGTCGTCGACGGCGATGCCGCCGGTGGCGGGCAGGCCGCTGCCTGCCAGCCACGCCACCGCGGGCTCCGTACCGTGCGCGAGGACGGCGACGTCGACGTCGAGCACCTGCCCGTCCGTCAGCTCCAGCCGCAGGCCCCCGTCCGTCGACGTGGCCCCGGCGAGGGTGGCGCCCGTGACGTAGCGGACGTGGCGGCGGTGCCGCTCGGCGACCCACGCGCCCACGGCCGGCCCCAGGTGACGGCTCATCGAGGCTTCCGTCCGGCTCACCACGGTGACCTCGGCGCCGGCGGCGTGCAGGACGCCGGCGACCTCCAGGGCGATGACGCCGCCGCCCAGCACTGCCACCCGCCGCGCGAGTGATCCCGTCAGACCCGCGAGGGCGCGCAGGTGACGGGCGTCGGCGGCGGTGTGCAGCGTCAAGATGCGCTCGCGCGCGGCCGGGCCCGCCGGCCCGGCCCACGTACGGGGGGCAGCGCCGGTAGCGATGATGAGGGCGTCCCAGCCCAGCTCGGCGCCTCCGGTCAGGGTCAGCCGGCGCGCAACGGGGTCGAGCGAGATCGCCGGGTCGGCCTCCCGCCAGGCGACACCGGGCGTTGCCGCCTCGGGCAGGACGACGGCGTCGACGCCGAACTGGCCCTTGAGCAGTCCCTTGCTCACCGTGGTGCGGTTGTAGGGCGGCCCGTGCTCGGCGGTGACCACGGTGATCGCGCCGTCGTAGCCCTGGGCACGCAGCGCACCCACGGCCCCGGTGCCCGCGGCACCGCCACCAACCACAACGAAGCCCAGCCTGGCACCCAGACCCTCACTTGTCCTTTGCGCATCTATACCCATGGGGGGTATGTTCGCATAGGTGCCACCGCGGGACCAGCGGTACTGCGGCACCACAGCAGCGCCATGGCGCACACGGCCACGGCGCGCGACCCTCCACCGGGTCACGACCGAGAAACCCGACCACACGAGGAGCCCACGCGATGACCCACGACCACGGCAGCCACGAGCACCACGACCACGGCAGCCATGAGCACCACGGCCACGGCAGCCACGAGCACGGCGCTCACGGCGGCCACAGCCACACCGCTGTCGACGCGCCAGCCGAGGAGCTCGCGGAGTGCCCGGTGATGCCGGGCAGCATGGTGGTGAAGGCCGAGGCCGAGGCCAGCGGGCTCGTGCGCGAGTACGAGGGCAAGACCTACTACCTGTGCTGCGACGCCTGCGGCCCGATGTTTGACGCCGACCCCAAGAAGTACGCCGTCGCCTGACCTCGGCACACCCCCACCCCGGGCGCCGCTCGAGATGGAGCGGCGCCCGGCACGGCGGACGCCCACCACAGCAACCAGCACAGCCGCGCCCCCGCCGACGCCCGCGGCGCCGCGAAGCCGCACAGCCAGCCGCGCTTCACCCTCTTGCAACCAACCCTGCCGGCGCGCGGAATAGAAGCAGCAGACCTATCGTTGCCGCACCGGATACCCCCGGCGGGTATGCAGCCCAGGATTGGAAGGACCCTTCGCTCATGAGCTCCCCAGCACACCGCCACCACGACAGCCACAGCGGCGACCCGGAACCTCACCACGGTGGCGAGGCTGCGGCGCACAGCGATCACGGCCACGCCGGCCACGACATGCACGCGGGACACGGCGCCCACGCCGGCCACGACATGGCGGACATGGCCCACGACCGTCACGGTGGCCACGACGCTGGGCAGATAGCCCACGAGGGCCACGCCGTGCCGGCCGCGGTGGACACCCGCCACGCCGGCCACGCGGGGCATGAGGCCCACGGTGGCCACGAGGCCCATGCCGAGCACGGTGACCACGCAGGTCACGGCGGACATGGCGGTCATGGCGACCACGTGGGAATGTTCCGCCGCCTGTTCTGGATCAACCTCGTCCTCGCGGTCCCCACGGTGCTGCTCAGCGGCATGTTCGCGGATCTGCTCGGCTACTCACTGCCCCAGATCCCGGGCCTGGCGTACGTCGCCCCGGTCCTGGGCACGGTCATCTACGCCTGGGGCGGCCGACCGTTCCTCACCGGCGCCGTCTCGGAGGTCCGCGCCCGCAAGCCCGGGATGATGCTCCTGATCGGCATGGCGATCACCGTCGCCTTCGTCGCCTCGTGGGGCGCCACGCTCGGCGTGCTCTCCCACGAGCTCGACTTCTGGTGGGAGCTCGCCCTCCTGGTCGTCATCATGCTGCTCGGCCACTGGCTCGAGATGCGTTCCCTCGCCCAGACCTCCTCCGCGCTGGACTCCCTCGCCGCGCTTCTGCCCGACGAGGCGGAGAAGGTTCAGGGTGACGAGGTCGTCACGGTCGCCCCCGCCGAGCTGCAGCTCGGCGACGTCGTCATCGTCCGCCCGGGCGCCCGCATCCCCGCCGACGGCACCGTGGTCGACGGTGCCGCTGACGTGGACGAGTCGATGATCACCGGCGAGTCCCGCCCCGTGCGTCGCGCGGTCGGTGCACACGTCGTGGCCGGCACCGTGGCCACGGACAACGCCCTGCGGGTGAAGGTCGACGCCGTCGGGGACGACACCGCCCTGGCCGGCATCCAGCGGCTCGTCGCCGAGGCTCAGTCCTCCACCACCCGCGCCCAGCTCCTTGCGGACAAGGCCGCCGGCTGGCTGTTCTGGTTCGCGCTGATCGCGGCGATCATCACGGTCGCGGTGTGGTCCGTCGTCGGCAGCCCCGACTTCGCGATCGTCAGGGCGATCACCGTCCTGGTCATCGCCTGCCCCCACGCGCTCGGGCTCGCGATCCCGCTCGTGGTGTCGATCTCGACCGAGCGTGCCGCCCGCGCCGGGGTCCTAGTCAAGGACCGTGGGGCGCTGGAGCGCATGCGCACGGTCGACGCCGTCCTGTTCGACAAGACCGGCACGCTCACCAAGGGTGAGCCTGCGCTGCACGACATCGAGACCACGGGTCTGGGCCAGGACGAGCTCCTGGTTCTCGCTGCGGCGGCCGAGGCCGACAGCGAGCACCCGCTCGCCCGCGCCATCACCGCCGCCGCCAAGGAACGCGGACTCCACGTGCCCCGCGCGAGCGACTTCTCCGCCTCCACCGCCGTCGGCGTCACCGCCACCGTGGACGGACGCAGGGTCGCGGTCGGCGGCCCGAACCTGCTCGCGAAGCACGGCCTGGACCCGCTGCCGCAGACGGCGGCGTGGGGCGACCGGGGGGCGATCGTCCTGCACATTCTCGTCGACGGGCAGGTGGCCGGAGCGCTGGCCCTGGAGGACGAGGTGCGCCAGGAGTCGCGCGAGGCGGTCGACGCCCTGCACGCGCTCGGCGTCCACGTCGTGATGATCACCGGCGACGCCGAACCGGTCGCTCGGGCCGTCGCGGCCGAGCTGGGCATCGACCAGGTCTTCGCCGGCGTCCGTCCCGAGAACAAGAGCGAGAAGGTTCTCGAGCTGCAGCGGCAGGGACGCACCGTGGCGATGGTCGGCGACGGCGTCAACGACGCCCCCGCCCTCGCTCAGGCCGACGTCGGCATCGCCATCGGCGCCGGCACGGACGTCGCGATCGCGTCGGCCGGCGTCATCCTCGCCTCCGACGACCCCCGCTCGGTGCTCTCGGTCATCCAGCTCTCGCGTGCCGGGTACCGGAAGATGAAGCAGAACCTGTGGTGGGCGGCCGGGTACAACATCGCCGCCGTCCCGCTGGCCGCCGGTGTCCTCGCGGGCGTCGGGTTCGTGCTCCCCATGGAGATCGGTGCGATCCTCATGTCGGCCTCGACCATCGTCGTCGCCGCCAACGCCCAGCTCCTGCGCCGGCTCGACCTCAGCCCCGAGGCGAGCGTCGTGGCCGCCCACGGCGCCAAGCAGGTGCCCAGCGGTCCCGAACGGCGCCGCGAGCCCGAACTGATCGACGCCCGCTGATCACGCCGACCGGCGGCGCAACCCAGCGCCGCCGGTCGGTACGGCACGCGACCGCCTCGAGGGGGCGGGCCGCATTCGTCGTCGGGCACGCCGTTCAGGCAACCCCCACACGTTTCGATTCCTTCGTAGCAAGCGCCTAGCGCTCAACGGCACCGAACCCCCATTCAACTGGTCCAGGCTCCAGGGATCGGCGATTGTCGTGTGACACGCGCGAGTACGCGGGAAGTTATGAAACGTCCAGTCTACTACCGGTCACCCAGCGTCCCGTATCGCATAACCATCCTTTCGGGGACGTCTCGCGACGGGGGGCCTCTCCGATCTCCTACACGAGATCCCGAGCGGAATAGCGTCGAGCCATGTCGCTCGAGCCGGTGCCCGCGAGCGAGCTCGCGCACCCACTGTGGGACATGAGTAGGGCCAAGAAGAGCAGTCCGTGGGGACGAGCGTGCTCGTAGAGAAGGGGACTGCGTCTCACTCGAACTGGCATGTGCTCGACCTCGGCTGGCGCTCAGATCGGCGCAGCGAGGGTGCCATGGGAGTAGCGTCGAGCATCTACGGAAGGGGGCGACTCGATGCCGCTCTTCATGGATACCCATAAGTTCGAAGGCGACATGCCGGACGACCAGGAGATCGCCGAGGCGCACCAGGCGGACCTTGCCGCGCAGGGCCAGCACGGGGTGAGGTTCCTCAGGTACTGGGTGAGCCGGGATGCGAAGGTTGTCCACTGCCTCGTTGAGGCGCCGGACGCTGAGTCGGCGGCTCGTGTGCATGTGGAGACCGCGGGCGCTGGGCCGAACGAGATCTACGCGGTGGAGGAGCGCAGCTGACGGCTTCCTTCACCGACGAGCGCATGCCACGGTGAACTGGAGCTGGCACGAGCAGCGAAGGGGAGGTGGTCATGGCGGGCTGGTCGCGCGTCGGAGACTGATCGAGCGCCTGAGCGTGGGGCGGAGTCGGCACTGACGCTGTTGTCTGCTCCGGAACGCCGACGATCAGGTCCGGCGGGACGATCACGTCGCCCCACGGGAACCAGCCGATCCAGTCGCCGTCGGACAAGGCGGACGTGCGGGCTGGTCGCGGACTCGATCCGCAATAGCGGGTCCGCAGCTCATCGAGCCGAAACTCCAAGTTCACGACGTCGTTCCACCCCGCTGATCAATCGCGGTTGAGGGGCCTGGTCGCGGACACGGTCGCGCTCAGCGTCGAGGGTGGGCTGACGCCTCCGCCGGTGCAGCGTGCGCGCCGACGAGGCCACGGACCCGCACTCCGAGCACCGCGAGGTCGTCGAGGGTAGCCATCGCCGCGTCGACGGCGCTGGGCGCGCACACGGCGAAGCTCACCCGCGCACCGTCACCGGTCTGGTCCACCTCACCCCCAATGCCCTTCTTGAGCGGGTTATGCGGACCTTAGACAAGTCGCATTTTCCCAGGTCAGAAGGGCACTTCCGCGTTCCCGCGCCCGCCACGCAAAGTCACTCCATCGGTGGATCGAGGCTAAGAGGCTGTCCCGGGCCCAGTGCTGCCAAATCGTCGTCGCCACGGCATTCTTTGCGAAGCGCCTGCGTCCAGTAATGATCGGATTTGAACACGCCGGGGCCGTTTGTGAGACGTCTACAAGACCGGGTCAGTGACTCGTCGAGTCGGCCGAACTCCACGAAACCGGGGCATCCGAGTCTTCCGTAACGTGGGCCGCGCTCAGGCCGCGCAGCAGGAGAGCTTTGAGACGTCGGTGTTGAAGGACTGGGCGGTGAGCTTGAGGCCTTCGGCCATGGTCAGGTACGGGCTCCAGAGGTTGGCGATCTGCTCGACGGTCATGCCAGCCTCGAGGATGTAGACGCCGGCTGCGGCGAGGTCGCCGGCGTCCTGAGCAAGGGCCGTGATGCCGACGATGCGGCCGGTGTCTGCGTCGGCGACCATCTTGATCAGGCCGCGGGTGTCCCTGTTCACGATGGCACGCGGCACATGCGCCAGGGGCAGGACGCGACACACGCACCGGATCCCGGCCGCGCGGGCCTGCCTGTCGGTCATCCCGACGGCGGCGAGGGAGGGGCTGGTGAAGATAACCCGGGGCAGGTGCCGGTAGTCGACCTCGCGATGGGCGTCGGTGAAGGCGTTGGCGACGATGAGGGCGCCGTGGGCGGCGGCCACGTAGACGAACTCGCGGTGCCCGGTGACGTCCCCAGCAGCCCAGATACGCGGGTTGGAGGTCCGGAGGTGGTGGTCGACGACCACCTCGCCCAGGTCGCCGGTCTCCACCCCAACTGCGTCGAGGCCGAGCCCTTCGGTGACGGCTCGCCTTCCGGCGGCGACGAGCATCTCGGCGGCCCGCAGTTCCTGCGTGGCGCCGGCGACCGTTGCGGTGACGACGACCTCGCCCGTCGCCTCGTCGCGGCGCACCGCGGTCGGCACGGCTCTGCAGATCACGCGGATGCCCTCGTCGGTGAGGACGTCGAGGAGGGCCGTGGAGGCCTCGGGCTCCTCGTGGGAGGCCAGCCGGGAGCGGACCAGCATGGTCACGCGGGTGCCGAGGCGGGCGAAGAGCTGGGCCTGCTCGAGCGCGACGTAGCCGCCGCCGATGACCAGGAGGGAGTCGGGCAGGTGGTCGAGCTCCATCGCGGTCGTCGAGGTGAGGTAGCCGGCCTCCTCTAGTCCGTCGACGGCCGGCGCCCACGGGGCGGAGCCGGTGGCGATGAGGTACTGCTCGGCACGGAGTGTCTTGACGGAGCCGTCGGGAGACGTGACCTGGAGAACGGGGTTGCCGGGGGTGCCTGTGAAGGTGGCATCGCCCGGGCGCATGTCCCACCCGTAGTCGGCGGCGAGGTCGAGGTACTTCTCGCGACGCAGGGAGCGGACCAGGTCGTCCTTGCCCGCGACCAGTCCAGGCATGTCCGCCGGGCCCGCCGTGGCGGTGATGCCCGGAAACCGGGAGGGGTCGAGGGCGACGTGCCGGGCCTCGGCGGCCGCAAGCAAAGCTTTGGACGGCACGCACCCGGTGTTTACGCAGGTCCCGCCGATCGTGTCGCGCTCGATCATCACCACCCGCTTGCCCAGGGCGGTGGCGCGGATCGCCGCGGCGAACGCACCACCACCGGACCCGATCACCGCCAGGTCGTACCCCGTGCTGCTCGTGGCCGTCATTAGTTCCTCCTTCGCCTCTGGGAACAGGATCGACCTTCCAGTGCGCTGGAAGGTCAAGTAGGAGAATGAGGAGCATGCGGATCGGTGAGGTGGCCCAAGTGGCCGGGACGACGACCAAGACCCTGCGGTTCTACGAGGACGTCGGGCTGCTGCGACCGGCCGAGCGGACGCCGGGCGGGTACCGCGACTACGACGCCGGAGTGCTGGGCCGGCTGGACTTCATCCGCCGCGGCCGGGCCGCCGGCCTGACCCTTGCTCAGATCGGTGCGGTGCTCCAGATCCGGGACGGCGGCCAGGCACCGTGCACGCACGTCACCGACCTGCTCGCCAGCCGGCTCGAGGACATCGACCGGCAGATCGTCGAGCTCCAGCAGCTGCGCACCACGGTCGCCGGGCTGCGTGACGATGCCGCAGGAGCCGACCCGGCCACCTGCTCGCCAGGAGACGTCTGCCGCTACCTCTGACCTACCGACGCCCGATCCGCGACATGGCACTATCCGGAGATGGCCGACGACCCGGAACTACGGTGCTCCTGCTGCGGCCGGCTCCGGCCGCGCAAGTCTCTCCACGCTCTGGGGCGCGAGCCCGCCTATATCTCCCGGCGCTGCGGGCTGTGGGTCACGCTTCGGCTTCGTGGTGACGAGTGAGCGGCTGATTCTCGATTGCGGGTCGCAGGACTGCACGGGGCAGTGCACGGCCGGCCGGGGCCCGGCGGGCAGTGCGTACCGTTTAGCGCCTATAGAACTATTAGTTCCTGGCGTCATGTCGGACTGCTCGCTTGTACAGCAATACCGTCCGATACCGTGCGCGGCATGATCGTCGCTGCGTTCGTGGTGTCCGTCGTCGCCGTCGTCGTCGCGGCTCTGGCTGGGTGGTGGGCGAAGGTCTCCGCCGATGCGGCTGTGCGCTCCGCGGATGCGGCTGAGGCTGCCCTGGCGCTTGAGCGGGAGCGCGCCGCGAAGTATGCCCCGCCGTGGCGGCTGTCGTGGCTAAAGGGTGACACGTACGAGCTGCTGAACGATGGCGACGAGAACGCGTACGGCGTCGAGGTAGACCTCGGAGATCTGCCGTGGGTCAAAGGCAAAGGGGAGCCGCAGCACGACGTTATCCACGCCCGCGCGCCGATCACCTTCATGACCACGCGGAGCTTCACAGGAGGCAGCGACGTCGTCACGGTGACGTGGCACCGCGCCGCCGACCTCAATGACGAGCCGCACACATGGCGACACCCACTGCCGCTGAAGGGCTGAGCCCCACCAGCCGTTAGCAGGCGCCCACCATCGGCGCAGGTCAGCGGTTCAGCGACGTGGACGTTGCCCCGGTGAACAGATGAGTGGTCCGTTGCGGCACCCGACCCCGCATGACTATGCGGACGTCGGGCTACCGGCCTCTCCCCCAGTGTGCTGCGCTGCTTGCTGCTCCGGCGAGCCTGTGCCGCGCGGACCTCGGCGAGCTCGGCGCGGAGCTTGGTCGACCTGGCGGTCGTAGGTCGCGCGGAGGTCCGTGACCCGCTTCTCGGCGTGTGCGCGTTCGCGGTCGACGTCGCCGCGGGCGCGGCGTCGCGCTCGGCAGTCAGTGTGGCGATGGCTCCGCGCAGCTCGGCGACCGTCTCCCGGATCCGCTCGGCCTCGGAGCGCACGGTGTCGAGCTGCTCGCGCACCTCGGCGGTGCTGGCCTCGGCGCGCGCCGCGCGTTCGGCCTCGCCGTCGGCGCGCCGATCGGCGGCGCGGGCACGTTCGTCGGCGGTAGCCCGGGCGACCTCGGCCGACTCGGCCCGCGCGACGGCCTCGTCCCTCTCGTGCTCGGTCCTCGTGGCGAGCTCGTCGGTGATGCGCGTGTTGGTCTCGGTGGCGGCGTCGAGGTCGGCGCGGGCCTGGTCCAGCTCGGCGGTAAGGTCGGCGCGGAACTGCTCGAGCTCGGCGGCGAGGTCCTCGCTTTGCCGGGTGGCCTCCCGGGCGGCAGCGTCGGCCTCCTCGCGTTCGGCCTCCGCGCGGCGTTGGGCCTGCTCGGCCCGGGTGGGGAAGCAGCGAAACTATGACGGTCGCCCGGACGACACGACCGTGTCACTTATTCGACGCGAGCCCCCTTTACGTGACATAGAATATGTAATGGATTAAGTGACACAATCTGAGCCGACAGCCTGTGGCTTGTGCCGTTATATGGCGGGGTTCTATCGGAGTTGTGTGGCGGCCGGGTCAACTGACGCCGATGACGAAGGTACTCGCGGTGCTACCAGGCCCGGCCCAGGTGCTTCACATACGCAACCGGTCAACCCGCGTCAGGCGTTGTGAGGCTGGATGACGATCTTGCCGGTGGCGTGGCCGCTCTCGACCGCAGCAATGGCCTCGCCCGCGTCCTCCAGCGGGTAGAGGGCCGAGACGTTGGGGTCGACGAGGTTGTACTCGATGACGCCGGTGATCTTCTCCAGTGCCTCGGTGGTGCGCTGCAGGGGACTGCCGCCGAGCTCGGTGACGGTGTCGGGGTCGGCGGCGGAGATGATCCTGGCCGGGTCGGTGACGAGTCCGGCGACCTGACGCAGGGCATCGCCACCGACGAGGTCCAGGATCAGGTCTACCCCCTCGGGGGCGATCTGGCGCACCCGGTCGGCGACGTTCTCACCGGAGGGGACGAACGTTGCTCCGGTGGCTTGAACGATCTCGCGCTTGGCCTGCGAGGCGATGCCGATGACGGTGAACTGGTGGACCTTGCCGATCTGGGCGGCCATGAGTCCGACACCGCCGCCGGCCCCGAGGATGAGGAGCTGCTGACCGGGCTCGAGCTCGATCTGGTGGGTGCCGTCGTAGGCGGTGGCCCCGGCGACGGGGATGGTGGCCGCGTCGGCGAAGGCGATCTCCTCAGGCTTTGCCACGGCATCGGTGGCGCGCACGAGGGTGTCCTCGGCGAAGGCGCCGTAGTCCGGGACCACAGGGCCGAGGATCTCGTCGCCCACGGCGAAGCTTTCGACTCCCTCACCGAGGGCGGTGACGACACCGGAGACCTCCTGACCCATGGGGGCCGGCAACGGCTGGTCCCGACGGTAGCGGCCGGTGCGGATCTTGTAGTCGACGGGGTTGACACCGGCGGCGCGGACCCGCACAGCGAGCTCACCGGGGCCGGGCTGCGGCGCTGGACGGTCGATGAGTGCCTGGGTCTCGGGGCCGCCGAAGTCGGTGAATACGTACACCTTGGACATGGGGTTCTTCTCCTTCTGCTGTGTGTTCGAAGCCGGTGAGACAGGTGCGGCCAACAGCCGCTGAGTTCGCTGCGCGGGGATGGCCGGTCAGGCGGCGGTGGGAGGTTCGTCCTGGCCAGCGGCCTCGGCGGCGTCGGCTTCTTCCTTGGTGGGGTAGGCGCCGTCGGCCGCGTGCTCGGGCGGGGAGTAGATGGTGTAGAGCACGAGCGGCTCGTCACCGGTGTTGCGGAAGTTGTGCCGGGCGCCGGCGGGGACGGCGCACTGGTCACCGGCCTCGATCGGGTGGGTATGGCCGTTGAGGTCGGCCTGACCGGCCCCGCTGACGAAGGTCAGGATCTGGTCGGTGTGCTCGTGGACCTCCTCACCGATCTCGCCACCGGCGGGGATCGTCATGATGACGATCTGGGCGTGCTGGCCGGTCCACAGCACCCGGCGGAAGTCGGGATTGTCCTGGGCGACCCGCGCGATGGTGAAGTGCTCGACGTTGCCCTCGATGGTGAAGTGTTCTTCGTTACTCATGATTCCTCCTGTTGTGGTTGTGCCGGGCTTACCCGGCGGTGATGCACCCACCCTGGGCGGGACGCCGGATGGGCTGTTCTGGCCGAGGTGGTGGTTCAGGACCGGGCCGAGGCTGGGATCGGTGCGGCGGTAACTGGCGCGGAAGGTGTCGCCGTGGTGCTGGTGGTGTCCTGGTGGCGGCGCAGCAAGCGCATGGCGTTGACGATCACGACCAGGACCGAGGCTTCGTGGACGAGCATCCCGATGGACATGGTCACTCCGCCGAGCAGCACTCCGGCCAACAGCACGGCCACGGTGATCAGGGCGATGGTGATGTTCTGGCGCATGTTGTTCACGGTGCGCCGGGCCAGGCCGATCGCTTCGGGGAGCTTGAGCAGGTTGTCGCCCATGAGGGCGATGTCTGCGGTCTCCACGGCCACGGCCGAGCCGGCCGCACCCATCGCGACGCCGATGTTGGCGGTGGCCAGAGCGGGGGCGTCGTTGACGCCGTCACCGACCATGGCCACGACGTGACCCTGACGCTGCAGGTCCGCGACCGCGTCGAGCTTGTCCTCGGGCAGCAGGCCGGCGCGAACCTCATCGACGCCAGTGGCCTCACCCACCGCGTTCGCCACGAGCGGGGCATCGCCGGTGAGCATGACCACCTTCTTCACCCCGGCCTCGTGCAGGCGGGTGACCATTTCCGCGGCGTCGGCGCGCACCTCATCGGCGACGGCGACCACACCGGCCACCGTCTCGTCGAGCGTCACGATCATCGCGGTACGCCCGGCGGCCGCGAGCTCATCAGCCACTTGCCCGGCGCCGACGGTGTCGGCGATGCCGTACTGCCCGAGCAGGGCCAGGTTGCCGATGAGGACCCGGCGTCCGCCGGTGGTGGCGGTGATGCCCTTGCCGGGCACGGGCTCGGTGACCTCGGGCAGGCCCGGGGTGGCCATCCCCTCCGCGGCTGCGGCGTCCAGGATGGGACGGGCGAGGGGGTGTTCGGAGCCGGCCTCCGCCCGGGCGGCCCAGGTCAGCACCTGACTGCGGTCCAGGGCCGGGTCCAGGACGACGACGTCGGTCAGGTGGGGGCGGCCCTTGGTCAGGGTGCCGGTCTTGTCCACGGCGACGGCGGTGATCTTGCCGGAGGTCTCCAGGTACTCCCCGCCCTTGATGAGGATGCCGTCCTTGGCGGCCCGGCCGATGCCGGCGACGATGGAGACGGGGATGGAGATGACCAGCGCCCCGGGGCAGCCGATGACCAGCAGGGTCAGCCCGAGGACGACGTCACCGGTGATGAGTCCGACCACGAGGGCCAGGACCATGATGGCCGGGGTGTACCAGGCGGAGAACCGGTCCATGAACTGGGCGGTCTTGGCCTTGGCGTCTTGGGCGTCTTCGACGCGGTGGATGATGCGGGCCAGGGTGGTGTCGGCGCCGATGCCGGTGGCGAGCACCTGGAGGAACCCGCCCTTGGCGACGGTGCCGGCGAAGACGTGGTCGCCCTTGGACTTCTCCACGGGGATGGACTCCCCGGTGATGGAGGCCTCGTCCAGGGCGCCGGTGCCGGCGACGACCTCGCCGTCGACGGGGACCTTGGCGCCGTTCTTGACCAGGACGATCTCGCCCATGGCCACCGAGGCGGCGGGGACTTCGACCTGTTCGCCGTCGCGCATGACGACGGCGACGTCGGGGGCGACGGCGACCAGCTCGGCCAGTGCCGAGCGGGTCTTGTTCAGCGTTGCGGACTCCAGGGCGTGCCCGATGGCGAAGAGGAAGGTCACCGCGGCGGCCTCCCAGTATTCCCCGATGATGACCGCGCCGATCGCGGCTACCGAGACCAGCAGGTCGATGCCGATGACCCGGGCCATGAGCGCCCGGGCTGCCTTGGTCACGATCGGGGTACCCGCGACCACGGCGGCGGCCACCATGAAGGCGTTGCTCCACGCATCGGAACCGAGGCCGCGGGCCACGAAGAAGGAGATGAGGATCAGCGCCCCGGAGACCACTGGGATCGCCCACCTGCCGTACCACCACTGCTGCAGCTTGTTCATAGCTGTTCGACCTTCCTATAGCTGTCCAACCCCAGTTCGGGGTGCTGACAACGACGTTACGAAGATCGGCACCGGGCAACCATGACCGGCGTCAATCAACCGCACACCCGTCCGTGCACCGCCGCCGGGGCTGCTCCAGCCTGCTGGCACAATGAAGAGCGTCACCGCCGAGTTGATCGGCGGTGACGCTCAGCTGGTCTGGCTCAGAATGCGGGCGGACGAGCCACGTAGCCTCGGCCCGCGGGCGCCCATGACCACACCCCAGTCCGCGGGGCCCGTGGGGCCGGGTGTCACGCGCATGGCGGGACGGCCCCGTCAGGTTCGCCTGGTTGCCAGTTCCTCCACCATCAGGCCCAGACCGCTACCGAGCATGAAGACGTCCCGAGCGATCCCCATGCCAGCCGGCGCTGGACGGATTCCGTCATCACGGGTGAATCCTGGCGTCTTGAGGTACACGGCCATCAATGCGGCCGAGAATCCACTCAGGCCGGCCGCGGCCACCCGGGTGGGTACCACCGGGGCTAGGGCGTGTCTCTTAATGCCTTGAGCCAGATGGTGATGGCGCGCAGGACGACGCCGCCGCGGTAGGTCAGGGCGAGCTTGTCGTAGCGGGTGGCCAGGGCTCGCCACTGCTTGAAGACGTTGAAG
>NZ_BAABBA010000035.1:0-21187 GCF_039537705.1 Georgenia daeguensis
GACCTGGACCTGCTGCGCCCGATCTACCGGCACACCTCGGCCTACGGCCACTTCGGCCGGGAGCTGCCCGAGTTCACCTGGGAGCGCACCGACCGCGTCGAGGACCTGCGCACCGCCGTCGCCTGACGTGCCGTTGCTCACCCCGGCCGCCCCTCACCGGAGGGCCTGAGGCCAGGCGGTAGCATGACGACCCACGATCGCGGTGTGTTCTGCCCACAAGCGCACCTCAGCGATGACGGTTAC
The DNA here is from genome assembly GCF_039537705.1 of Georgenia daeguensis. Classification (NCBI taxonomy): domain Bacteria; kingdom Bacillati; phylum Actinomycetota; class Actinomycetes; order Allobogoriellales; family Allobogoriellaceae; genus Georgenia; species Georgenia daeguensis. Next base: position 244 of record NZ_BAABBA010000035.1, read on the forward strand.
CACGCCACGAGCGGGCAGGCGCGTGCGCGCAGAGGTCACGAATGGTCAAGTACAGCGCCACGGTGGATCCGAACCTGGTCAACACGAGTCATTCCCAGATCCTTCAGCTCGTGGGGTCGGACAAGGCCGTGCTCGACGTCGGGTGCGCGTCCGGGTACCTCGCGCAGGCGCTCCGGGCCCAGGGCTGCACCGTCAGCGGGATCGAGTACGACGAGCAGGCGGCGCGTGAGGCCGCCCCGCACCTCGAGAAGCTCGTCGTCGGCGACGTGACCTCGGTGAACTTCGCCGAGGAGTTCGGCGCCGGGGCCTTCGACGTGATCGTCTTCGGTGACGTGCTGGAGCACCTGGTGGACCCGGCGACCGTGCTGTCGGACGCCCTGGCGAGCCTGCGCCCGGACGGCGAGGTCGTCGTCTCCATGCCCAACGTGGCGCACGGCAGCGTCCGGCTCGCGCTGCTGAACGGCCACTGGGAGTACACCCCCACCGGCCTGCTGGACGAGACGCACGTGCGGTTCTTCACCAAGCGCACCCTGCTGGAGCTCATGGCCGGTGCCGGCCTCGAGGTCGTCGAGCTTCGCGGGACCACGGCGGACCCGCTGCGGGTCGAGGTCGAGGTCCACGACGAGCAGCTCCCCAGCAGCATGGTCCAGTGGGTCCGCGAGCGGCCGGAGGCTCTCTTCTACCAGTACGTGCTGCGGGCACGCCGGTCCTCCGACCCCGAGGCGGCCGTCGACCCCGACATGAAGGTCGTCCCCGCGGCGGAGCTTGAGCCCCTCCGCGACCATCACTACGAGCGCGCCACCCGCGAGGCGGGCGAGCAGAAGGAGCTGCGGCACCGTCTCCTCACCCAGCGCGACCACATCATCGGCCTGGAGGCGACCACCGCCAAGGCGCTCGCCGACGCGCAGCGGGCGCGCGAGGACCTCGAGCGGGCCAGAGCGGCGCACCTTCGCGAGCTGGAGGCCCTCCGGGAGGAGTTCATCGAGTCCGCCACCTGGAAGATCGGCCGTAAGGCGGTGGCGCCCGTCGCGTGGGCCCGCCACAAGCTCGGGGGGCGCCCGTGACGGCGGAGCGGCCCACCTTCTCGATCCTCACGCCGGTGTACGACCCGCCGCTCGGTGCGCTGCGCGAGATGATCGACTCGGTCCGTGAGCAGTCCTTCACCGACTGGCAGCTCGTCCTGGTCGACGACAGGTCGCCGGACGGCGGCGTGCGCGACGCCCTGCGTGCCGCCGCCGCGTCGGACAGCCGGATCACGGTGGTCGAGCGCGAGGCGAACGGCGGGATCGTCGCCGCGTCCAACGACGCCCTCGCCCGCGCCCGTGGCGAGTTCGTGGTCCTGATCGACCACGACGACCTCATCGAGCCGCACGCGCTCGAGTCGGTCGCCGACGTGCTCGGCTCGGCCGAGGACGTCGACTACCTCTACACGGACGAGGACAAGGTCGACGACGAGGGCCGTCGGTACGACACCTTCCGCAAGCCCGAGTGGTCGCCCGAACGCCTCCGGTCCCAGATGTACACGTCCCACCTGTCCGTCCTGCGCACGTCGCTCGTGCGCGAGGTCGGTGGCTTCCGGGAGGGCTTCGAGGGGTCCCAGGACCACGACCTGGTGCTGCGGGTGACCGAGCGCGCCCGCCGCGTCCACCACCTCCCCGAGGTGCTCTACCACTGGCGGGCGCACCCGGCGTCCACCGCCAGCGAGTACCAGGCGAAGCCCTACGCGTGGCTCGCCGGCCAGCGGGCGGTCCAGGAGCACTGCGACCGGGTGGGCATCACCGCAGAGGTGGAGCTCGGACCGCTCCCGGGGACGTACCGGCTCCAGCGCCGCGCCGCCCCCGGGCACCGCGTCAGCGTCGTCATCCCGACCAACGGTTCCTCCGGCATGGTCTGGGGCGAGTGGCGCGCCTTCGTGGTCGAGTGCGTGCGCTCGTTCCTGAAGGACCCGGGCGACGTCGCGGTCGAGGTCGTGATCGTCTACGACGACGGCACGCCGCCCGCCGTCCTCGCCGAGCTGAAGGAGCTCGCGGGCGACGACCTCGTCCTCGTCCCCTTCGTGGGGCCGTTCAACTTCTCCAAGAAGTGCAACGAGGGCTACCTCGCCTCGACGGGTGACGTCGTCGCCTTCCTCAACGACGACCTCCAGATCGTCTCGGACAGGTTCCTGGAGCGGCTGGTCGCCCCGCTCGCCGAGCCCGACGTCGGCATGACCGGGGCGAGGCTCCTGTTCGCCGACGGCACGCTGCAGCACGGCGGGCACCGGTACTCCCGCGGCGACATCACCCACACGCACTTCGGGGCGGACGCGAGCTGGGGAGGGCACTTCTCCGAGCTGGTCATCAGCCGCGAGTGCTCGGGCGTCACCGCCGCCGCAGCCGCCCTGCGACGGGAGGTGTTCGAGGAGGTCGGGGGCTTCTGCGAGGCGCTCCCCGCCAACTTCAACGACGTCGACCTGTCCCGCAAGGTCGGCCGGTCCGGCCACCGGATGGTGTGGCTCCCGGACGCCACCGCCTACCACTTCGAGTCGCGGACCAGGATTCCCACGGTGCATGACTGGGAGTACCGGCTCATCACGACCCGGTGGGACTTCGCGGGCGACGACCGCTTCATGCCGACCGGCCCGGACCTCGCGTCCGCCGCAAACTGACCCGCTCGCTCCACGGATCGAGAGAAAGGAGCGAAGTGAGCGTCATCACCGATCTCCGGAATTCGCGTGAGCTCCTGCTCAACCTCACGCGACGAGAGCTCAAGGGCAAGTACAAGCGCACCACGCTCGGGCAGCTCTGGTCGCTCGCCAACCCGCTCGCGGCGATGGCGATCTACACGGTCGTCTTCGCCTTCATCATGCGGGTGGAGCCGGACCGGGGTGACCCGAGCGGCCTCGACATCTTCGCGCTGTGGCTGCTGTGCGCGCTGCTCCCGTGGACGTTCTTCACGAACGTCGTCAACGGCGGCATGAGCTCGCTCGTGGGGAACGAGAACCTCATCAAGAAGGTGCACTTCCCCCGCATCGCGCTCGTGCTCTCGACGTCCCTGTCCTACCTGGTGTCCTGGGGCATCGAGATGATCGTGCTGCTCGTGGCGCTCCTCATTGCCGGCGGGAACCCCCTGCCCTGGCTCCCGGTCGCCGCCTTCTTCATGGTGCTGCTCGCGCTCTTCGCCACCGGCATCGCGATGATGCTCGCGATCGCGAACGTGTACTTCCGGGACACCCAGCACTTCGTGGGCATCATCTTCCAGGCGTGGTTCTACCTCACCCCCGTCGTCTACCCGGTCTCGCTCGTGGCGGGGGAGTCGGCGAAGATCGGGCCGATCTTCGGGTCCGTCGAGATCCTCGACCTGTACCTGCTCAACCCCATGACCGACTTCGCCGAGGCGTTCCGCAACCTGCTCTACGACAACCGGTGGCCGGACCTGTCGACGACGGCGGTCTGCGTCGCGTGGAGCGTCGGTGTGTTCCTCCTGGGCTACCAGGTCTTCAAGCGTCACGAGAAGGGACTGGCCGAGGCACTGTGAACCAGGTTGCTGTGGACGTCGACAACGTCTCCAAGAAGTTCCGCATCTACAAGGAGCGGAACCAGACGCTCAAGAGCGCGATCATGCGTGGCCGCCGGTCCGTCCACGAGGACTTCTGGGCGCTCAGGGACGTCGGGTTCGAGATCCCTGAGGGGTCGACCTTCGCCCTGGTGGGCGACAACGGCTCGGGAAAGTCGACCCTGCTGAAGTGCATGGCGAAGATCCTCTACCCCGACAAGGGTGCGATCCGGGCCAACGGCCGCCTCGCCGCCCTGCTCGAGGTCGGCTCCGGGTTCCACCCCGAGCTCTCCGGCCGGGACAACGTCTACCTCAACGGCTCGATCCTGGGCATGGACAAGGCCGAGATCGACAGCAAGTTCGACGACATCGTCGACTTCTCCGGCGTCTCCGAGTTCATCGACCAGCCGGTGAAGAACTACTCCTCGGGCATGTACGTCCGGCTCGGCTTCTCCGTCGCCATCCACGTCGAGCCGGAGATCCTGCTCGTCGACGAGGTGCTCGCCGTCGGGGACGCCTCGTTCCAGGACAAGTGCGCCGAGAAGTTCTCCGACTTCCGGCGCGAGGGGCGCACGGTCGTCGTCGTCTCGCACTCGATGCCGCAGCTGCGGAACATGGCCGACCACGCCGCGTGGCTCTCGCACGGCGAGCTGAAGGACGTCGGGCAGGCCCAGGTGGTCCTGGAGAAGTACCAGGACTCCGCCCGCTCCGACATCCGGGTCGATCCCGACGGCCGGGTGCACTGGGGCTCCGGCGAGGCGGTCGTGGAGCGCGTGGAGCTTCTCGACCGCGACGGCCAGCCGTACGGGGACACCATCGCCACCGGCTCCCACGTCACGATGCGGCTGCACTACAACGCGCTCGAGCGCGTCGACAACCCGGTGTTCGGCTTCGCCGTCGAGTCCCACGACGGCACCTACCTCTGGGGCAACAACACGCGCGACCTCGGCTTCGCCGTCGACCACATCGAGGGCCCGGGCGTCGTCGACCTGACGATCCCGGCGCTGCCGCTCGCCATGGGGACGTTCCTCGTGCACTGCTCGGTGGTCGACTCGACGACGCAGCACATCTTCGACTACGTGCGCGAGGCCCAGCGGATCAACGTCAGCCGCGGCAACCCGTTCGAGTCCGGCGGCTACATCACCATGGGCGGGCGGTGGAGCGTCCCGGCGCTCACGCCGAGGAGTCACGTTGAGTAAGGTCCTCGTCGTCACGCTCGACACCCTGGCCGAGCGGATGGCGGGCCCCGCCATCCGCGCCTGGGAGATCGCCTCCTACCTCTCCGCGTCCCACGACGTCGAGCTGGTGACCTTCGGCCGGTGCGAGCGGACGGCGGTCGGCTTCCGCGCACGCCGGACGACCGTCGAGGCGTTCCGCGACGACGTGGCGCGCGCCGACGTCGTCGTCCTCCAGGGCTACGTGATGCGCACCTTCCCCTGGATGCAGAGCTGCCCCCAGACGATCGTGGTCGACCTCTACGACCCGTTCCACCTGGAGTCGCTGGAGGTCGAGCGCGGCAAGGACCTCGTGCAGCGCAACGGGGCGCTCGACAACGCGCTGGCCGAGCTCGAGATCCAGGCGCTGCGCGGGGACCTCTTCCTGTGCGCCTCCGAGAAGCAGCGGGACCTGTGGCTCGGCCACCTCGCCGCGCACGGCCGCGTCAACCCCGCCACCTACGACGCCGACCCCTCCCTGCGGTCGCTGCTCACCGTGGTGCCCTTCGGGATCTCGTCGGAGCCGCCCGCGCGGGCCGGTGCCGCCATCAAGGGTGTCGTGCCCGGGATCGGCCGGGACGACCGCGTCGTCGTCTGGGGCGGAGGGGTCTACAACTGGTTCGACCCGTTCACCGTGATCCGCGCGATCGACCGGGTGAAGGAGACGGTCCCGGACGTCCGCCTGTTCTTCATGGGGATGAAGCACCCCAACCCCGACGTGCCCGAGACGCAGGCGGCCCGCCGCGCCCGGGCCCTCGCCGACGAGCTCGCGCTGACCGGGCGCCACGTCTTCTTCAACGAGGACTGGGTGCCGTACGAGCGCCGGGCCGACTACCTGCTGGACGCGGACGTCGGGGTCAGCGCCCACTTCGACCACATCGAGACCGCCTTCAGCTTCCGCACCCGGATCCTCGACTACCTCTGGTCCTCCCTGCCCGTCGTCTGCACCGACGGCGACGCCTTCGGCGACCTGGTCACCGCCGAGGGGCTGGGGCGCGCCGTCCCGGCCGAGGACGTCGACGCCCTGGCGACGGCGCTGGAGGAGCTTCTCACCGACGACGACCTGCGCGCCGAGGCGCGGCGGAACGTCGACGTCGTGGCCGAGCGCTTCCGGTGGCCGGCAGTGCTCGCCCCGCTGGGGGAGGCCTGCGAGCGCCCGAGACGCGCGGCGGACTCCGAGGAGCTCGACCGTCGCCTGCGGCGGCGCCACCGGACCCGGCTCACGCTGCTCCAGCGCGTGCGCCTGGACACCCTCGCCGTGTGGCGCCATCTCCGCGAGGGTGGCCCCTCCGCGGTCGTCGCCAAGGTGCGGTGGCGCCTCTCCCGCCGCTGAGGCGGTCCCGCCGGCGCCCGTGGGCGGGGCGCCGGCGGACCCGGCGGGGGAGGGCCCCGCCCCGGCGGATAGGATCCCTCGGTGCGAGTCGTGCAAGTGTCTGCCCACTTCCCCCCCAACTTCGTCAGCGGGGGCACGCTCGTACCCCAGCGGGTGGCGCGCGCCGTGGCCGCCGCCGGTCACGAGAGCTACGTCTACGCCGGTCATCTCGACGACGCGCTCGCGCCGCTGACGACCTGGACGGACCACGACGGCGACGTGAGCGTGCGCTGGGTGGTCACCACGCCCTGGACCGGGTGGTCGGACCCCCGCAACAGCCACAACCCCGCCGTCGAGCAGGACTTCCGCGCCTGGCTCCACGAGGTGCGCCCCGACGTCGTCCACGTGCACTCGCTCCAGACCCTCGGCGGGTCACTCGTCACGGCGGCGCGGGAGGCCGGCGCGCGGGTGGTCGTCACCATGCACGACTTCTGGTGGTTCTGCGCGCGGCAGTTCCTCGTCGACCGGGACATGCGGCCCTGCTCCCTCGTGGTCGACTGCGGATCGTGCGCGTGCGAGGTCGACCACGACTGGCTCGCCCGGCGCAACGCCGTGCTCGCGCCCGCGCTCGAGGCCGCCCACCTCGTGCTGGCCCCCTCCGCCAGCGCCGCCCGCGTGCTCGTCGCCAACGGCGTGCCCGCGGAGAAGGTCGAGGTCGACGAGAACGGGTTGACCAGGCCGCTCCCGGACGCCGTCGGCACGCCCGCGGGAGGTGCGGGAAGGAGCCTGGACGGGCCGGTCCGATTCATGTTCGCCGGCGGCCAGGACCCGATGAAGGGCATCGACGTCCTCCTCGACGCCGCCCGCCGCCTGGGCGACCGCGACGGGTGGCTGCTGGACCTCTACGGGGTGAGCGGCGGCGTCGACGGCGCCCTGGGGGGCCGGGCGCGGACCCGCCCCGCCTACGCGCCCGACGAGCTCGACGCGGTGCTGAGCGAGCACGACGTGCTGGTGCTGCCCTCCGTGATGCGGGAGTCGCACTCCATCCTCACCCGCGAGGCGCTGGGGGCGGGCCTGGCCGTGGTGTGCACCGACACCCTCGGACCCGAGGAGGCGGTCGTCCACGGGGAGAACGGGCTCGTCGTCCCCGCGGGCGACGCCGAGGCCCTGGCCGGGGCGATGGTGCGCTTCCTCGACGACCGCGAGTGGGCGTCCCGGACCGTCGGGCGGGGGGCGATCGTCCCCGTGCGGGACTTCGAGGACCAGGCCCGGGGACTGCTCGCCACCTACGAGCGGCTCCACGCCGCCGGCTCCGAACCCGCCGCCGACGCCGCCGGGACCGACCGGCCCCGGATCGAGCGGGTGGCCTTCGTCGTCGGCATCCAGGGAGCGCCGCTGAGGTACCGCGCCCACCTCCCGGCGGAGGCGCTGCGGCTCCGGGGCGTCGAGACCACCGTGCACCACTACCGCGACCCCGCGGCCCGGGACGCCGCGCTCGGCGCGGACGCCGTCGTGCTCTACCGCGTGCCGGCCACACGGCAGATCCTCGACCTCGTCGCGGAGGTCCGCGCACACGACGCCACCGTGCCGGTCCTGTACGACGTCGACGACCTGATCTTCGACCCGGAGCTGCGCGGGCAGGTCGACGGGCTCGCCGGGCTCGGCGACGCCGAGCTCGAGCTGTGGTGGCGCGGGGTCGCGCGCTACCGCACCACCATGGAGCAGGCCGACATGTTCATCGGCAGCACCACGGAGCTGTGTCGGCACGCCACCGCGGTGACCGGCCTCCCGGCCCGCCAGTTCGCCAACGGCGTCGGGACCCTCCTCGCCCGGGCGAGCGAACGTGCCCTCGGGCGGCCCCGCAAGGGCGGGCCGCTGCGGATCGGGTACTTCTCCGGCACCACCACGCACGACGCCGACTGGGCCTCGGTCGAGCCTGCCGTCCTGGAGGTCATGCACGCCCGGCCCGACGTCGAGCTCTGGCTCGGCGGGCACCTGAAGCCCACCGCCGCCCTCGAGGCGGTGGCGCCGCGGGTCCGGCGGCTTCCCTTCGTGCCCTGGCACGAGCTGCCGGAGGTGCTGCGCGACGTCGACGTCTGCCTGGCCCCGCTCACCGGGAACGGCCGGTTCAACGAGGCCAAGTCCGCCATCAAGTGGCTCGAGGCCGCCCTGGTCGAGACGCCGGTGGTGGCCTCTCCGACGGAGCCGTTCCGGGAGGCCGTCGAGCAGGGGAGGACCGGGTTCCTCGCCGCCGGGCACGAGGACTGGGTCGGTGCCCTGGACGCGCTCCTCGACGACGTGGTCCTGCGCCGCCGGGTGGGCTCGCTCGCCCGGCGCGAGGCGCTCCTGCGCTGGTCGCCCCACCTGCAGGGCCAGGTCTACCTGGACAACCTCCACGCCGCCGCGGCCATCGTGCGCGCCGAGGGGCCGCGGTCCGGCAGCACGTGGGAACCGGTCTTCGACGACGAGCCGTGGTCGGCCGCCGACGCGTTCGTCGAGGCGTACGAGGTGCCCGCGAGGCGCAGCCGGGTCCCGGCCGCGCTCCGCAGCAACGGGCTCGTCCGCGGGGCCGCCGCGGCCCGCCGCGTCTACCGGCGCGACGGTGCAGCCGGGCTCGTGCGCAAGGTCGTCCGCCGCGCGGCGAAGCGTCGGGCCTCGTGACCGCCGGCAAGCTGCCCGGGCAGGAGAAGGCATCCCGGGTGGGTTCGCCGCGGCACCGCCTGCTGGCGAGGACCCGGCTGGCGTCCTGGATCGCTCCCGTCCTCCTCGTCGTCGTCATGCTCGGCCCCTCCCTGCTGGGGCTGCGCCTCTTCGCCGCCGGCGACCTGATGCAGCAGCGGGCGCCGTGGGTCGAGTCGAGCACCGTCGAGGAGGTCACGAACCAGTGCGTCTCGGACACGGTCGACGGCACGATCCCGACCCTCCTGAGCTTCCGTGACCGCATCGCCGACGGCGACGTCGCCCCGCTGTGGGACAACGCCGCCTCGGCGGGGACGATGCTCGCCGCCGCCCCGCCCCAGGGGGTGAGCTCCCCGATCGTCATCGCCGCGCTGCCCTTCCCGGAGACGACCGTCACGGCGTGGATCAAGCTCTTCGAGATCGCCCTCATCCTGGCCGGGACCATCGCGTGGGGCCGCCGGCTGGGCCTGTCCACCGGGGCGGGCGTCATCGGTGGCTTCCTGTACGCCACCGGGTCGTTCATGGTGATGTGGACCAACTGGCCGCAGACCAGGACGGCGGCGTTCTTCCCCCTGGTCTTCTGGGCCGTGGAGAGGCTCGTCCAGGACCGGACGCTCCGCTCGGCGCTGCCGTTCCCGCTCGTGGTCGCCGGCATGGTCCTCGGCGGCTTCCCCGCCATCGCGGTCCACACCGTCTACCTCGCCGCCGCGTACGCGCTGCTCCGGCTGGTCGTGATCAACCACCAGCGCCGCCGCCAGGCGGCGAACGGCGAGGGACGGGCGGACCAGGGGTGGTGGCTCGCCTGGGGGAAGGCGCCCGCGCTCGCCGTCGGGGGCGGCGTCGTCGCCGTCGCCCTCGTCGCCTTCCAGCTGGTCCCCTGGCTCAACCAGCTCTCCGGCACGGACCTCGAGTACCGGCAGAACCTGTGGCAGGGCACGTTCGGCGCCCGCGAGATCCTCACCGCCGCCTACCCGCAGGCGCTCGGGACGTGCGCCGAGGGCCTCCCGCGGTGGGGGAGCGTCATCCCGGTCGAAGGGGTCTCGTTCATCGGTACGGGCGCCCTGGTGCTGTGCCTGGCGGCCCTGGTGCTCCCCCTGCCCTCGGACCGTGCGAAGGGCGTCCGGGTCTTCCTGCTGCTCGCCGGCGCGCTCGGCTTCGCCGTCACCTTCCTCGGCGGGACGGTGAACTACCTCGTCCACCTGCTGCCGCTGATGGACAACTCGCCGCTCCACCGGATGCGCGGCGTGGGCAGCCTCATGCTGGCGATGCTGGCCGCCTTCGGGTTCGAGGCCGTGCGCCGCTCCCGCGGCGAGCGGCGCTGGCTCCCGTGGCTCGGCGTCGTCGCCGCGCCCGTGCTGCTGGTGGCCGCCGCGCTCGGCGCCCGGTCCCTCGCGCCGGGGGCCGGCGAGTGGTCGCTGGTGCGCTTCTCGGTCCTCGTCGGCCTCGCCTGCGGCCTGGGCGTGAGCGCCGCCTGGGCGTGGATCATGGCCGGTCTCCGCGGGTCCCGGTCCCTCGCCGCCCTGCTGATCCCGGTGCTGCTCGCGCTGGACGGGCTCATGTTCACCAACGCGTTCTGGCCGCGGACCGACCCGGAGCTCCTCTACCCGCAGACCTCCACGGACACCTTCCTCCGGGAGAACCTGGGCCACGAGCGCATGGTCGGCGTCTCGAGCGCCTACTGGGGCGGCGCGGGGCAGGTCTCGGACATCCGCTCCCTCTCGGGGCACATCTTCGTCCCGCCGGAGTGGAGAGACCTGCTGCTCCAGGCCGACGCGAACATGTTCATCACGCCGACGTACCACACCCTCAGCAACCTGGACTCGCTGACAAGCCCGGTCCTCGACCGGTTCGCGGTCTCGCACGCCGTCCTGGACACCAACATCCTGCCGCCGGGGCCCCTCCTCGGCGACGGCGAGCAGGACCGGAGCCGGGGCGTCACCCTGCAGGACGCGCCCGGGAGCCGGGCCGTCGACGCCGGGACCCCGCTCCGCGCAGCGGTGGTCGAGCTCGCGAGCCCGATCGGGGACGTCGCCGAGTCGCAGGACCCGGCGCACATCGTCGTCGAGGTCGTCGACCCCGACGGCACCGTGCTCGCCGAGGGGGAGCGGCGGGTGCGGGACGGCGCGCAGGGCCTGTTCGCCGTGCCGGTCGCGGGGGAGCACCTGGAGACTGCGGGCGCGTACGAGGTCCGCGTGCGGGCGGAGGGCGGCCAGGCGGTCTCGGTGGTCGCCGCCGGCCCGGGGGCACCCCAGACCGGCGAGGCCTGGGTGGGGGTGGTCACCGCACCCGCCGACGACGACCTGGACCTGGTCGACGCCGCCGAGGCGCAGGTCTACGAGCGGGCGACGGCCCTGCCCCGGTTCCGGTGGGCCTCCGACGCCGCCGCCTGCGCCTCTGCCGAGGAGTGCGCCTCGCTCATGGGCGAGGCCCCGGACCAGACCGTGCTGCTCGACCCGGACGACGCCGACGGCGCCTCGTTCGGCTCCGCCCCGGCGGAGGTCGTGGTCGAGCTGGACGCCGACGACCACCAGCGGGTCCGCGTGGACGCCGAGGGCGACGGGATGCTCGTGATCGCGGACGCGTACCAGCCCGACTGGGTCGCACGGGTCGACGGCGAGGAGGTCCCGATCGTCCGCGCCGACCACGCCATGAAGGGCGTCCCGGTCCCCGCGGGCGAGCACACGGTGGAGCTCTCCTACGAGCCGGCGGGCTGGGGGGTGCTGCCCTGGGTCTCGCTCGTCACCCTCGTCGGGCTGCTCGGAGGCTGGACGTACCAGGCGGTCCTCCGACCCCGGCGGCGGAGCGCGCGGTCCGGCGGCGAACACGCCCTGTGACCAGGTCGACAGCGTCGGCCAGGGGGCGCTGCGATAGCCTGGACGCCGACAACGCGTACAGGCCGTCGGTTCTGTGTGCTGGAGACACCGCGGACGGCGTGGGTTCGAGCCGACGTGAGCCGTCGAGTTGCGCGAGGAGATCATGAAGCTGTTCGTCCAGGTGCCGTGCCTCAACGAGGAGGAGACGCTCCCCCTCGTCCTGCGCTCCATCCCGCGGGAGATCCCGGGGATCGACTCCGTCGAGATCCTCGTCGTCGACGACGGCTCGACCGACCGGACAATCGAGGTGGCCCGGGAGCACGGCGTGACGCACTTCGTCCGGCACGCGCGCAACATGGGCCTGGCGCGGTCGTTCCGGGACGGCGTCGACTACGCGCTCGCGCACGGCGCCGACATCGTCGTGAACACCGACGGGGACAACCAGTACCCGCAGGCGAGGATCACCGATCTCGTCCAGCCCATCGTCCGGGGCGAGGCGGACGTCGTCATCGCGGACCGGCAGACGTCGAAGATCGAGCACTTCTCCCCGTTCAAGAAGGCGATGCAGAAGGTCGGGTCCGAGGTCGTCAACGTCGCCGCGGGCACGGACCTCCCCGACGCCGCGAGCGGCTTCCGCGCCTACTCCAAGGCGGCGCTGATCCGGCTGAACGTCGTCACGCAGTTCAGCTACTGCATGGAGACCATCATCCAGGCGGGCAACAAGCGCCTGCGCATCGAGTCCCTGCCGATCACGACCAACGCGAAGACCCGCGAGTCGCGCCTGTTCAAGAACATCTGGCAGCACATGTTCAAGTCGGGCACGGCGATCACCCGGTCGTACCTCATGTTCAAGCCGCACATCGTGCTCGGCGGCCTGGGGACGATCATGCTCGTCGCCGCCCTGATCCCGTTCGTGCGCTTCCTCGTCTTCTGGTTCATGGGAACGGCCGGCGGCCACGTCCAGTCCCTCATCTTCGGCACCGCGATGCTCGTCGGTGCGCTGCTGAGCTTCGCCCTGCTGATCATCGCCGACCTGCTGCGCACCAACCGCGTGCTCCTCGAGGAGTCGCTGGAGCGGCTCAAGGAGATGCAGTACCGGCCGCCCACGGAGGTCGCCCTGTTCCCGGCGGGCGACGGACGGGCGCGTGAGCCGTACCTCCTCCCCGACGGGCACGACGGGATGCCGCGCTTCGGCGCACCGGCCGACGCCGTCCCCGGCGCCCGCCCCGCGACGACGGCGACCGGTGAGACCGTCGTCCCGGTGGACGGCGAGACGGTCCCTCAGCGGTGAGGGTGCTCGCCTTCGGGACGTACGACGTCAAGGCGCACCCCAGGGTCCAGGTCCTGATCGACGGCCTGCGCGAGCACGGCCTGCCGGTGAGCGAGATCGTCGAGCCGCTGGGACTGTCCACGGCGCAGCGGGTCTCGTTCCTGCAGAACCCCTCGTCGCTGCCCCGGTTCGTCGGCCGGCTCCTCGGTCGCTGGGGCGCCCTGGCGGGCCGGGCGGTCCGGCTGCGCGGGGCGCAGCGCCCGACGCACGTCCTCGTCGGGTACCTCGGCCACTTCGACGTCCTCCTGGCGCGCCTGCTCTTCCCCCGGGCGCAGATCGTGCTGGACCACCTGATCTTCGCGGCCGGCACGGCCCGGGACCGCGGTGCCGGCGACGGTCTGCGCACCCGTCTCCTGGGTCTGCTGGACCGCCTGGCCCTGGGGGCCGCCGACGTGATCGTCGTCGACACCCCGGAGCATCGCGAGCTGGTGCCCGCCCGCCGGCGGGGCTCCGCGGTCGTCGTGCCCGTCGGCGCCACCAGCAGCTGGTTCGAGGCCGGCGCCGGCGCGCCGGAGAGGGAGGGCGGGAGCGCTCTCTCCGTGGTCTTCTTCGGCCTGTTCACCCCCCTCCAGGGGACGCAGGTGGTCGGCGAGGCGCTGCGCCTCCTCCATGACCGCGGGGTCGAGGTCCGCGCCACCCTCGTGGGCTCGGGGCAGGACTCCGACGCGGTCCACGCTCGCGTCGACGGGCTCCCCGGCGTGACGTGGCACAGCTGGGTCGACGGCGGCGAGCTGCCCGCGCTCGTGGCCTCCCACGACGTGTGCCTCGGCATCTTCGGCACGACCGCGAAGGCGCTGAACGTGGTGCCCAACAAGGTCTACCAGGGGGCCGCCGCGGGCTGCGCCGTCGTCACGAGCGACACGGAGCCGCAGCGGCGCGCCCTCGGGGACGACGCCGTGCTGGTGACGCCGGGTGACGCCGAGGCGCTCGCCGGTGCGCTCGCGGCTCTCGCCGCCGACCCGGCGACGCTCGCCGACGTGCGCCGGGCGGGCGCCGGCCGCGCGCGGGAGCGCTTCACCGCGCGCGCCGTGACCGCGCCGCTCGTCGAGGTGCTCGCCCGATGAGCAGAGTTCTCCGGCTGCTGCGGTCCCCGTGGGTCCGCAGGGGGTTCGTCGTCGTCGCGCTGGCCGCGGCGGTGTGGGCGGTCGCCAGCCAGTGGGAGCAGGTGAGCGCGGCGCTGGCGTCCATCCCGCCGGCGACGGTCGCGCTCAGCTTCGCCGTCGGCGTCGCCTACGTCCTCGTCACCATGATGTCCTGGCGTGCGGTCCTGCACGACATGGGCTCGGTGCTCACGGTCCGGGAGGCCGGCGGGCTCTTCCTCGTCTCGCAGCTCGGGAAGTACCTCCCCGGCGGCGTGTGGAATTTCCTGGCCGCCGCCGAGATGGGCACGGACCTGCGGATCCCGCGCCGGCGCTCGATCTCCGTCATGGTGGTCGCCATCCTCGTGTCCATCGTGACCGCGATGATCCTGGCGGCCGCCGCCCTCGTCGTCGGACCGGCCGAGCTGGCCGGCCGGTACGGCTGGGTCGGCTGGTTCCTCCCGCTGTTCGTGCTGCTCCTCGCGCCGCCGGTGCTGAACAGGCTCCTGTCGGTCGCGCTGCGGCTGACGCGCCGACCGCCGCTGGAGAAGCCCCTCACCCTCCGCGGCGTGGCCGCGTCCGCGCTCTGGGCCCTCCTCGGCTGGGTGCTCGCCGGCCTGCAGGTGTGGCTCGTGATCTCGGCGCTGGGTGCACCGGCGTCGCTCGGGTCCTTCGCCCTGGCCGCGGGCGGGTACGCGCTCGCCTGGACGATCGGCTTCCTCGTCGTGGTCGTCCCCGCCGGCGTCGGGGTGCGGGAGGCCGTGCTCGCCGTCGCGCTCGCCGGGCAGCTCGGCCCCGGCTCCGTCGTCGTCACGGTCCTGCTCTCCCGCGTCCTCCTGACCGCGGCCGACTTCCTGCTCGGGCTGGCCGGGGCCGCCGACGTGCGGCACCGCGCCCGGCGGCTGGGCCGCGCGACCGCCTCCTGACGGTCGCGCGTCACTGACGGCCGACCGCTCCGTGCGGAAGGGGGCCGGTGCGGCCGAGCAGACCGTCGCGCAGGCCGCGGGCCATGAGGGCCGCCCGCCGCAGCCGCCCCGCGGGGACGACGACGTTGAACGCGACGTACTTCATGAGCCACACCACGTAGCCCACGCTCCAGCGCCAGCCCATCAGGCCCGACCGGACCAGGAGCACCGTGTTCCGGGAGATGAAGTACGTCCGGACGGGGGAGTGGACGTGCACCTCCTGCGCGCGCCCCGGGATCTTCGCGAGCCGGTCGCCGAGCTCGTGGTCGAGCCGGGCCTCGGTGACCGCGAGGAGCGCGTAGCCCGCCCGGCGGGCGCGCAGCCCCCACTCGAGGTCGACGTGGTCGATGAACCACTCCTCGTTCATCGGGCCGACGTCCCGCAGCGCCGCCGCCGTGACCAGGCAGCCGGAGGCGATGAGGAAGGCCGCCTCGACGAGCCCGTCCCGGCTCTCCTCCGGCCGCGCCCGCCGCGGGCCCCACGTGCGCGAGACGTAGACCATCTGCTCCGTCGCCGAGCGGGTGTCCGTCGACACCGGCCCGACGGCGGCCACCGCCCGGCCGCGCGCCGTCGCCCGGTCGAGGCCGTCCAGGAGGCGTTCAACCATGTCCGGGGCCGGCAGCGAGTCCTGGTCCGAGAGCAGCACCGCGTCGGCGCCCGCGTCGAGGGCGCGCTCGATCCCGATGTTCTGGGCCCGGGCGATGCCCTCGTTTCGGCCCAGCTCGACCAGCTCGGCGCCGGCGGCCGCGCACGCCGCCCGCAGCCGCTCCCGGCGGGCCGGCTCGGAGCCGTTGTCCACGACGAGGACCTGCTCGCACTGGCCGGCCAGGGCGAGCAGGAGCGGTGCGGTGAGCGTGACGTCCGGCTGGTACGTCACCACCACGGCGACGACGCGGGGCAGCGCGGCCATCAGCGGCGCAGCGTGGCGATGTACTCCTGGACGGCGTCGTAGCGGGGCAGCAGCCCCTGCTCCTCGGCCTCCCGCAGCCCGGGCGCGGCGGTGTCCTTGTCGGAGAGCAGGAGCTCCAGCGGACGGCCGGCCCGGTCCTCGGACGGCCACGTGATGCCGACGGCCTCGTCGAGCGGGTTGACCCCGTGCTCCCGGCCGGGCGCGTAGGGCGCCGAGCACAGGTAGACGACGGTCGAGTCGTCCTCGAGGGCGCAGAAGGCGTGGCCGAGACCCTCGGAGATGTAGATGGCGCGGCGGTCGGTGTCGTCGAGCAGAACGGTGTCCCACTGCCCGAAGGTCGGGGAGCCGACCCGGATGTCGACGACGACGTCGAGGACGGCACCGCGCGGGCACATCACGTACTTGGCCTGCGAGGGCGGCACGTCGGCGAAGTGGATGCCGCGCACCACACCGGCGGCCGAGACCGACGAGTTGGCCTGCCTGAGGTCGAGCGGGTGGCCGACCGCCTCAACGAAGGGGCCCTCCTTGAAGGCCTCCAGGAAGACCCCGCGGGAGTCGCCGAACTGTTTCGGCGTGATCTCCCACGCGCCGGGGACCTTCAGCTCTCGGAACTCCACGGAGCAACTCCTTCTCGCGTTCGGATGTGCTCGGCAACCCTAGCCGGGCCCGCGGCCCGGCGCCGCGGGCGACCGCTCCGCGCCCTGCGCGTTCTCGGTGCGTGTTCCGCGTTTCGGTGCGTGTTCCGCACCTCGGTGCGTGCAGGAGCGGGCACCGAATGACGGGAGACGCACCAGAACGACGGCGGAGGGGACGGTCGGGGCGGGGCGGCGGAGGGGTGGGTGGCGGAGGGGTGGCACGGGCGTGGGCGCGGAGCGACGGGATCCCGGCACTAGGCTCGCCGGAGCAGAACGCAACGACGGAAGGTGGACGCATGAGGTGGATCGTCACGGGGGCGGCGGGGATGCTCGGCACCGACCTGGTGGAGCGCCTGGCGGGGGACGGGCAGGAGGTGCGGGCGCTCGGTCGCTCCGACCTCGACGTCACGGACGCCCGCGCGGTGGCCCGGGAGGTGCGCGACGTGGACATCGTCGTCAACTGCGCGGCCTGGACCGCCGTCGACGACGCCGAGGCCCAGGAGGCGGCCGCGTTCGAGCTCAACGCCGTCGCGCCGCAGCTGCTCGCCCGGGCCGCCCGGGAGACCGGGGCGCGCATGGTCCAGATCTCGACCGACTACGTCTTCGACGGTGAGTCCGACGAGCCGTACGCCGAGGACGCCGCCCTGGCGCCCCGGTCCGCCTACGGGCGCACCAAGGCGGCCGGGGAGTGGGCCGTGCGCGCGGAGAACCCCGACCACCTCGTGGTCCGCACGGCGTGGCTGTACGGCGCCCACGGCGGGTGCTTCCCCAAGACGATGGCACGGCTGGCGGCCGACCGGCCCGAGCTCCAGGTGGTCGCCGACCAGGTGGGGCAGCCGACCTGGACCGCGGACGTCGCCGATCTCGTGATCAGCATGGTCGAGGCCGAGGTGCCGGCGGGGACCTACCACGCCACGTCGTCGGGCCAGGTGTCCTGGCACGGGTTCACCCGCGCGATCGTGCAGTCTCTCGGCAAGGACCCCGAGATGGTCAGGGAGACGACGTCGGACGCCTTCGTGCGGCCGGCCCCCCGGCCCAGCTATTCCGTGCTCGGGCACGCCGCCCTCGAGCGCGCCGGGGTCGAGCCCATCGGGGACTGGGCGCAGCGGTGGAGCGCAGCCGCCAGTACCGTCCTCGGCCGGTAGACCGCGGACTGCGCGGGGCCCCGTCGCGGCGACCGGGCCCCGCGGTGCTCAGATCCGGTCGGTCAGCAGCGAGACCAGGTACTCCCCGTAGCCGGACTTGCGCAGCGGCTCGGCGCGCTCGACGAGCTCGTCGTCGGAGAGCCAGCCCTTGCGCCAGGCGACCTCCTCCGGGCAGCCGATCTTCAGCCCCTGCCGGGCCTCGACGGTGCGCACGAACGCGGTGGCGTCGGCGAGGGAGTCGAACGTGCCGGTGTCGAGCCACGCGGTGCCGCGGGGGAGGACCTCGACCTTGAGCCTGCCCTGCTCCAGGTAGGCCTTGTTGACGTCGGTGATCTCGTACTCCCCGCGCGCCGAGGGCTCGAGGTTCTTGGCGATCTCGACGACGTCGTTGTCGTAGAAGTACAGCCCAGGCACGGCGTAGGAGCTCTTGGGCTCGGCGGGCTTCTCCTCGAGGGAGATCGCCCGGAAGTCCTTGTCGAACTCGACGACGCCGTACGCGGTCGGGTCGGAGACGTGGTAGGCGAAGACCGCGCCGCCGTCGATGTCCTCGAAGCGGGCGAGGGTCTTGCCCATGCCGGGTCCGGAGAAGATGTTGTCCCCCAGCACCAGCGCGGCCGAGTCGTCGCCGACGAAGTCCTCGCCCAGGACGAAGGCCTGCGCCAGCCCGTTCGGGACCTCCTGGACGGTGTAGGAGATCGAGATGCCGAACTGGGAGCCGTCGCCCAGGAGCCGGCGGAAGGACTCGGCGTCGTGCGGGGTGGTGATCACGAGCACGTCGCGGATCCCCGCGAGCATCAGGGTGGTCAGCGGGTAGTAGACCATCGGCTTGTCGTACACCGGCACGAGCTGCTTGCTCACGCCCTGGGTGATCGGGTGCAACCGGGTGCCGGACCCGCCGGCCAGAATGATTCCTCGCATGGGGCCATTCTTACCCATCGTCGGGTGACCGCTGAGCGCGCGTGCCGACGGTGATGACAGGATTCGGGGCATGTCAGCCCGCAAGTCGCTCCGGCCCCGTCCCGCGTGGGTGGTCGGACTGGTCCTGATCTGTCTGGTCGCCGCCGGGGCGGTGGCGATGTCCCGCGGCACGTTCGCGATCCTCGGCGGGGCCGCCGGAGCCGCCTCCACGGCGGAGGAGACGGAGCAACCGCCGACGGCAGTGTTCGTCGGCGACTCCTACACCGCGGCGGAGGGCGGCGAGGGAGTGCGCTGGACCTCCCTCGTCGCGCAGGAGCAGGGCTGGCGCGAGCTCAACGTCGGCCGGGGCGGCACCGGCTGGACGGTCGCCGTCCCCGCGGACCGCTGCCGGTACGGCACCTGCCCCACCTACCCCGAGGTGGCTCACGAGGTGGTCGACCTCGCGCCGGAGATCGTGGTCGTCGCGGGCGGGCGCAACGACCGGGGCAACGACGTCGCCGCCGCGGCCGCCGAGACCTTCGCGACCCTGCGCGAGGGACTGCCAGACGCCCGGATCTACGCGGTCTCGCCGTTCTGGGACTCGACGGCCTACCCCGCCCACCTGATCGCCCAGGGACGGGACGTCCGCGAGGAGGTCCGGCGCGTCGGCGGGGAGTACCTCGAGGTCGGTCACCCGCTCGGCGGACGCCCGGACCTGATCACGCAGGACGGCATCCACCCCAACGCCGCCGGCTACCGCGCGCTCGCCGAGGCGGTCAACGAGGCGCTCGACCGGTAGCCGGTCGGGAGAGCGACGACCTCCGGTCCCCGCCCGACCGCGTTCCCGCCGGTGCGCCGTGCCGGGGCGGAAGGCGCCTGGCGCGCGGGTCGACCGCCGTCGGCGCGCCGCCCAGCCACGCCAGCCGCGCCCCCGGCACGGCGGCGGGAGGCATCTCGAGCCGGACGGTCTGACGCAGGCGCTGGGCCGCCGCGCCCACCCGCTTCGCCAGGCGGTGGCTGGGGACCTCGACCCACCGGGTGAAGGCCGCGGCGACGAGGAAGGACAGCGCCACGGCCATGAGAACCGTGAGCCACACGGGCAGCCCGTCGAACTGGTGGCGGAGGGCGATGATGAGCGGCTCGTGCACGAGGTAGAGGCTGAACGAGACGCGGCCGAGCCACTGGGCCACCGGTCCCTCGAGCGGACCGCGGACGGCGGGGCAGAACCACGCGGCCAGGACGAGCATCGTGACGCCGACGACGCTGAGGAAGCCGGGGGCGGGCGAGGCCGGGGCGCCGCCGAAGGGACTGGTGAACCAGTGCGACGTCGTCGCGAGGACGGCGAGGACCAGGAACGCCGCCCAGAACGCCCCCGCCCTCCGGGCCCCGTTGACCCGCTCGGCGGCGGCCTCCAGGTGCGGACCGACGGCGGCCAGGAGCGAGCCGACGGCGAAGGTGCCGAGATAGAAGTAGATCGGTTCCTGGAACGTCGACCCCATGAGCACCAGGGCCGTGACCATCGCCGCCGCGGCGACCGGGGCGCGGACGACGAACATGGCGAAGCCGACGAAGATCGGCAGCAGAAGCGAGAACATGACCTCCCACTGGAGGGACCACAGCGGGCTCACGACCCGTGAGACGCCGTCGATCAGCAGCAGGTCCCGCAGCAGACCCTCCACGGAGTACCGGTCCGGCCGGGCCGCCATCCACGGCCCGAGGTTCGCCTCCGAGTCGCGGGGCAGCAGCTCGATCGTCACGATCGCGAGAGCGATCGCGACGAGCACCGGGACGTACAGCCGCACCAGTCGACGCGGGTAGTACGCGGCCCACGAGAAGGCAGGGTTCCGCAGCGCCGGCAGGGTCAGCACGGTGCCGGACAGCACGAAGAACAGCAGGACCGCCTCGCCGCCGGCCCACAGGAGGTGGAGGGGCGAGCTGGTCCACAACCACAGCAGCGGACGGCTCTCGGCCGAGCCGGCGGAGGGGTAGTACGCCGCGGCCAGCGCCGGCACCGTCAGGAGGGCGTGGTGGACGAGCACCACCACGGCCGCCACGCCCCGGAGCCCGTCCAGGCTGCGGAGCCGGCTCGTCCGCGGGTCGCTGGCACGGGTTACGGAAGCCATGGTCGATAACCCTAAGCCTGCGGCTCGGCGCCTCCGTGTGAGATTCCCGACGCGGCGGCAGGCGCACGGTGACGAATCGGCCGCCGCGGCAGCACCCGGAGGAGGAGAATCAAGACCGTCCGGCGAGGTCGGCAGCCGGTGGCGCCTAGGGGGCGACCATGGATCAGCGTCGAGGTATCTCGGCTCTTCACAATCCAGGGTGTAGCTGGGGTCTGAATCCGCCGGTCTCCAGCAGTGATCTGGCGATGTAGTTGGTGAGGTTGCGGAAGCCGAGGGCGGAGCCGCGCAGGTGCTCGAGCCGGCCGTTC